>DAOSYC010000264.1:0-4246 GCA_035380905.1 Spirochaetota bacterium | reverse complement strand
TGTCCTTATATTTATAATTTATTCAGGGGGTAGTTAGTATGAGCGAACAGATCGTGGCATTAAAAGACAATTACGCAAATCCCGCACCGCTCGGACTCATGGGATTCGGCATGACAACCGTGCTTCTCAACCTGCACAACGCCGGGCTCTTCAAACTGGGCACAATGATTCTCGCGATGGGAATTTTCTACGGCGGTATCGCACAGATTATCGCAGGCATCATGGACTGGAAGAAAAACAACACCTTCGGAACAACCGCCTTTACATCGTACGGGCTTTTCTGGCTTTCTCTGGTGGGACTCCTTGTGTTCCCGAAGATGGGATGGGGCGAAGCCCCGGAAAAGATCGCGATGGTTGCGTATCTTACAATGTGGGGAATCTTTACGTTTTTTATGTTTATCGGCACACTGAAGATCAACAGGGCGCTTCAGTTTGTATTTTTCTCTCTTGCAGTGCTTTTCTTTCTTCTTGCCATAGGTGATGCCACAGGAAATCCAACAATCAAAACTATTACCGGTATTGAAGGGATTATCTGCGGTGCGTCGGCAATTTATACCGCCATGGCGCAGGTGCTGAATGAAGTATACGGCAAAACGGTGCTTCCCATAGGGACTCTGGACTGATTGAATTATTTCATGAATATGTAAAAAAAGGGGCATCCGGAATGGATGTCCCTTTTTTGTGCGGGTCGATATCATTTCATGCAGTAATGAAAATACCGCAGGGGTCAGAGCATGTACTCTTTACCGTTCCTCCTCCGACCTGTACATCCGCAGGTTCCGGTCGGGATCGACCCACTTGCCGTGCTGGTCCTTTCTGCGGGTAGCCCGTTTCGTTCTCTTCGGCGGGGTCCTTTCGGCACGGGGATCCTGACGCTGGACGAGGGTAAAAGTAATATTCTGTGAATATCTCCTGGATTCTGATACCCATTTTCCGGAGAGTGTGTTCCCGCCGGTGAGCAGGAAGTTCATGGTCCCGTTTTCCCATCCCGCAGGTCTGTTTTTTGTATAGAAATACCGGACTGACACAGTATTGCCGTTACGTGTGCCCTGTGCCCGCCATTGTACTTCCTTTCCCTGCCAGCTGAAAGTATTGGTGATAGTGACCCTGTTGCCCCTCTGAACGATGACCGCGTTGCTCTGTACTGAGGGGTCAGTCCATGTCCCGCTGATTGTTTCCGCTGAAACAGACGCCGCAAAAGAGAGTATAACGGCTAAACATGCGATTCCGGTTGTACATACTTTCATGATTTTCTCCATCACAAATTTTGTTATTCGTTTTAGTGGTGAGTTGAATATTCCCGGCTGGTATAATACTGCTTATCCCTGTCTTGAAACAGGGTAATGTTCTGATACTCGCGACACAAGCAGGGAAGGTGTATACGTTTACTGTTGAGTGTGAATATATATGTGTGGTGCAATATCACTGGTGTCAAATAATTAATAAGCAGGGTCGATTTTTTAAAACATATATATGAAGATAGTCATGATTTTTCGTTATAATTTTCGTTGTTACATGGTTATTTCCCGGCATAGTGTCCCCGGAAAAACAATGTCTGAAAGTCGGGGCACTGACCCCTCAACATAATATTCCCTGGAGAATGATAACCTAATAAAGGGTCAGAGCCCAAAGTGAAAAAGGTGAAATATCAAATGCTGGTTTTTTTAATACGAGAGTGTTTAGATATTGTCATTTGTATAGATTAATAAAAGTATGCTAAATTTTTGTATCCGAAAAAAATTTTGAAAATCAGCAACTTCAGGGTTTAATAATCATCAGTAGTGGATTGCATTCACAGGATCACAGTTCAACGATACACTCTGCGATACGATCTTGTCGAAATGCGGTACCCTGCACGCAGTGTTTGTTCGTTGATTGTGACCGTAGTAATGCTGGCGTGAGCTGTACCCGTTCGACATATAACAGCAGCATTGCTATGTTCAAAATTATATCGTGGAGTTTAGAGCATGAAACAGAAACATGGCGTCTGTACATTCTGTGGAACCGGTTGTGGTCATTTTCTTGCTGTTGAATCCGATACGGTAACCCGTGTATTTCCTTCTCAAAATCACCCGGTCAGTAAAGGGCGGCTCTGTGTCCGCGGATGGAATATCCATGAACTGCTGACAACAAAAGAACGAATTACAGTTCCCATGGTGCGGGAGGATGGTGTGCTTCGTGAGTGCACATATGACGAGGCAATAAGTAAGGTTGTCGATGTCCTTTCCTCTCTGAAGTCCCGGCCTTCCGAAATGGGATTTCTTGCATCACCCCGGGCCACCAATGAGGAAACGTATCTCTTCTCAAAACTCGGCCGGGCCGTTTTCAATACAAATAACATCAGCCTTGATTCTGAATCAGGCCACCGGAACAGCCTCAATGTACTGCACGAGGGGGCGGGGTTCCCGGGAATGAACTGCCCTGTGGAAGATATTCGTAAGGCAGAATTTGTTCTGGTTCTGGGGATTGATATTACCAAACAGAACCCTATTATCGGAAGCGAGATACATCTTGCTGCACAGAACGGGACACAGGTTGTCACTGTAGACAGCCGCAGGACCCAGATTGCGAAATTATCCAATGATTTTTTACAGATCCATCCGGGCTCCAATACACTGTTTCTCGGCGCACTGGGGAAAGCGGTGATCGATCAGAAACTCGCCGCGGCAGATTTTATCGCATCAGCAGTTGAGGGGTACGACGATTTTGCCGCGACAGTGGCCGGTTTAACGGAAGATCAGATTGTATCGGGCACCGGTATCAGCTATGACGATATCAAAAAGATTGCACGGAAGCTGGCTGCGGCAAATACCGCGATGGCATTTTTCTCCTCAGGCATTTCCGGCCTTGATGAGGAAACAATACGCTGCCTCTTCAACGTGTTCGCAATTACCGGCAATATCGGAAAGGAAGGGTCAGGCCTTAATCCTGTCGCGGGGCTGAATAACCTCCAGGGAGGATATGATATGGGGGCAGCTCCTGATCTTCTTTCAGGATTTCAGTCACTTGAGGACGCGAAGGTCCGTTCCGTATATGCTGCAGAATGGGGGTCAGAACCTCCCGCAATTCCCGGGCGCTCCATACCTGAACTTCTCGCGGATGAGTCCACACCGTTAAAGGCCCTTGTTGTTTCAGACCATGACGAAGGCATCATTCGATATGCTGACAGGCTGAAGGATATTGACTTCATCGCCTATATCGGCGCGTTCCGGAACCCCTTTACCGAATACGCGGATGTGGTGATACCCGTTGCCTCGTATATTGAAACGGACGGCACCTTTACCAATACCGAGCGCCGTATACAGCTTTCTGAAAAGAAAGTGGAAGCTCCCGACGGTGTATTGCCGGGATGGAACGTGTATACGATGATTGCCCGTAAGGCAGGGGCTGACTGGAACTACAGTTCAGCTGAAGATGTAATGAATGAAATAGTGAAGGTAACGCCCCGGTATGCAGGGGTTTCCTATGACAGGCTGCGCAGCCGCGGCATTGCGGGAATTCAGTGGCCCTGCGACGGGAACAATCCTGACGGGACACCGTTCTTTTCACTGGAAAAGGCGGGGGGAAAGCTGAAATGCCTGGCATTGTCCGGTGACTTCGAGGTAAAAACGGCTGACCCGGATTATCCGCTTCTCCTCATGGTAGGGAAGGCCCAGCACTTCTGGCACCAGAATAACCTCATGAAAAAGACCTATATTCCGCTTCGTGAATACAATGCGACGCTTCTGGATTATCCGGAAGGGTTTGTTGAAATCAATTCCGCTGACGCCTATGAGCTTGGGGTGCGTAACCACTGGACGGTGCGTGTAGTGTCGCTGTCAGGCAGTATGGATGTGGCGGTGAAAATTTCCGATGACGTGAAGCCGGGTACGGCCTACTCGCCGTATTTCGTGCAGGACATGATAAAGAAGTTTCTACTCGGCCATACAAATATCCTCAGGCAGGGTGAAGACGCAACAATACCGGTAAGAATAGAGAAGGTATGATTATGTTTCTGATAAAAAAGAGCGACGTACTGGAAATAGCAAAGGAACTTGGCAAAGAGTATCAGGTGTTGGGACCGGTTGTTGATACGGATTCAGGTCAGACATTTTTTGAAAAGACGGAACCTGAACTGATCCAGCTGAAGGCGCCGATTCCCTCTGTGCCCCCCAAATACACCGTGTTCCCGCAGATTGAAACCCTGATGCGCTACCGGTATGACCGGGAAAGCAAAGCCGTTGAAATCAGGGAACTCTATGAGGCG
>DAOSYC010000263.1:0-4251 GCA_035380905.1 Spirochaetota bacterium | reverse complement strand
CCGCCCCGATAACAATGCCCTCATTTGCCTGTTCCGCAAGGTCGAATATTTCATCCCCGCAGCCGGTAATGGACGCGGTTAAAGCCAGTATGCAGAGCTGAAGGTATATAACGAATGATGTAATATGTTTCATGATTATTGCCCGTTTCACGGTTTCAGGATAATGCGAGGAGCCATATTCTGTTTCTTGCGCGAAGGTAGATACCCGGTGAATAATCATCCTCTGTCGATTCATACTATTGTATCGACATTATCCGGGGCAAGTAATTTATTTTTTTCCGGGTGTGAGAAGGGAAGGAGAGGTAACAGGAGCATTTTTTATGTGATAAAGTGAGTAATTAGTCAACGGAAAAAATTTAATGATAGCAAAACAATAATATCTTGCCAAAAAACAGGCCTGAATATAGATAGTTTGTAATTACTGACCACAGTATAGTGCATAAAAGGGGGTGTTTTCACAGCAGGTATAATCTGAAGATATGTAAACACAGAACGTGCCGGATTAGTTACGCGTACATTATTATGTAACGCGGAGGTTGTTATGAACCTGAAACGACTAAGAAGTAATCAGCATCTTTACGAAGAGAAACCCTGGCTCAAAGATTTTGACGATGATGTTATCGCATGGCACGACAAATGGGTGGAGTTTTATGATAAAAAGGAATTTGCCGACCCCGTCTATCCCGCGGTACCGCTGAAGGACCTTTTCAATAAATGGGCCGCTGAAAAACCTGAGAAGGACTATCTTATTTTCAATGATACGAAGCTGAGTTATGGTCTGGTGAACACCCTGGCCCGGAAGCTTGCCAATGCCCTTATGGGGCTCGGCATACAAAAAGGGGACCGTGTCGCAATAATGGCCCCCAACATTCCCCAGTATATTATTGCGCTTCACGCACTTCTGAAATTCGGCGCCATTGAGGTTCCCGCCAACGTGATGTATACGGTACCTGAACTGACCCTGCAGTTCACGGACAGCGGCACGGAAACGGTGATTGTGCTGGCCATGTTTGCCGGAAAGGCAATTGAGGTGATGCGTAATCCGGCAACCCCGGTGAAGCGTGTGATTGCCATACAGGTCCCCGGTGCCCCTGTGGAGATTGAAAAGGGGGACGATATATTTGACTTCAATGAAATAATCGGCCCCGCGAGTGACGCAGAGCCCGATGTCCCGGTGTATCCTTCCGATATTACCAAGCTGCAGTATACCGGCGGTACCACGGGGGTCCCGAAGGGGTGTGTCCACACCAATGAAATGAACATGAGCCAGGTGGTGCGCACCTCTGAATGGCTCGGCGTGGCGGTCCCCCCGGAGGACTTCAGGACACTCTGCGCCATTCCCCTCAATCACATATACGGCTATAACGCGAATGTAAATGTCTGCCTGTATAAAGGTGGCACCATCATACTTGTGGCGCAGCCCACCCCTGATAACCTTCTGGAAGCTATCAACAAGCATGAACCGAATCTCTGGGCTGCTGTTCCCGCGATGATTATCGGGCTCAATAATCATCCGGAAATTGGAAATTCAAAGATCCGGTCCATTAAGGGAATATTCTGCGGTTCCGCGCCCCTCGCCGTGGGGACCCTGGAGCAGTTTGAGAAGCTTTCCGGAGGCAGGATCGTTGAGGGCGCCGGTATGTCTGAAACCATTAATATCTACACCGTAAACCCCGTCAGAACCAAGCGCAAATTCGGGAGCTGCGGCATAATATGGCCCGACACGGATCTCGTGGTGGTTGACGTCGAGACCGGTACAAAAGTAATGCCCCGGGGGGAGTCCGGGGAGCTCATCGGGCGGGGGCCGCAGTTCATTACTGAATACTGGAACAATCCGGAGGAGACCGAAAAGACGGTAAAGGACGGATGGGTGTATACCGGCGATATCGTCAGCATTGATGAGGAGGGTTTTGTGTTTATCCTCGACCGCAAGAAGGACATGATCATTGTGAGCGGGTTTAATGTCTACCCGAGAGATATCGACGAAGTACTCTTTAAACATCCAAAGGTCAATGAGGCATGCACAATCGGCATCCCTGATGAAAAACAGGGTGAAGCGGTGAAAGCCTTTGTCGGTCTTAAACCGGGGCAGTCCATGACGAAGGATGAAGTGGTGGAGTACTGCCGTGAGCATCTTGCGCCGTACAAGGTGCCGCGGTTCGTGGAGTTTGTCGATGCGGTGCCGCGTACCCCTATAGGGAAGGCCGACCGGAAGGTATTGAAGGCACAGGAGCTGGAGCGGCTCATGGAATCAGGGAGGTAAACCCCGTAACATCATTGCGGTTACAATAGAAAACATGTAGTTGCTGTATGTAGAAAGAATCGGGGGCGGCATGTGCTGCCCCCGGCGTTTTGTGTGAGGTCACATTTTCCGGTTTTATCGGCTGCCTGTGATAAAAGAGTTGCGGTAAAAATGTGTACGCGTTACATATAGTGAAGTAGTGCAATGCTATACATGCGAGCGTGTAAAAATGAAAAAAACAGTCGCGGTACTGAGCGGTTTTTGTGTGATATGTCTATTCCTGAGCTGTGCCACGGTACAGCGTCCGGAACCTGATAATCCCGTTTACCGGTATCTGAAACATTCCGAACTTCAGTGTGAAGGGAATGAGCAGAAAAGCAATGTTAAACGGGCCCTTGTCGATATCGTGACGCTTCCCGGATATGAGCTTCGGCGAATGAAGTACAGTGATTTCAGGGGTGTGTGCAATAAGTGGGACCTTCCGACACTTCTGTATAAACATTTTGTTCCGGACACCACACAACGGACCCTTGGCGATAATTTCTATCATGACGTGAAAGAGGAAGATGTACAGGAGCTTGTGAAACAGATAATAAGGACGCTGTAGCATATTGTTCCCTGTTGAATAAAAAAATACACAGAAACAGAAAACTGTTATTGACGTGCATTTCCCGTAGTATATCCTTCTAAACTTCGATGCTATTTTTCCGCGAAGGGCGTACCTATGTGTATTGACCGTAAAAAATCATTTCCCTGGAAGAGGGCCTGCCTGTTATCTGTAAAACAGGCGGTTTTCTTCATCGCGTGTATCATGTTGTTCTTTGTCATGATCTCTGTTACCCCGGGGTTTTGTGACGCGCCGGTGAAGCAGGGTGCTCAATCGAACGCGGTCAGGGGAGTCATTGATTTCACAGGTATTGATCTCACCCGGAGCGGTGCTGTGAAGCTTGACGGCGAGTGGGAATTTTACTGGAAGAAGCTTATTGGCCCTGATGATTTTCGGGGAAAGGATATTCCTGTTCCCGACGGCTATTATCAGGTACCCCGCTTCTGGACCGGATATGGTACCAGTGGATATCCTTCACGGGGATTTGCGACATACAGGCTTACCGTGAAGACGCCGGGGCACCATAAGCCTCTGAGTATTCAGACCCCGGAAATATTTTCTGAATACAGGTTGTGGATAGACGGCAAGGTAGTGGACCAGCACGGAAGTTTTATTGGTAAGCCTGTGCGGTTTCTGAAACCCGATGTGTTTGCGTTTCCGTGTCAGGGGGATGCTGTTGAGATCATTCTGCAGATAAAAAACAGTTCCCATGGAAATGCCGGCATTGGACAGAGTTTTATGCTGGGGTCCCCGGAGCAGATTGGACGATATCACCGGCATGCCCTCATCATTGAGGTGATACTTATCGCGATATGCTTTTTCGCGGGTTTTTACCACCTTGTTCTGTTCTCGTTCAGGACAGATGAAAGAGAGCTGCTGTTTTTCGGCCTTTTCTGTATCGTAATTGCGGTGCGGACGTTTTTTACAGGGACCACCTATATAATGCAGATATTCCCGGACATGTCTTTTGAAGTCGGGTCCCGCCTGGCTACAGCTACAATTCCTCTTTCAGTGATTACGTTTTTCCTCTTTGCGTATTATTTTTTCAAGCCCCTGGTGAACCGCTATGTGTTCAGGGTTTTATTGTCGGCTAATCTGTTGTACCTGTGCATTATCCCCGTTACAACGACATTCTTTTATTCCACAGCCTTTACCTGGTATTTTGCGGTTATTGGTGCATCGTGTCTCTATATCGTATTAATTACGATAACCGGTATTGTGAAACGGTTCCGTTATGCGGGGATTTTTCTGGGTGGATTCGTATTTGTCTTCATTGGTGTAATAAATGATATGCTTCATTATAAGCAGGTCATCAACACCGGATACCAACTGGCTTTGTGGTTTTCTGCTTTTATTGTTGCGCATTCTATTATGCTAGCGATCAAATTTTCTAATGAGCACC
>DAOSYC010000262.1:2227-4264 GCA_035380905.1 Spirochaetota bacterium | reverse complement strand
CATACCTGTCGTTGCTGATGACGGTGAAGGGCTGATGCACAACAAGTTTGCCGTTATTGACGGCAGGGTGCTGTGGACCGGTTCGTACAATGCAACGGTGAACGGCGCGGTGCGTAACAACAATAACGCCCTTGCGATTGAATCGGCTGCGCTATGTGAGATATTCAACAGGGAATTTATGGAGATGTTTGACGGGAGAGTGTTCGGCAACAGGCGGGAGCGCGGAGTGTTTGCCCCGTTCCGGAGGAGGAGAAGCGCTGTTGTCCATGGGACCCGCATCAGGGTGCTGTTTTCCCCTGAAGATGAAATAGAAGAGGAATTGCGTGAGTACATCCGCAACGCTTCAGTATCGGTACACTTCATGGCGTTTTCCTTTACCAGCAATGAACTTGGTGAGGAGCTTGTGCGGTGCAGGAGGCGGGGAGTCGAGGTCCGTGGTATTTTCGAGAGGAAGGGTTCCATGACGCGGTACTCAGAATATATGAAACTGCTCCTTGAAGGAGTAAAGGTGAAAAAGGACTGCAACAGGTTCGCGATGCACCACAAGGTTTTTATTATTGACCGCCGGATTGTGGTGATGGGATCATATAACTTTTCACGGGGTGCGCAACTGTCAAATGATGAGAATGTGCTGATTATTGACAATCCGGAAATCGCTGCCGAGTATATCAGGGAATTTAACCGGCTGTACGGAGCTGTGTGCCGGCAGTAACCCTGTTGCGGCTGTGTTTGTCCATCCGCTGCAGCCTGTATTTTTTTTGACAATTGCACTGGAAGGTGTCATTTTAGAGCCGGCGGCGCGGGCTGTCTTTCATGCCCGGCAATAGTAAAAAATTGCATATTGTATTTATTTTTTAATAAATAAATTTTGAATCTGAGCAGTATTTTTTGTAGATTGAATTTAGTCGGAATGCAGTACTTCGGGATGGAGGAGGGACAGATGAAACATGCTCCGAGAAAAAACCAGCGGGTGTATCTAACATTTTATTTACGGGTGTTTGAAGAGGATGATTTTATCGGGTATCTCATAGACATTTCAAAAGAAGGTATAATGATAATGTCTGAATTTCCTCTGCAGGTCGGGAAGTATTATCTTCTGAACATGAAGCTGCCCACGTCCCTTGAGTGGAAGGGAAAGGGGGACGTAGACCGGTCCATTGAGTTTACCGCGGAATGCAAGCGGTCGGAACATGATAATGTGGACAAGGAATTTTATTTAAACGGATTTGAGATAACCGATATTGATGATGACGCGAACGCCATTATTCACAAAATAATTGAGGAGTACCGGATACCGTAAATACACAGTAAAGAGGTGATCACATGGAGGAAAAAAACAGAAAGATTCTGGTAGCCCTGGATTTTACAGAAAAGCCGGAGGAAATTCTAAAACGCTCATTGTCGGTTGCCGAGAAGTACAATGCAGAAATTTTCATTGTTCATGTGATTGAGGATATGCCGAAAATATCTTTTTATTCTGACGCCTATAAATTGTGGGAGGAGTTCCGGGACAAAGCGGTAAAAGAGACAATTGAAAAAATTAATAAGTATATTCTTGAGTTAAGCAGGGAGTTTAATTTTAAGGATATTGAGGCGATTGTTGAAGTCGGTGATTCCGCAACAAGGATTGTGGAGCAGGCAGAGAAGGTGGATGCGGACCTGATAATATTGGGAAACCATGGGAGAAAGGGGATAAAACACTTTATTCACAGAAATGTATGTTTACACGTAATTCGAATGACTACCCGTCCGGTGCTGACGTTTTATACAGGGTCATGAACCGGTCCTGTTTCAGGACTTCTGCTGTATAAGTCTTTTTATGTACAATTCATCGCGTTCAATTTCTTCAAGCCTGTCTGTAATGTATTTTCGTGCGTTTTCATTTTCCGGTATAAATATTTTTTCAAGTGCGTTTACCCGCCTTTGTACTTTCTTTAATTCACGGGAAAGAATAAAAATTGATTTAAATATCGTGCTGTAGGAGGCAAGGTTTTCCAGGACCTGCAGGGATTTTTCTTTGACCTCGTCATATTCTCC
>DAOSYC010000262.1:0-2127 GCA_035380905.1 Spirochaetota bacterium | reverse complement strand
TTTAACAGGTCATATCCCTCGTATGCAAATTCAAGGTCCTCCCTGATTCTCCTGAGGTTTGATTTCGTGGGGGATGTGGTGCTGTTCCCTGCCATCATCTATTTCCTCTTTTCCGGAATAAAATACCGCTGAATGTCCTCTCGAGAAATGCGGTACAGTTCCTTTTCCGGCAGAAGCCCGAGCATTTTCCATCCGAGGTCCAGTGTTTCCTCAATTGTACGGTTTTCATTTTTGCCCTGGGATAGAAATTCCATTTCAAATGACTCCCCGAATTTCAGATAAATGCGGTCCAGTTCGGAGAGCTCTTCTTCCCCCACAATGGCAGCCAGGGACCGGATACGCTTCACTTTCGCGTAGGACGCGAAAAGCTGCGCGGCAACTCCCGCGTGGTCCTTTCGTGTCCTTCCTTCACCGATGCCGTCCTTCATCAGCCGGGAAAGAGAAGGGAGTCCCGCTATTGGAGGATATATCCCCCTGTTGAAGAGCTCACGCTCCAGTACTATCTGCCCCTCGGTGATGTATCCTGTAAGGTCCGGGACAGGATGGGAAATATCGTCACTGGGCATTGTGAGTATGGGTATTTGCGTTATTGAACCCCGTGACTCCCTGATGCGGCCCGCGCGCTCGTACAGTGACGCAAGGTCGCTGTACAGGTAGCCCGGATATCCTTTGCGGGAGGGTATCTCTCCCCGTGAGCTTGAAAGCTCGCGGAGCGCTTCACAATAGTTTGTCATATCGGTCAGTATCACCAGGACATGCATCTGTTCATTAAACGCAAGGTGTTCCGCAAGGGACAGTGCGGCGCGGGGAGTGATGAGCCTTTCGATGGAGGGGGCGTTTGCAAGGCTCAGGAACAGCGCGGAATCCTTCAGGACGCCGCTTTCTTCAAGAGATTCGATAAAGAAGTTCGCCACATCGTATTTCACTCCCATGGCGGTGAAGATTATTGTGAATTCCTCCTCCGATGTAAGAATGCGTGCCTGCCTTGCTATCTGTGCCGCGATGAGGTTGTGGGGCATGCCGCTCCCGGAAAAGATGGGAAGCTTCTGCCCGCGTATGAGCGTGTTCATGCCGTCTATCGCGGATATCCCGGTCTGAATAAAGTCCCGCGGGTATTCCCGCATGTAGGGATTAATGGGAAGCCCGTTGACATTTACCCTGGTGTCTGTGACGACCCCCGGGGCGCCGTCAATGGGTCGTCCAAGGCCGTCGAATATTCTTCCAAGCATCTCTCTTCCCACAGGGATGGTGAAGGGTACTCCGGTGAATGTGGTTTTGCAGTCCGTAAGGGACAGGCCCGTAGTGCCTTCAAATACCTGGACAACGGCAAATTCCTCATTGATTTCAAGGGTCTGTCCTATGCGGAGCTCCCCGGCACCGGTGCGTATTTCCACAAGGTCCCCATACCCCGCGTTGCGGACATTCTCAATAAACATGAGGGGGCCCGAAATTCCTTTCAGCCTTGTATAATCAATTTCCCATAGTTTCTGTTCCATTGCCGTACTCTCAATGCATTTCAAGGGATCCCCTGATTTTTACCATCGCCGAAGTGAGTTCTTCAGCATACCGGGAAAGACCGGCGGCGTCCTCATTCGGGTATTCCGACTTGAGCCGCAGTATTTCAGAGGCTTCCTCCATTGACGTTATAATAGAAAGATCAGCGCCGAGGTTGAGGAGTTCTCTGCCCTGATGCATGAATATGCGGATTATTCTCAGAAGCGAAATCTGTTTCCCGGGACTGCAGTACATGTCATTGGCATCAAAGGCGTTCTGCTGTAGAAATGCGTTCCGTATCATTTCGGCGCAAAAAAGAGTAAAGCGCTGTCCTGCGGGTAGCGCGTCAGGGCCAACGAGCTTTACTATCTGCTGAAGGCGGTTATCTTCAAGGAGGACATTCATAAGTTCTTTTCTCATCTCCGACCATTCCTCATTTTTTCCGTTCCACCAGTTTTCCATGTCCCCGAGATATTCGCTGTAGCTTTCAATCCATCCAATTGACGGGTAGTGCCGGGCATCGGCAAGTGTTTTGTCGAGGGCCCAGAAACACCGTATAAAGCGTGTCGTATGCTGTGTTACAGGTTCTGAAAAGTCTCCTCCGGGGGGTGATACCGCTCCGATAATAGAGAC
>DAOSYC010000261.1:0-4289 GCA_035380905.1 Spirochaetota bacterium | reverse complement strand
CGCCATTTCCCGATATCTGACGCGGTACACCGTCAACAACGGAACTTTCAGCGTTGATCTGTGTGAAGAGGTCCACCTGGAGACAGCTGTTTATGCTGATGAAATTATCAATGTTCTTGATTACAACAGGGTCATTGGTGTAATCAGCGGGATATGATGCCACGGCTGAGTTAAGGTGCATGAAGTCGTAGAGGTCGCGGCTCCCTATCGCGAATGTAAACGCGCTCCTGTGCCGGTCCATCGGTTTTTTCGCGTTGGTGAGCTTGCCGGCGTTGTAAATGTCGAGGTATGTATCGACAAACATTTCCGTGTGCGCCCCGAGGTCCTTCAGGTCTGACTCCGCGATCATTTTCCCGATGGCGTTCGGCATGCCGCCGATACCGAGCTGCAGACATGCGCCGTCGCCGATATACTTCACCACGTGTTCAGCAATTTTTTTCTCCACCTCTGTCGGTTCTACCGGTTCCGGCGCGAACATTGGTGAGTTTGCGGGATCTTCGATAATATGGTCGACGCGGGATATGTGGATCGCTTCTTCCGCGCCCCCCATGCATACCGGCATGTCGCTGGTAACCTCGACAATGACGCGGTCGGCCCGTTCAACACCGGCAGAGTGAAAGGAGTTCTGCGGCCCGAGATTAAAAAAACCGTGTTTGTCCATGGGGGAGGTCCTGAATACGAAATAGTTTTTCATTGCTGCCGCTTTTTCCGGCTGGTCGTAGTAGGCTGACCGCATGGTGAAGGGTTCAGAGTAATACCGCATATAGTCAGGGGCAAGGCGGTACGCGATCGGATTGTAAAAAGGTTTCCCCACAACCTCTATCATCCGGGTAAGCTTACTCCAGTGCCAGTCGACAAAGGTAAAGCTTTCCGGGTGTTTGCAGGTTTCCGGCAGCGGCGGGACACACACGCTGCAGAACACCTGAACGTCCCTCAGTTCTGCATGACGTTCCGCAAGGGCGGTGTCAAATGCGACAGGTTTGCCGTTAAACTGGGCGTATTCGACTGCATCCCCTGAATGTACCAGCTGCGCGGCCTGTACGGGAGTTAGGAGTTTATTTTTGTAGTCTCCTGTATACTTCATAAATTCCTCCAGATTAAGCTGTAAGATATTACCGGTATGATTATGTAAAATAACATATAAGAAATCCGGTGCTGGTAAGATGAGTAAACTCAAGGTTGTATGTCAACAAAAAAAACTGCAATGGTATGCCGGACCACTCAGTGTTCCGGCAATCGATCGGGACTATCGTGTGCGGCGTGAGGAAATTTCGTGAAGACGGCGTTCACCATAGGAAAGGATTTTTTTCATGGCATTTCGCGAGAGTTCCGGGTCTTTCTTCGCGAGTGACCCGAGAAGTTTCCGGTTAAGGGCAAGAGACTGCTGCGGGGCGCCTTCCAGGGAGTAGAATAATCCGGTAAAAATTATATACACCTGTTTCATTGAAGTGAAAATTAAACGTATCATTATGTCGGTCGATATGAGGACGATGCGGTAATGGAATTCATAGTCCAGCTCCGCCAGCCTCTCCGGCGAGTGGAGATTCTTCTCCTTCTCCCGGAGGTTTTGAGAGAGAAATTCTATATCCTCCTCTGTGACGAGAGATGCCGCTTTCTCCGTGGTGAGAGTTTCATTCACTGCGCGAAATGACAGCAGGGACTTCAGGGTTTTGGGGTCAATGGTATTGTTTGTGAGCAGAATCCTTGCCAGCATTTCAAGGGTGCAGTGAGAGTCGAAGTCCTTCACATACGTGCCGCTCTGGGGGCGTGTTTCCACGAATCCTGCATTTGTCAGCATTGCGATTGCCTCCCTGATGGCGAAGCGGTTTGCGCCGTACCTGTCTGCGAGGTCCCTTTCAGGGGGGAGTTTGCTGTGGATTTTATATACTCCCTGTATAATGTCCCGCTGAATATCGGTATATATTTTCTCGGAAATTTTTATCGACATACCCGGTTCCCGCCTTCCTGCATTGAATGTATTTTCATATATGTTTATATTCCCTGTGGATGGTGTCCATATTTTTTTATTATATCCGGAAACAGCTCCAGGTGATTAATTGTTGACAGATTGGTATAACCAATATATTGGTTATACCAATCTGTCAAACGAAAAACGGAGGGACTACTATGAAAATATCAGCAATTGAACTGTATCATGTGTCAGTGCCGCTGAAAGAGACGTTCTGGCCCACATGGATTCCCGGGTATCCCCAGACACACAACAGGTTTACGCTGATCCATCTGATGACTGATGAAGGTATCGATGGATGGTCGGCGGGGTCTGCAATGGGTACGGAAAGGGAGGGGCTTGGGGATCTCCTGGGCGGGTATCTTCTCGGCGCCGACCCGACGGACATTGACCGGGTGCAGGGGCTTCTGAAACAGGCTGGATTTCTCGGATGGCGCAATTTCTGGATTGAACCCGCCTGCTGGGACATTATTGGTAAAAAGGCCGGGAAACCGGTGTACGAGGTGCTCGGCGGAAGCGCACGGCCGGTTGAAGTATACTGCTCAACCGGAGAGATGCGTGACCCCGTGCAGCGTGTTGAAGAACTGCAGGAAATGAAGAAACGCGGCTATAAAACCGCGAAGCTTCGCGTGAAAAGCGTAACCCTGGAAGATGATATCCGCAATATCACTGAAATCAGAAAAGGGATTGGAGATGATTTTGTACTGGGTGTTGACGCGAACCAGGGGTGGCTGGTGACCATCGTCGACAGCATTCCGGCATGGGACCTGTCCCGCGCGAAAAAATTTACTGATGCCTGCGCGGACAACGGCATTGAATGGCTGGAGGAACCCCTCGACTCCCGTGACTATGACGGGAACGCAGCCCTTAAGCAGTACTCAAAGGTGAAAATTTCAGGTGCTGAGCTCAATTACGGCTGGGACGAGATAAAGATCATGTTCGAGAAGGACTGCTTCCATGTGTATCAGCCTGACGCTACCTTCGCGGGGGGTATTGCCCAGGTGAAACAGGTCATTGATGAATGCAGAAAACGTGACCGGCTGTATTCGCCCCATACCTGGACGAACGGTATCGGCTTCTATGTCAACTGGAACCTTGTCCTCGCGGACAACGGCAATACGCTGCCACTGGAGTATCCCCTTGAGCGGCCTTCGTGGATTCCGGAATTCCGGGAAGGCGTTATCGATCCAATAATTCCCGACAGCAATGCGATGCTGCAGCCCTTTACCCGTCCCGGCCTCGGCTTTGAAATCAATAAAAAACTTCTGAAAAAATACGGAAAGCGGTTTTTTAAAATGACTGAAACGGGCCTTAAAATGAAGGTGATCAGGGAGAAGGGAATAAAGGAAGCGCTGAAGCTGAAGGAAAGGAAGGAGTCACAGAAAAAATAATACTACGGGGTGATAAGAAATCCCGCATTAAGATTCCGCCCGGCGTCCCCCATCCTGTGGGAGAAAAAGTTTTCATTTTCCTCCATGGTGCAGTGGCGGTACAGCGCGATGTTCTGTACCGGGACGCCCCTGTCGATGAGTGATGCCTGTATGCTGCCGGGAAGGTCGACGAGGATTTTCCCGTTGCTGCGTTCCGTGTGGCGCGGGAAATACTGCGCCACGTCCTCATTGACGGTGTAGGACGCGGGGCCGATTGCGGGAAGGATGAACACCTCGATGTTTTCAGGAAAGCAGCCGTAGTCCGTCTTCATTTTCTGTATGAGTTTTCCCGTGATGTCAAGGCGGCACCCGCGCCATCCTGAATGGACCGCGCCGAGGACTCCCTTTGCGGTGTCGACTGCGAATACCGGTACACAGTCCGCGGTGCGTATTACAAGGCAGAGGCCGGGAAGCGATGTCAGCATTCCGTCGGCGTCGGCGTAAAAGGGCAGGTCCGTTTCAGGATATGAGTCCAGTGTAATTATATCGTCCCCGTGGACCTGGTTCAGCATTATGGTCCGCGTAGCGGAAATTCCCGTTAATCCGGAAAGGACCGCCTTTTCCGACCGGCGTATTTCCGGGGGAGCAGCGGAATAGTCCACTGCGCCGTTGTGCCTCCCCATGATATGGAGTTGCAGGATTTCCGGCGAAGGGACGGTGAATGTCCCGGCGGCGTGTTGTTCGAGGGGCGGTATCATCATCCTATAAAAGAATATCGTAGCGTTTTCGTTTTTTGAATCCTGAAACTTTCCGGTATCCCGCTTCCCGCAGCATTTCAACGGCACTGCCGAATTCATGAGCAACTTCCTCCGGGCAGTGCGAGTCGGAGCCGAGAGTAACGGGCACATTAAGGCGGTACAGGGTGTCGATAATATCACGGGAGGGATACA
>DAOSYC010000260.1:0-4390 GCA_035380905.1 Spirochaetota bacterium | reverse complement strand
TGATAAAACACGCCGTGCACCATGTTCTCAAACAATTTTCTGTACTTCTGTTCGCTCTGACGCAGTTCCTGTTCAATCCGCGTACGTTGAGATATATCTTCGAAGATTACACAGAAGCGTTCAGGCGTGTCCCAGGGGCGATATACATTACAGTGATAAAGATTTCCCGTGGGTTCATGGTACATTTCGAATGATTTTTGTATCCCGGTAACCGCTACACTTCCATATGCCTCTACCCAGGAAGCTTCTGTCCCCGGCCAGACTTCATGAACTGTTTTACCCCGGACCTCATCATTTTTTACGCCGGTAATTTTTTCGTAGGCATCGTTGATATAAATAAACCGATAACTGATAAATGTTCCATTCCCGTCAAACACCGATTCAAACAGAACAAAGGCATTGATCATACTCCTGAACATATGCTGCAGTTCGCATTCCCGTGCAATAAGTTCATTCTGATACGACAGCAATTCCTCGTTGGTTGCATTAAGTTCCTCGTTGGCAGCCTCCAGTTCTTCCATAATTGCATTCAATTCCTGGTTGTTGCGGGTAAGGGTATCCTCCGCTCTTTTGCGCGCAGTAATGTCCTGGATTACCCCTTCAACAAGCAGCGGAGTGCCGTTATCATCCCTCTGCAGTTCGGCAACAGACCAGATAGTTCTGGGTTCAGATTGATCCTTTGGGTGGATTTCAAATTCCAGGTTATATTCTTTTCCTTCCTGTATAAGGTCAACCAGTGCCTGGTGGACCCTGTCCCGTTCAGGGATGCAGCTTTCAACTTCCTCGGTTGAAAAATCAGGCTGGCCGGGATCAAAACCGTAATGCGCCTGGCTTCATCGGAACCCCAGAAATGTGTTGTCTGCAGATTGTATTCCCAGTTGCCGACATGTCCAATTTCCTGTGCCTTTATGTATCGTGCTTCGGATTTTCTTAAAGCGTCAGCTGCTGCTTTTCTCTCACTAATGTCCTTATAGTTCAGCAATATCCCGTGTATCGCTGGATTGTGTATGCAGTTGACTGCAGTCAGTTCCACCGGCCTGTAGCTTCCATCTTTGCATTTGTAATTGTATTCTACCGTGTGCGGCATATCGTATTGTTCGAGGAGGGTGTAGAATACATGCTGTATTCGCTCCAGATCATCAGGATGAACCGTGTCGAAACCATTTGTACCCACAAGGTCTTCCGGCTTCCAGCCGAACAGTTTCTCAATATTGGGGCTCTTGTATTTCATAATGCCGTCTGCGCCGATTATGCCGATCACATCTGAAATGTTTGAGATCATGGCTTTTTGTTTGTTTTCACTTTCCGCGATTTGCATGTTCGCGTCAAAAAGCCTGAACGCCATCTTGATGGATGCGTCTAAAACGGTTATCCCGGAATTCTTAACCACGTAGCCGTACGATGTAATCTTTTCTGTCTTTTCCACAATTTCCGGTTCCGTATGGCTTGATAAAAAAACTACAGGGATTGTCCTGATATCCAGTATCATGACAGCAGTTTCGGGCCCGTCGATGCCGGTACCAAGATCAATATCCATAAGGACAAGGTCTATTTCGTTGCTGTTTCTGAATATATCAAGGGCCTCTTCGCCGGTATGCGAAACAATGACATTATAGCCGTAATCATTAAGGGCCATTTCCTCCGCCATTGCTATTAACGCTTCATCCTCTACAAGGAGTATTGTTTTTGTATTTTCCATTTATTGATGACCTCGCATGCTAACACGGTATAATGTGGTGATTGATGCCAGCCCATTTAGAAACAGCCTGTTTGATTATAGAAAAATTGTTACGACCAGAGGTCAAAAACTGTGTGTTTCTGCAAATTGATATGTATTACCTGTAGTGATCTGATCAACAAATATATGATTATATATGCTCTATGCAGATTGGGCAAGTCATTTTTTATTGAATGACCGGTACGGGATTGAATCCCTGCCGGTTATATATCGTCAAATTGCTTGACAAAACACGGCTTCAGGACATGAAATACACGTACAATATAAAAATACGGAACACCTCCATGGAACAGCCTGTAGTGATTGTGAGTGCCGATCCCGACCTTGAAATTGTGAGTGAATGGGACAGTATCAGGGAGGAAATTCTCCGTATTGAGCGTGTATGCTATGAGGAGTCTCTCCGTTATTCAGAGGATGAGTTTCTTGAGGACCTCCGTGATAACGGTGCACAGTTCCTTGTTTTGCGGGCCGGGGGGTGTATTGAGGCATTTATCAGTGCGGCACCGCTTCACCGGCTTGATTATTGTGCCTTCGATCAGCATAGTGTGATGAAGGACACGCTATACATCGTGAGTATTGCAGTGGCGCCTGCATATCGCAACCGGGGATATGCGTCAACCATGTTGTCGCAACTGATGACCGTCAGCAGATATTCCCGGTTCAGTGCTCATGCAATTGGCCCCGCTTCACGATCCATGTTCCTCAGCTCAGGTTTTCGGGAGGATGAAAACTTTCCCGGCTGGATGGGGGGACATGACGCAGTATACATGGTGCGTGACCGGATTGAAGTGTAAACCTTTTCCTGATGGAATTGTATCCGGAAAAGAGATGGGTTTCTGCAGGGTATTGTTGTAGTATCAACCCGGATAAAAGAAGGGAATACAGGTATACCATGTATACGTGGCAATATAGCACCTTCATATGCTGATATATTAATAAGATGTTTGTTTCAGAAAAAGATAAAATTTAATTATTTGTTGAATTTATGGCCTTTTTTTTAATTATAAGTTAAAAAATATTTGATTTCCGGTTTATTTCACCGTATTCTGAACCTGTACGAATTATAATACGGGGACGCGGATGAAAATTGGCCCGGCTTTAAAAAAAATTCGCAACGAAAAGCGTTATACGCTTCAGGAGGTTGCGCGGCGGCTGAATGTAACGGCAAGCCATCTTTCGCAGATTGAAAATGACAAGATATCACCGTCACTTCATTCTCTTGAGGAATTGCTGAAGCTGTATGCCGTAAAAATTTCCGACTTTTTCCGGCAGGCTGAACAGCTCGATTACATTCTTGTCAGGGAGGGAGATACTGAGACCTTTGCTGATGAAAGGCGCGGGTTGAACCTGACACTCCTTGCTTCAAAGCTGCAGAACAATGTACTGGAAACATACATTGTTGAGTTGAAGCCGGGTGCTGTGATGGAAACGACCCGCCTCGCGCGGGAATCGAACGGAGAGCGTGTCGCATGGGTGATTGAAGGATGCCTTCTCCTTGCGCTTGAAGGGAAGGAGCTTGATTTCAGTAGAGGGGATTCCGTAAATTTTAAGGCCGATATTTCATGTGTTGTCCGCAATGCGTCGGACGCTGCAGCCCGGTTGCTTGTTTCCGGGACGCCTCCTGTATTATGGTAATGTGTACATGGAGGATGATATGAACCTTGATGTTAAAAGGCTGCTGATCGCTATTGTCGTGATGATACTATTTGTTGTGGTATTTATTATTACATCAGGTAATTAATTTTCCTGTGGTTTCAATGGTGTGCAGGTTGCTGTTTCAGCCGTCCGCCTGAAAATACATATATTAAAAAATAGGATTAAACGCTATGAGTTTCAAGAAATCACTCAGTTGGCTGGTTGTGCTGTGTTGTATGGTAGCAGTTGTGTTCTGCTGCGTTCCGCTTCTTGCGGAGGGAGGTGCTGTGTCGCCGGGTCATGGGGTTGAATCAGTGTCCCATGCAGGGGCGGGTCACGGGACTTCAGCGGAGGTCCATCATGCGCCGCATCTCAACGGACAGGACCTTTCATTACTGTGGGCAATCCCTTTTGCGGGGATACTTCTTTCGATCGCGCTGTTTCCACTGCTGCTGCCGCATTTCTGGCATCACCATTACGGGAAGGTCTCACTGTTCTGGGGGGTGTCGTTCATGATTGCCTTCAGTGTACACTTCGGATTGAACATGAGCATCTTTTATGCAGTTGAGGTCTTCCTGCTTGAATATTTTCCTTTTATTATGCTATTGCTTGCGCTTTTTACTGTATCCGGCGGTATCCGCCTCAAGGGGGACCTGGCCGGTACACCGGCAGTGAACACTGTCATTATCCTGATAGGAACAATCCTTGCCAGCTGGATGGGGACTACCGGGGCAGCCATGCTTCTGATCCGTCCTCTCCTCCGTGCAAACGGATGGCGGCGTCACAAGGTCCATGTGGTGGTGTTCTTTATTTTTCTCGTGGCAAATATCGGCGGTTCCCTGACGCCCCTTGGCGACCCGCCGCTCTTTTTAGGGTTTCTGAAGGGGGTAAGTTTTTTCTGGACCACGACTCATTTGTTTACAGAAATGCTGACTGCATCAATTATACTTATTGTGATCTTCTTTGCCCTTGATACATATTATTACCGGAAAGAAACGGATATTCCTGAACAGAGCG
>DAOSYC010000259.1:0-4392 GCA_035380905.1 Spirochaetota bacterium | reverse complement strand
GTCATCGATCTTTGTGCCGATAATAATTTCAACGCCCCTGTCCACCATCGGCGTTACGAGACACCCCACAACTTCCGCTTTGGAATTGTATTTTTTCGCGTTCTCCTGTATTTCATTGAACGCCGCGCGAACATCATCGTCTGTTTTCAGTTTAAGCTTTACCCCGCCGGCATCACTTTTATGAAGGATACCCGGCGACACAATCTTCATTACCACATCGCCCTTTATGCGCCGTGCGAGGGTCACCGCTTCATCTTCACTGCGCGCAAGGTAGTCCTCGGGAACCGGGGCGCCGTGCTGGCGGAGTATCTCCCTGGCTTCATGCTCCAGAAGGGCGTTCCTCCCCTCAAGCATCGCGTTACTGATGATCTTCTGACACTCCACCTTCGCTTTGGAGGACCAGTTCAGCACGAAATTAGTCCGCTTCTTATATTTCTTGAGATACGCACCGTACTGGCTCAGGACACCGATACAGGTGCACGCCACATCAAGTGACTCATAGACGGTAATATTATAATACCGCAGCAGCTCAAGGGAATGGGGCTTCGCAAAATTATAGAGGCTGTGCAGTACGATGGGCTTATTAAACTTGTCGATAAGTTTCCCCATCTGGTGGGCGGCGTCCTCCTCCATGAAGGTAAGCTTTTCCGAGAACCGGATGCCGTACCCGCCGAAAAGCCCCACGATGAGGAGCCCCCCCACTCTCGGATCCTCCAGAAGTATCCGTGCGCAGTCGGCAAAAATTCTCGGATTGGAATCCGTCCCTCCCGCGACATCGACCGGATTCCGCAGCGAGGCGTTTGACGGAAGGATTTCCCTGAGCTTCTCCACCGTGCTGTCATGCAGCTTCGGCAGTTCAATTCCCAGGTCCGTGAGGAGGTCAGAGGCAATGGTGGCATGGCCGCCTCCGTCCGCGAGGATCGCGATGCTGTTATTTTTAATGGGAGGCAGGCACGCGAGGGTCTCCGCCGCGGGGAAAAGTTCGTCCGCATTTTCTATGGTGATTATTCCGGCCCGCCGGAAGGCTGTCCTGGCCACTTCTGAAATTCCCGCGAGGGCCCCTGTGTGTGAACCCGCGGACTTCATGCCGATTGAGGACCGGCCGCTTTTCAAAAGGATGATCGGTTTATACTGGGTTGTTTTATACGCGGCCTGGAGAAATTTCCTCCCCTCCCTGAGTCCCTCCACATACATCACAATGGCTTTTGTGTTTTTATCATTGGCAAAGTATTCCAGGTATTCATGAAACTTGAGGTCCGCCTCGTTTCCCACCCCCACATAGTACGAATACCCCTGAAGGCTCCTGAGCTGGGCCTCGGTAATCAGGTTCAGGGCGATATTTCCGCTCTGAGACAAAAGGGCAATGTTCCCCCGGGGTACCTTCTTTATCCCCACAAGGTTCATCTTGTTCACCACGCTGATCATACCGGATGTATTGGGGCCGATGATCCTCATATTATACCGTGCGGCAGTCTCCACTATTTCCTTCTCAATTTTTTTGCCCTTATCACCAAGTTCGCCGAATCCACCGGCAATAATGACCACCCCGGCAACCCCTTTCCTGCCGCATTCATCAAGGAGCGGAAGCACCGTTTTCGCTGGAGTCGTAATGAGGGCGCAGTCAACAGGTTTTTCGACATCAAGGATACTGTCATAACACCTGATTCCCAGCACCATCTCCTCATTGGGATTGATCGGGTAAATGTCCCCTTCATACTCCTCGTCCAGGAGGGTCCGTATGGCCTGAAACCCCCGCTTTTTGTCATCACGGGAGGCCCCGATAATTGCGACAGACTGCGCGTGGAAAATTCTTTTCAACTGGTCCGATATATTTTCGCTCATCACTGTCCCCTGTATTCCGGCTTTCTTTTTTCTCCGAAGGCACGGATCCCCTCGTGCCAGTCCTCCGTATCCATGCATGACAGAATCGCGTCCGTTTCATGCATGAGAACTGTTTTCAGATCATGCATATATGAGCTCTGAAGCCGCTTTTTGGCATAGGCCATCGACACAGGGGCCTTCCCGGCAATGGCCTCCGCATATTTCAGCGCTTCATCCATAAGCGTTTCCACGGGAAATGAACCCAGGGCAAGGCCGTATGATACCGCCTCCGGACCGTTCAGGACCTTCCCGGTGTACACAAGCTCCTTCGCCTTCATGAGCCCCACCAGCGCCGGCAGGTGCGACGTGACCCCTCCCCCGACAAAGGTTCCCAGTCCCGTTTCAGGAAAGGCAATAGTTGCGGTGTCCGCCATGAGCACGAAGTCGCAGTTCAATGCCATCTCCGCCCCCGCCCCCCGGGCGGCGCCGTTCACCGCGGCAATGACAGGCTTTTCACATTCATATATCATCCGTGTCGTTTCATGGGCAAGTTCTATGTACAGACGCTTCTGCCGGTGATCACGCGTCCCCGCTGAATGCTCCTTGAGATCGGCACCCGCGCAGAACGCCTGACGCTCTTTTCCATCCTTTACAAGTACTGTGCCCGTAAGCACAAGGACCCGTACTTCACCGTCGCGTTCCGCGGCGGCGAGCACATCCTGCAGCTCAAGATACATTTTCTCTATGACCGCATTCATCCTCTCCGGCCGGTTGAGGCGCACTATCCCGACATGCCCTGTTTTCTCATAGAGAATCGTTGTGTATTCCATCATTCCCCCGGAAATAATATTCTGTTCAAAACATGGTTTCGTTCTGTATGCAGTGACTGACATTTTCCTTAAATATATCATATTATGTGAGCGGGTCAAGGGTTTTTCGTGGAAAAAGGGAAACCGCTCTTTTTACTGAGTTGAACTATGATATGTACCTCATTGCCATGAGCGGCGGGTGTTTCTGTGAGGAACTGCATTTTCACGGGGGAAGAGCGCCGCCCATCCCCCATGGGCTTAATCACACGCTTCACACGGGCACAGATCTTGTTAGAAACACCTTTATGCATTCACAAAAGAGAATGTCCTGCAGTAAAATGAAGACACTTCTCTACAGAAATCATTACACCTATGCTGCGCCGGCATGTTTTTCTCATCCTGCGAGGATGTTCCCTTCGTTACTTTTGAAGCGCAAAAGTAACCAAAACGCTCCGCTCGCCGCGGCGGCTGAGGAACTCTTTCTATAACAAGCGCTCCCTCATGGTTCGTACGGGCCTCCTGCCCGACTCTCCACGTCTCCGACTTCCTGTCTTCGAAGGATCTTATGGTTTCTGTTCATGGTAGGTGTTGCATGGACTGCCCCCTGGCCCCCGGTGGGGGAAGATGCTTCGAGCGGTATGTCTGCCGCGGCGGCTAAGGAATTCTTTCAACGACATGCGCTCCCTCATGGCGCGTACAGACCTCCTTTCTGACGCGCCACGTCTCCGGCATCGTGTCTTCGAAGGGGTTTGGTATTGCATGCATGGTATTCGCTTTGTCTGAACGTTCAGGTTTATCCGGGTTGTTTCATCTATTCTTCTCAGGGAGACTTCTCAATTTAGAAAATTTACGAGACACGAGGTCGAGTCATGCCGAGTCGAAAAGGACGTTCGTTGCGAGGCATGGGGGAGAGCATTTCATGAACAGATGTGCCTTCGCTATCCTGCCCAACAGCAAGTGCGGTAAATGTATCAATGTGCCGCTAACAAGGCACGCCGCCGTGTGAGGCGCGGGTGAGGGTCCGGGAGAGGGCAGCGCCCTTTACCGGGGAAATGCGGTCCGTTTCAGGGACAGATACGAATAACGGGTATGCGCCGCATTGCCATGATCAGCGCGTGTCCCTGCAGGGAACTGCACGTTCCGGGAAGGCTGGTATCGTTTCATACGCGGAGCTGTATCGCCCCGCAAAAAGGGGGATGACCTGAAGACATGTCACTTCCGGTATTTATCGAAATACTTCTTTGTCTCTGCGGCAACCACGCCGGAAAGGAGGATGAGCGCGATGAGGTTCGGCAGCGCCATGAGGCCGTTCATGATGTCCGCGAAGCTCCACACGAGGTCGATCTTCACCATTGCCCCCACGAAGACAAACACCACCCACACCAGGCGGTAGGGCTTGATGGAGCGCTCACCGAAAAGGTACTCCATTGCTTTCTCGCCGTAGTAGGACCAGCCCAGGATGGTGGAATAGGCAAAGAACACAAGACCAAGGGCAACCACCATGCTGCCCCATTCCCCGGGGAGCCCGATCTCGAAGGCATAGGCCGTAAGTGCCGCCGCCTTTTTCCCCGGTGCGCTCCATGCGCCGGTAACGATAAGGACCAGCCCTGTCATGGTGCACACTATAATGGTGTCAATGAAGGTCTGTGTCATGGACACAAGGGCCTGCCGCACAGGCTCGTCGGTCTGTGCCGCTGCCGCGGCGATCGGCGAACTGCCGAGCCCTGATTCATTTGAAAATATCCCACGGGCAACGCCCATC
>DAOSYC010000258.1:0-4404 GCA_035380905.1 Spirochaetota bacterium | reverse complement strand
CCCGGAGATTCTTTGTTATACGCCTCCCCGTCCGGCGTTCATCAAAAAGACGGGGTGTACACTCCTCCTCTGTTTTTTTCCCCTTCAGTCCCGGCAGGACACTTGCCCGCTGAATGTTATTAAGGTCCTCAGGATGTACAATTTCACTGAAGTGCTTTCCCACAAGCTCGTTCGGCTCATAGCCGAGACGGATGATTGAATCGCTTATATAATTAAATTCACCGTCTTTATTAATGCGGTAGATTATATCCGGAATAAGATTGATGAGTGTTTCGTATGTTTCTGAATCAAAGAAAAACACTTCGCCAAACTTGTTCCTGTTTTTCAATGCCGTGGCAATGTATTCCTTTTCAAGCATTGAAAACTCCGAGTACTCGCTTCTCTTTTCAATATATCTGCACAGTGAAGAACCATCACAGGTATAAAGATCTATTTTTCTCCGTACATCCCCCCCGAGGTCCTCATTCAGTATTTTGATATTCTCCATTTTAAAATACTCGTGAAGAAATCTGATATTACTATCAGAGATTTCCCGGGCGCTGGTGCTGCCGGTTATAAAATTACCTGCTCCATAAATTTCCGCGGTGAGATTACGCCTGTCCCCTCCGAGCTTCACCACTTCACCCATGAGGAACTCCATGTCGCCGATACCTTTGCTGGTGATCTCATCATACGCAAGGCCTTCAGTACCAATAATACCGGGCACTATAAAATGCCCCATACCAATTATACTTTTTATTCCGTCGTAAAGACATACCACAACACAGGCACCGGTAACCGTTGAGACAATACAGTCCTCGCTGGTTGCAAAATATTCACCGGGGTACAATGTGTAGAGGTGCTTGCCGTTATCAGTTATTTCACTTTTCATATTGTATTTCAACCATACCCGTTAACCGGGCAACATTTGTTCCAATTCAAGTTCACGACTTTCTCATTTTGATCACTTTTGGGCAATTTGTCAAATCATATTTTCGCCGTACTCCGTTATATAATTCATATTCTACCATTATTTTTCTTCTGTATCAAAGTTTTTAAACTGGAAATACCATATTGAATATTTGATCAGCTCTGAAGAACTATCTATATTGAGCTTTTCCTTGATCCTTTCCCTGTAGGTCGCAACAGTCTTACTGCTCACGCACAATATTGAAGCTATCTTTCTGTTTGTCAGCCCTCTGCTGATAAGATTGAACACCTCAAATTCCCGGTCGCTCAGTGTATCCACCGGAGATACCGAATCACTTCGCCCTCCCCGGGCGTACCGGTACAGCACATGGTCCACCATTAATTCACTCACGTATATTTTTCCCCTGAGCACCTGTCGTATTGCCTCAATAATCTTTGACGTTGTTTCACGTTTCGCGATATATCCCCTGGCCCCGGCCTTGAGAACACGGTCAACAAAAAGCGACTCATCGTGCATTGAAAGCACAAGTATCGGGATATCTCCGTATGTCCGCAGAATTTCATAAATAAGTTCAATCCCGCTGCTTTCTTTCAGGGTGATATCGACAATAATAACATCAGGTATCCCTGCTTTCAGCGCCTCCATTGCATCACCGGCGCTTTCCGCTGCCCCCGTCACCTCAAGGTCACGTTCCTTATTGATAAGCTGCGTCAGGCCGTCACAAAATACAGGATGGTCTTCAACAATAAATACCGATTTTTTCCCGGGAACAACACGCTTCCTGTCCCGCTTAATTTTCATTTCACACCTTCATCCGCAGCATTCATTTCGGGAAGAAAGCAGATCACCGCTGTGCCGCATGGTGTGTTTCTCCGTATTCGCAGTGACCCGTTCATTATTTCCGCGCGGTATTTCATAATCCGCAGCCCGTTACCCCGCGACCGGGGAAGGGGCAGCGGAATACCGGCACCATCGTCAACAACGGAAAGCGTTATACTGCCCTTCTCCCGTGAAAGCCGGATCGTGATACTCTTCGCGCCGGAATGTTTCACGGCATTATATGCGGCTTCCTGTGCCACATAGTACAGGTTTATCGCGGTAATATCATTGCCAGGTACAATGCCGGGTTCAGATACAAAGGAACAGTCCGTTCCATAAATTGAACAAATCCGCTCTGCAAGATTCCCGAGGGCGGCAGCAAGCCCCTCAGCGCCCACATCCACAGGGCAGAGGCCCTTCACAAGACGGTGGGTTTTTGTAATTGCTTCATTGATAAGAAGCTGTATTTTCTCCACTTCACCGGCGGTTTTTGATTTCCTTTTTCCCAGTCGCAGCTTTAACACTTCAGTGAGCGCTTCAATGCCGATAAGGTGAGGACTGAGGTCGTCATGGAGATCGCGGCCCACCTGCTGCCGTATCCCCTCTGAAATCTGCAGTATTTCCCGCTCAAGGCGCTTCCTCTCGGTGATGTCCCGCGCGATGACCAGGATGCCTTCCATCCGCCCGTCTATCCGTATCACCGTGGAACTTGTTTCAAGTTCAAGGTATTCCCCGCTCCTGTTGACAAATCCGGTCTTGTTGATAAACACCTCATCATCCCCCACGGTGTTGTCCCTGAGGGCCTTATAGAGATTAATATTCCTGCTGAAAGGGATAAGGTCCGTTATCTTCATTCCCTGAAGCTCCTCACCGGACATACCGGTCATCCCGGAACCAGCCCGGTTGATATATGTTATACGGCCATCCATATCGTAGACAATGATCACCTCCCTGGCATTTTCCGCGAGGAGGCGGTACCGTTCCTCGCTTGCCGCGAGGGCCATCTCCTTTTCCTTTTTATCAGTAAGGTCAATGAGGGAGCCCACACTGATGTCTGTTCCCGGCACAATACCGATAGTCATGTAGATATTCCGGTATCCCCCGCCGGCATGCTTCAGAAGAAATTCATAATTGCGCGGTGCACGTGAAGGGTCTTTACGCCGGAGTTCATGATACCCGATAAGCCGCTGAAGATCACGGGCCGCAATAAACTCCGTCCATTTCTTTTTCCCCTCCACCTCTTCTTTTTTAAAACCGGTTATTTTTTCCAGTTCATTGTTGGCCATGGAAATGGTCTTATCGCCTTCTATCACGATAATTGCCGTTCCCGTGGTTTCAAAAATTGTGCGGTACATGTTTTCCGATGGGCTGGTGTGACGTTCAGGGACATTTGTTTCTGAGGGATGCATGATGCGTTGTTCTCCGGACGGTTCAGGTTCAACCCCGGAGACCGTTCCGGGAAAGAGTGGGGTAGTATCGTCACGCACGGGATGATGTTTTGTTTTTTCATTGCTCATCGCCTACCTCCCGAAAAGGCACCCTGCCGGGGAATACCCCGGAGGAATCAGGACACCTTCAGGAAGCCATGATAGAGCACTTGAAACAAATTGTCATCAATAATTCAGATTTGCCGGTGCGCCGGTGATCTAATCAAGAATCTCCGGCTCATCTGAAGAGGATATCAGTTCGTCCATGACACTGATAATTTCATCCTTGACTTTACTGTAATCCTTGTCAATTGCCGACATCGCCACAATGGGTATGGGTTCCTGGTAGATATTACCGGCATTCGCGTCAAGGGTAATGAAATCACCTTCATGGAGATGGGTCTCCCCGAGAATAATATCGTCCCCCTCCTCTCCCCAGGTCCACTGGACATCGGTAACACAGGGCTTCCGCTCTCCGATGGCAACAAGGGCCGCATGTGAGGTCATGCCTCCCTCCTTGGAAATGTATCCGGCAAATTTCTCCTCCTTCATGATTACGATAGGAGGGACATTACTTTCCGTGATGAAAATGAGGGGGTCTTCGTAATTGTTGATATGATCCTGGTCCATGATAATCCGTCCCCGCACCGCGCCGCCGTACACCGGTTTGCCCCGCGCGATAATGGGAAAATTATCTGTTTCCTTCTGGTCAAGGTACGTTTTGATGATCTTTCTGTTAAGACTGAAGGCGGTACGTTTGATCAGTTTAAAGGGGCTGTAGATTGCCTCTTTGTAGAAACTGTAGCTGTTCAGTATTACCGCCACAGGGGACTGCTTGAGAATTCGGGACTGGACGATATAGGTCTTCCCTCCGCGCACCGCGAACTCAATATCTGTGGGATGGCGCTGCTCCCGTTCATCAAAGTATTTGAATTTTTTCAGCACTTCATACTGCTCAGGGTATTTTTCGACAAATTCCTCCGTTGAAGCGGGGGTCACAATCCCGTCCGCGATCACATTGCCGAAAAACCCTTCAATAAACTCAATTTCCTCTTCGTATTTCCTTCCAAGGGACCCGGTGCTCGGATTCCGTGTAAACAGGACCCCGGAACAGTCCTTCGATGACAGGATAGGAAGGCATTCCTGAATAAGACATGCGGTCTGAAACTCCTCCGGCATATTAAAGGCCCGCGCCTGTTTCTGAACAACCTTGTTCTCAAAGGAACGGAAAACCGCAAGCACCGCATT
>DAOSYC010000257.1:0-4441 GCA_035380905.1 Spirochaetota bacterium | reverse complement strand
GAACCGGGCATTTGTTTTCACAAATGCCGCAGCCGATGCATATATCTTCAAGTATGTAGGGAAGTTTCACTCTGTTTCTTTCCCCCTTCGCTGTTACGACTGTTTCCTCACGCAGTATTATTGATTTGGTCGCCGTAGGGCACATCTCCTCGCATACAATGCACTCTTCCCCCCGGGCCCATGGTATGCAGAGGCTGCGGTCTATATGGGCAGTCCCGATGATGAGGGTCTCCTTATCGGGAATTGCTACCTGTTTCAGGGCACCCGTGGGGCAGATACTGCTGCAGAGGTTGCAGTTCTTCTCGCACCAGCCGATTCGTGGTATCAGGCGCGGGGTGAAAATTCCCTCAAGTCCCGCCTCTGTGAGCACGGGGTGGAGGCCGTTTGTGGGGCACACTTTCATGCACTCTCCGCAGCGGATGCAGTAGCCGGTAAAGTCCTCCTCAGGGAGGGCCCCGGGGGGACGGATGAGGTACGTGGAAGCACCCTTCGCATCCGCCTTCAGCCGGAACAGCGGAACCAGTATTGCTGCTCCGAGTATTGATGTCATAAAACCCCTTCTGGTGAGAGTGCCGCGGGGCGGGGCGGGGGATTTGGGCGTTGCGGGTTTATATCGACCCGAAAAAAGGTGAGATACCGTGAAAGAAAAGGATATCGCGTTATAGTCACATGATGAAAGGCACTCAAAACATTTAATGCACTCCGATTCGGCGGTAACGATGCCGTCGTCGCCGATTGCGTTCATGCGGCAGTTCCGGACACAGGCGCCGCAGTTCACGCATTTCTCCGCATCAACGGACCTTCTGAACAGGGCAGCCCCGGCAAGGAGCCCCTGGACCGCGCCGAAGGGGCAGAGATAGCGGCACCAGAAACGGCGCGCGAAAAACGAAACTCCAATCATTATAAAAAATATCAAAAAAATCCAGTGGTGTCCCCTGAAAGTCACACCTTTCAGGTCAAGGACATGTTCTTTCAAAAATTCAAAGGCCGGCTCCGAGATACTGCTGATGCCCGGCACATGGTACAGGCCGCCGAATACCGTGCGGGCAAGTGAGTCGGTGTAGGGATAGAGGGCTGTGCCATAGCTCCGCATTGCTACAGACAGGGGATCGATAAGCCCCGCGAACTGAATGCCACCCGCGGCGCAGAGTACAGAAACGAGTAGCACCGCATACTTGATTCCCTTCATGGACCGCCCCTTTTCTCCAGTGACGATGGTCCGTTTTTTTCTGCGGAAGAGCGGATCGGTGCCGTCAATGGTGTTACCCATGGGGCAGATGTATCCGCAGAAAAACCTACCCAGCAGAAGGGTCAGAGCCAGGAGAATGAGGGCCGGGAGGAATACCGCGAGCACCTTTCCCGCGCTGAGTGAAGCGGTTATCCCGAGGTACGCCGACATGCGCGGTATAAACGTGAATTGCGCTGTCGATTCAACAGGAAAACGGAGTGAAAAGATCAGGACGATAAAGGCGCACCAGAACAGTACCTGCAGCAATCTCCTGAGAGTTGACCAGAGGGGCCGTCGCATATATTTATACCGAACGTCGTATAATATTCATCCGTGAAGTGCGTATCTCCCCCATGCCCTGCTGTGCGGCAAGCCGGAGGTATCCAAGATCCGAGGGCCGTTTCCCGAAAAGTGTCGCACCGTAGGCGTCCACGTTGACAGGATTCACTCCGGCCACAATTGTCCTGGTTTCCCGCACATCCGCCAGGGTCCCGCCTGCGGGGCCGTGGTTGGTCAGTATCCGTGTGGCATCAAGAATTGTCAGGTGTGTGGGTATTGCCTTCACGAAGTCCACAAGGTTTTTATCAATATCGCTATGGTATGTCCCGCGGTTTCCGCCCAGCACCCCCATGAGGTTTTTCATTGCCATGGTCAGCTGGGACAGGCTGTGGTGTTTTGCGATCGGCATGTTTATTACTACATCTGCTGTGAGGACGTCCCCGTACACCTTAAGAGTCCGCTGCTTCAGTCCCTCGGGTACACGGACGGTCCTGTATTTCCGTGGATTCATGTAGCTCACATCGGCGCCGGCCCGCCGCGCCGCTCCGCGGATTCCGCTGTTCACATAACACAGCCGGTCGCTGTTGCATGTCCGGTCGAACACCTTCACCCGCGCGCCCCGCTGTACGCACATCCGAACTACCGCTTCGACGAGATGAGGGTTCGTATTATGGGCGCGTTCAGGAGGCGAATTCCAGCCGATGTTCGGTTTTATTACCACCGTTATGCCGCGGCGCACAAACCGGTCGATACCGCCCAGGGCCTGAATGGCGGCCCCGGCCATTGCCGTGATTGTGGCCGGAGAAATGTCCCTTCCGGTCACTACGGCAATGGTGTCCCTGCCGCCGGTTGCGGAAAACAGGCCCCTGAGGGGTTTGAGTACCGGACCGAATATCATGAGTGCTGCATATTGTATCGCCCTGAAAATCAGTGCTTTGCGGGTTAATTTGTTTTCGTTCATGGAATTCTCCCCGGAACATGGTTCATCGTCTGGACAACACTCCGCTTATTTCGTTATTACACCGGTAACTATACAGAGATATAATTAATTTCGCAAGAAATAAATGCAGTAATTGAAGAACAAATCAGGAAAAGTGTCAGTGGGGAAGAAAAAGCTTTTTTGAAATAATTACTTGACTGATAGTCTTTTCAGGAATACATTTTTACAGACTGTTGTTGCGTGTAGATAAACGACAGTAGTATACTTTTTTTGTAATACACTGGTTTTTCCCGATTACAGTTGATGGAACCTGATAATATATAAAACGCCGGTGAGCAGTTACTCTTGAATGATTGTTGCGGTAATTATTATTTTCCAGTGTTTTCCGTGTAACCGGAGAGAACCTTTTTGGTCATAGTGTATTCTGGTTACGCAGCGGCGGAGTATCATAATTTGTAACATTGTAATGGTGCAGTAATTTTAGAATTCCGGGAGGAAACAATGCAGCCTGATCTTGACAATTTGAAAAACAGAATACGGGAATCCCGTGATCTCGTAGACAGGGTGATAAACAAGCTGCCGGGGTACAGCGGCTATGTTGACAAGGGGGAAATGTATGAGGCGGACAGGGTGATACGGGACTTCCTTGCCGACCAGATCAGTTCCTATAAAAAGGATGTGGCCGGCCTTATGGCGGGTAAAACGAAAAAGGGTGAGCTGGAAATCCTTGATGACCTCGATTCCATAAACACAGTCCTTGAAAGGGTCTTCAAAAAAGTGAAGTACGCCGAGTACGGGACTTCATCATCCTTTTCGAAGGTGAGCGTAAAGCAGGAGGATTTCGATAAAATCCTTGAATATGACTGGCGGATGATTGCTACTGCCGAGGAACTCAAACCTGTGATTGATACGCTGAAGACTGCTTCAGCAGATGCTGCGGAAAGTACTGTTGAAGAAATCAAGAACCGGATTGAAGCCTTTGAAAAGGCGTTTGATGACAGAAAACATGTTATTCTGGAGGTAATATAAATGGCGTTAATGGATGTTGTACAATGGGACAATCAGAAGGGTGATATAATTCATAAATTTCCTGAAGGCGCTATTTCCATGGGTGCCCAGCTTATAGTAAAGGAAAACCAGGAGGCGGTTTTTTTCAGGGAAGGCAAGGCACTTGACACGCTTGGCCCCGGAAGGCATACCCTGAAAACGGGAAACATTCCGCTCCTTGAGAAACTGGTGAACCTTCCATTCGGAGGGAAATCCCCTTTTCCTGCGGAAGTTTACTATATTAACACCACCGAGATTCCAAACCTGAAATGGGGCACCAAGCAGCCGATTCAGCTTCTTGACCCCACATATAATATTCCAATTCCCGTCAGGGCATTCGGTTCATACTCAATCCGTGTTCAGGACACCCGGTCCCTTTTGATGATGGCAATCGGGTCGTGGCAGGCATACAATACCGAGGCTATCGGTTCGGCCCTGCGGGACATGGTAATTATGCCGAAGCTGCAGGACCTGATTTCTGAAACAATGATCAAACAGAATATTACCATTCTTAAAATTGCCGCGTATTATGATGAAATCGGCGTTGCGGGAAAAGCGAAAATATCTGAAGATTTTACAAGTTTCGGCATTGAACTGGTGCGCTTTGCTGTTGAATCAATTAACTTTCCCGATGAGGATGAGTCAGTTCAGCGTCTCAAGAAGGCCCTTGCCGACAAGGCGGAAATCAGCATAATGGGTGAAGATTACAAGATGAAACGCACCTTCGATACCATGGAAAAGGCCGCGGGAAGCAACGGTATGGCCGGCGGCATGATGGGCGCAGGAATGGGTGTCGGCATGGGTCAGCAGATGGGCCAGATGATGGGGGCCGCGATGGGGCAGCAGGGCGGAGCGCAGGGCCAGCAGCAGGGTGGTCAGGTACAATGTCCTCACTGTAATGCGGCAAATCCTGCGAATGCGAAATTCTGTTCCAACTGCGGAAAAGA
>DAOSYC010000256.1:0-4459 GCA_035380905.1 Spirochaetota bacterium | reverse complement strand
ACTACCGGATGGCTCTTCTCAATCTCATCGAGAAGTATAACACCATTCATGTTTTCACTGAGAAACGTGAGGAACGGCGACACCGAAAAACATCCGAGATATCCCGGCGGAGATCCCATTATCCTGGCGATACTGTGATGGTCCACATAGGTATTCATGTCCTCCCGCTGTATCCTTCCCTGGAAAAGCAGATCCGCGATGACCTTCCCCAGTTCCGATTTTCCGCAGCCGGTTGGCCCGTAGAAGAAGAAAACCCCTGCCGGCCTGTTCTTTCCCGAGAGTCCAAGAACCGCACTCTTGAGATACGGCATCACCCCATCGATCACATTGTCCTGCCCGACAATACGCCGGCCTATATCTTCAAGGGAAATAATAATTTCCTTCGTATTTTTCTCCTTATCAGAGTCATCATTATTGCGTACTAGCAGGTCCTTCTCTGCGGCCTCCCGCACAGCTTCATCAGTAAAAGAAACCGCACCGGAACATATTTTCTTTCCCCGCATAATATCCTCCCGCATCAGGTTCGCCACAAGCTCCTCCCAGAGGTCTGCTGCTATTCGGAAAGAAGGCTCCGGACTGAATTCCCGCAAATACTTCACCGACGACTTTACGCTCTCCATGCTCAGAAAACAGGATCCGACTTTCCGCTCCATCAGATAATTTTCAATATCAAGCCAGTCTGGCACCGGCACATTAAACGTACGGCGCGGAAAATCACCGAAAAAGCTTTCAGGCCATTCAGGATCCCTGCAGGTTACAAGAAGGTAATTGTTTTGCTCATTCATTAAGACCATCAGGTCACCCGCTTCATGAATACGTGATGTGTCTGCATCATCGACATAGTATAGAGAGAGCTTTTCATTTTTGTTTTCCCCGGACCTGAGGTATCTGCTGCATTGTTTCACAACCCACGAATCCGTTTTGCGGAACCTGTCGAGGACACTGTTGAGCAGCATTGTTTTCCCTGACCCGGAAGGCCCCGCGATCACAAAGACTTTTTTACTTCTCATCAAAGCTGCTATTGTCAATTCCACTTCTATTCTTTTCAGCGTTTCGTGAAATGTTTTACCGAACAGCACCAGCGGCTGTTTCAGGGAAAATTTCGCTTTCACCTCCTTTGACATGATACTGTCTTCATGTTCACCAATTTCCTTCAGCGCATGTTCAATTTCCTTTTCCACGCTGAAGTCAACAGGCCTGTGGCAATACGGCGGCACATTGTCCTTATTATTTTCTGACTGCATCTTATCCTTCATTTTTTGCGCTGCATATACACCCGCAGCCTGCCGCAACACCATGGACACCACGAGGTTCCGCACTTTCGGATCACCCATATACGGTCCCAGCACACCGGAACCGCCCTTACTGAGAATTACGCCGGTAAGGCATAAAAACGTGCCCATATCTTTCCGTTCAAAAGAAGCGGAAAGGGAGGCTTCTATTTCAGACATGGGGATGTCATCTGATTTCACCATGACATTCATAGCGTCATGCCGCTCCCTGAACCCCCCATTCTTCAGCATCTCAACACATCTTTCAATATTCATGTTATTTCCCATATTATCCGCACCTCACGGACATTTCCTTCTGTATCCCTGATTCTTCGAATCCGGGAAAACACCACGCTCTTTCAAATTCACATCATACTCAGGATAATTATAACAATTACCGCCAAGATAATACCGAACACCATAGCCGGCACGATCGCCCCCACGAAGGCACGAACAAAACACAGGGTATACTTTCCCGTAAGGTCCTTCATCTCTTCCCAGTGGGGAGTGGCGCTTTCAAGGTACACTCTGCCTTCATCGCCTCCCTGCTCAATCGTGAAACGCCGGTACTCCCCTTCAGCGCCCTGCTCCCAGATTACCCGTCTTTTATTCATTACATACCCCCATGATGCGGCGGCTGAATTCCGCGCCGGATTCTTTATTATAAGGGCACTTCTAATAACTGTCCTTTAATGCCCTTGTGGGCTTGAAATCGTAGTAATTGGTGCTGTTTTGATGCAATTTGCATCCCCATTACATAGTTTTTGGAAGTGCCCATAAGTATGACCGCGGAACCGCCGAAAATATCGGAATATTTTTATTTCCGCGCTCATCCCCGGAAACCAAGTCTGGTTTTTTTCTGAAGGCGCTCTGTTTCCTTAAACGCCCTCGTTACCGATTCTCTGGTGATAACAATATCATCTGACACGCTGCCTGCTTCACGCATCGCGTTACGGAGAATGAGCGTGGACAGCTCCACCGTTACGGCCCCTGTCATGACAATAAATTCAGGCACCACCTCTTTAAAGTAACCGAACTCTCTTTCAAAAGAGCCGAGTTTTGCTTCAAGAAGCTCCGATATCTTTTCCCGGCCAAGCTCACCAAGGAATATACGGGTGTCTATACGCCCCGGCCTTTCCACAATCGCCTTTTCTATGACTTCAATCCTGTTGGTGGTGATTATCACGAGAATGCCGTCATTCTCCTCAAGGCCGTCAAGGTGGCTCATCAGCGTGGCGATACCGATCCGGTCCCCGCCTCCATTATTCCTGTCCTGGGTATAGAAATCAATGTCCTCGAGTATGACAACTGACGGACGCCCCATTCGGGCGAGCCTGAAGATGCGGTCAATGTCCTCCGGCGTAGACACGTCTCCCGCTTTGACCCAGATAACGGTCTGTTCAAAATTTGACACGATAATTTTTGAAAGCATGGTTTTCCCTGTCCCGGGAGGGCCGAAAAGCGCCACACCGCGCTTAAAGGGAATGCCGGCCTTCCGGTATAACGGCTCCATCTCAAAGAACCCGAATATCTCTTTTCGTATCTGCTCCCTTATTGATTCATCAATCACCATGTCTTCAAAGTTGAAATGACGCTCAAGGCTGATGATCGTATGGTCCCCGGTAAATTTACCTCCCCGGATTTCCACGCCCTCATACATGCGCTGCTCAAAGGAACCGTCAAATATTTCCTGCAGCTGATGGGAATGTTCATTCGCAGTGAAAAGCGTCATGAAAAACATGGGGCCGCTCAAATTATCCACCTCCCTGATGCCGCAGGCAAACAGCAGGCCGTCTTTTTCATACACGGTAAACCTGTTTATTTTGATATAAAGATATTTACCACCGCGCACCTGGAGCCGTAATGTTTTCGGGGCCTTGCCGTTGGTAGTGTTTTCATATACCACTTCCCCCCGCACAGTATAATCATGAAACATGGTCTCCACCGCCCGAAGCGCGGAAAGCATCATGGTGTCAGAAAGCCGTGTGATGTTAATTGCCGCGGCCTCTCCGATATACGCGAAAAAGTGCTCCATTGACATAAATGTATCAGGGACGGTGTGCGACAATATCCCCTTCACCTTTTCTACGATCCACCGCGCGGAATCGGGGCATCCGTTTTCCACTGCCGTGATGCTGAGCCGGTATTTCAGGCCGTAAAAAACATATTCATCCTGGCTGCACTCGGAAACACGGGCATAGTATTCGCCGCCATTCACGCATATAATACATTCAAGGTTTACCGGAAGATATGAGTCCCCCCCGAACATGAATGTTGTTTTGTCATTAAGAAATGTGACACCGCATCCCGGCACTTCCCGGAGCGCTTCAAGGGCCTGCTGAATCACAAGGACATTATATTTTGAGAGATATGTGCGGATATTCACTGATCCCGTTGTGCTTACCGCCTGTATTGTGTTCATTGCCCCCTCCTGAATACCGATTTCCGCACCGGCGCGCACCTCTCCATTGAACAATGGATCATACCATCAATGCCGCACGGAGCCGTCTGTTATGATAATAACAGACGCATCCGCAGCCGGAAATATCGGAAATTTTTTGAATGTACAGATAGTACACTTAAATGGGGATGCAAGCTACACGTTGATGGTTGAGGTGGGGGAAATAATGGTGAAATATTCTGCTCCAGACGGCACTTCCGATTTCATGGGGACCATGAAAGCCCTTTCGAATACGATCATGGTGCCGCACATTCTTTTACCGGTATTCACGACTCACCCGGGTTGGTGATTATATTTTCTTAATTCATGTCGTATTTTTTTGAGCTTCTTTTCTATCATGGAGAATTTATTAAACATCCACAAGAACACGCTTATGCCGCAAATCATAACTATAATAGAAACCGTATTATAATCTGTGAAGATATATGCGCAACACCCTGCAGCAAATGTTACTAATCCGCGAATACCCCAATCAACGCAGGGAACAGTTTTAAAATACAGATGGGCATGATGCATACGTAAATCTGATTCATGTGATTTTTCATTCGTACCATATTCTAACGACATACGCTACCTCCAGTTCTAACGGGAAACCGTATAAATCATTGAAATATACGACACCAACACTGCGGGTAGTATCGGTTTTTTTTGATATGAAGGTATTACTCGGGAAATTAAGGAACAAAGCTACACCGCGAAGGTCGATGTTGATAGAGAAAAAGGGGGA
>DAOSYC010000255.1:0-4464 GCA_035380905.1 Spirochaetota bacterium | reverse complement strand
AATACCAGCACTGAGATACTGAAGGCATTCACGTTTTTCCTTTGAAACGGATAATTTGCTGCCAAATACAATGTCATCATCAACTGTGATCTCATTGCTGGTTTTATCTTCCGTGAATCCCTTTTTTTTAGTCCGATACAGTCTCTGCCATATTTGTTTACCACGCAGATAATAGTCATCAATTCTGCTGTCCGAAAACCATTCCGGGATCTGCATCTCTGTTTCACTAAAATAATCGAGAAAGACTGACCTGCCAATATTCAGGAAATCCTCCTGGTCAAATGGTATACCTTCTCTGAATTTATGTGAAATTCTTAGCAGAAAATCCTGGAAAAGTTCAGTTCCAAACGATTCGTAAATATCATTGAAGTATTTTGTAGTTTCTGATTTTTTCCCGGTATCAAAAGGATTATTGAGCTGAATATAATAAATTCTTCTCATTACCTGGGCATTGGCAGAAAAATCAGTATTGCTTGTTGCAATAATCGTAGGAAATTTACCCTCTCTTGTATTTGTAATTTTTTTGACATAGTCCTCGCCCATATAGTTACTCGAAACAGAGCTTTGTGAACTGAAATAATCTTTTGTTATTTCATCAACAAAAACCGGCGTAAGGTTTTCTTCATAGAGAAAATTATCAATTATTTGAGGGCTGATATGATCGAGTGATGAAAGTTTGCTCTGTCTGTTATAATGATAATATTGACCGCAATTCCCGATTATTTTGCTGATAAATTTAATTAAATGTGTTTTTCCGGATTGAGATAGGCCGGCTATAAGTAAAAATACAGGTACTGAAGCTCTTGCTTCATCTTTATTATCTAATCGTGCATATTCTTCACGAATCTTCCAGATGTATGATGAGACGAAAGAGTACAAAATTACCTCAAATATACGGGATTTTGTTTCTTTCACATCATTAGTAGTAAAGGTATCGTAAGCTGCAATAAACTTCCCAAGCAGTAAAAGTTTTTCTTTGATAACAGAAATATCTGATTTTACTGCATAATTCGAACTGTGCCCGCTTGCGATATCCCGTCTAAACATACTCTCTGAATTTGGAATGTATTGCAGAAAAACTCTTTGGTCCGTGAATTCTTTTTTTATTTCTTTATTAAATATTTTTGGAATAATAATATCCTTTTTTCTTGTTACTTCTGATGGAGTGATAATTGCAGTAACGCCATTTTTGTTTTTACTCACAGCTTCAAATATAATTTTTGTCCTGTTAACACTTTCAAGACTGTGCTTTATATTTTCCTCCTGATCGTGAATATCTTTTTTAAGTATATCGAGTTCTCTTGCGGTTTCCTCTGTAACAGAAATTGTCTGATTAATTATTTTTACATTATCTTTTATAGCTTCAATATAATCATCTTCACCAAGCTTTATATTTACGAAAGAAACACCTTCTTTCAATTTTTTCTTTAATCTTTCGGGGATGAAATCTACACATTTATTTAGAATATATGAATATCTTTCTTCATAAAATCTTACCAGCGCTTCATTATAATTATCATCATACACCAGAATTTCTTCAAACTGTCTTTTCCCGGATAAAGCATTTTCGGTAAAATTCGCAGATCCGAGAACAATCCTTGTACTGCCGGTTGATGAATTTTTAAGAATGTATAATTTAGAGTGTATTGATGTATTCAGTGGCGAAAAATAAATTTTAAGATTTCCATTTTTTATATTAGAAATTGTTTCGTCATCAGCATCTTTATAGAATTCATTCTGTGCGACAGGATCAAAATAAAATCTGCTAATTGATGCATTATCTTCAATACCAAGAATAAGAGTGACTTTTTTAAAAGGTTTCACTTTTTCAAAGAAAAAACGAGGAGATGAAACAAAAGTTATAATAGATATCTCATCAAAAGAATTGTGATCGAAAATTCTGTCGAAATTAAATTCTTCAGATTTGTCATTATATAAAACCTGGAGAAATTCAATTTTGTCTAGAATACTAAAAAGTGTGGTCATGTACTGATATTCCTTTTTGTAAAACATAGATGATCACAAATAGGCTATTAATAAAGTTAAAAGATGTCAACCACAAACATGTTTGCCATCTTTTAATTATTTCCCACATGGATCTTTTCAAAAATAATTCAATTGCTATACTATTCCCACTCGGGTAGTTTGCTGGAGTTTTTTAAGTAAAGTTTTCTAAAAAGATTGGTTCATACTGCAAAAATTCTCTATGAAAGAAAAAAGCCCATCCCCGGAAATGAATGAAAAAATTATGTTGATCGGCTGTAAAGGATGTTCAGGTCCTCTCCCTAATTTTAATAACATTCCTCTTTCGTATACACAGTGATGTCCATTTCATCAATAATAGATTCTTCACCTTTTACTACCGATAATTCCAAAAAACCGTGAGAATAATCATGCCAGCTATGCTGGCACGGGATTAGTATATCATGTGATGAATCATTGCTTTCGAATGACAGTACAATCCCTTTGCCTTCCACACCATTAATTACAATTTTTTTGTATATACCCTTTAGCTGCGCAATTTCATATTCTGCCAAATTAAATTCAGTATATAATTTTTCAAAAGGGTGTGCTCCCTGGGTCGTTATAAATTGTATGTCCTCTCCGTCGGCATGTATAACCAGCGTGTTTTCTTCAGCGCGTATGAGTTGTATGCCGGATGGATTTTTAAAATCAATAGAACGTAATTCATTCATACGATATCTGATCCTTAATTATATTTATTGTTTTGTTACTGTCACATAATTCTATATATTTTTCTTTACAGTAAAAATCTCAGGTTACAAAGTCAATGTATAAATTCTGTGTGATACGGCATACATCATACAAACCGGGACACCGAGTAATCTTAACCGTCTATAAAAAATGCCCGGCCTCTCATGAAATATTATTATGCTACCCGTAATGGAGGTGATAGTCTGGCAATCCTTCACGTCTGCGATTTTGATGACAGAATTTAAGGATTAAAACAGAACGTTGGATCAAAAAGTAAAAAATTTAACGGCCACTGCATATAAGCGATGACACTGTCGCAAAAGTTTGTTTCTAATTGCAATGCAGGCATTGCCGGCAGGACGGTGGCAATGAAAATCAAAATAAAATGATTGCGGTCATCATTCCTGGCCATCCACATAATTATTGTACCCACGGTTTCAAAAATTCCGTACTGTAATATAAGAGGATTATGAGACTGATAATAACCCGTCACGGGGAAACTGAAGAAAACAATGCCGGTATTATTCAGGGGCATTTCCCGGGGCATCTTTCTGAAGCCGGGATCGAACAGGCGGGAAAAGTCGCCTTACGGCTGAAAGATGAAAAAATCGATTTCATTTACTCCAGCGACCTGGCGCGGGCCGCTGATACCGCAGCGGAAATTGCGAAATATCATCCCGGTGTTCCGGTAATACTTGTACATGACCTGAGGGAAATATTCCTTGGGGCGTGGCAGGGTAAAACCAGGGAGGAACTGGGTTTCGAAAAGAACGCCGGCATGTCAGGGTTTTTTCCTGAAGATGGTGAATCATCTGAAGCGTTATTTCAAAGGGCGGACAGGTTTCTCCATGAAGTGTTGTTGAGGCATCCCGGGGATACGGTGTTACTGGCGGGGCATAACGTAATAAATAAAGCGATAATTGCCGTAATCACCGGAAAAGGGCCTGATGAAATACATTCTATTGAAAATCAGCATAATACCGCTGTTTCCATATTCGATATCGATGAGGATAGAAATTACACAATTCGTGTGTATAACTGCGTGAAACATGTAGCGGAGAAGAAAAAATAATCAGGTCTTCGTGATTCAGGGTATTTCTTCTCTACCGTTCCCTCGTATACCGCCCCATAATTTCACCGGCCCCGAGGGTTTTCCCCTCCATGGCCTGGAGCAGATCGCTTCTCCGTGCCCCCTCCTTCAGGTTGAGCATTTCACTGAGCGCATACACCTTGAAGAAATACCGGTGCACGCCGCCGGGAGGCGCCGGGCCGCCGTAATCCAGCTTCCGGAAGTCGTTAGTGCCCGCCCGCATGGAAGGGGAGGGCTTTCGGGATACCAGGAAATCCTCATGAAGTTCTGTTATCTCAGGGGGGATGTTGAAGAGTATCCAGTGGTTCCAGTTCCCCACGGGTGCGTCCGGATCGTCGCATATAATGGCATAGCTTTTGGTCCAGGCGGGTCCTTCAGACCATTTCAGGTGCGGTGATATATCCTGCCCGTCAGCGGTATACTTCGGGGGGATCATGCCGTTGTGATGAAAAGAACTGCTCGATACAGTCATGGTATCCATGCCGGGGCCCCCTTTTTAGAGGTTGGTCAATATGTGATTAGTGTAAGGAAAAACGGGGCCCATTGCAACTTTTTTCCCTCAGGAGATTACCCTTATTTCGGCCTGCACGTCAGATGATGTTTCGTTTCATCAACAATGTCCCATATCTTCACGGAATCGAGTTTCGCCTTTGTTACCT
>DAOSYC010000254.1:0-4494 GCA_035380905.1 Spirochaetota bacterium | reverse complement strand
GTGAGGGCAGGCAGTGAAAATCTGCAGAAGATATTCAGGGACGTTACGGGCATCGGCCCCGGAGACCTGAAACAGGCATTGCAAAAGAATGCTCTCACTCTTTTCGACGCCTATGTTCTGTCTCTGTATAGAGCGGAAGGGCTTTCGATAGCGGGTGAGGACTACACACAGGCGGCAGCACGGCGCAGGCAGGCGTTCGGGTCCTTTCTGCCGAGAATATCCTTAAAGGCGCAGAAGATATTTCCTGAAGATAATGTGCGTAATCAAAGCGCGGTGAGCGGTTCCGGAGTGAGCCTTTACGGACGGCAGCCGATTATAACCGGCCTTGATGAATGGTCAGCGTTTAAGCTGGCCCGTTCCGATATGGCCTTTCGGAAGATGCAGATCGGGGTTGCCGCAAACGGGATTCTTCTTGATGTCGCCCGCAGCTTTTACCAGCTTCTTCAGGTTGAATTCAGTCTTAAAAACAGAGAAGAGGTGATCGGACTCCACAGGAGGATGATTTCCGAGCTTAACCGGAGGGTGGCGCTCGGCAGGAGCAGAAGGAGCGAAGTCCTGAAAACCCTTTCACAGGTCGCCCTGCTCGAAGCGGAGGTGCAGTCCCTGAAGAACGAGCGGGAACGCGCTGTACGCGATTTTCAGACCGTGACAAACACCGGGCCCGGGAAAAAAATAACTGACTATCGTTCTATGGAGGGGCCGCCCCCCCTGAAGAAACCCGAAGATGTGCTTCCCCGGAGATGGGATGTCAAATCCAGTGAATACGGACTTGAAATTGCCCGGGCAAAATTATGCGCCGCCAGGGGCGGGCATCTCCCCTCCCTGTATGTTGAAGGTGCCTACCGTTTATATCAGGAAAACAGCTCCGGTCCGAGGGACTATTATGCCGGTATTGGGGCGGAACTGCCTTTATTTTCCGGCGGGATTACCTCTGCCCGGGTCAGTGAAGCGAAGTCCCTGGTGCGGCAGTCGAAATTGATGAAATCCCTTACAACCCGCAGGGCATTGCAGGACATCACTGACGCATTGGAAGGGTACCGCAGCTCCGGTCAGGAAACGGTTGCGTACCGGAAGGCCCTCGACGCGGCAGAGAAAAATTACAGGTCCACAGTGAGTGAATACAGGCTGAACCTGGTAACAATACTTGATGTACTCACCTCCCTCACACTGCTCAGGCAGACCCGCGACGATTATGAACGAATGGTGCTTCAGCACCGCCTTGACAGGATTCGCCTCGGGGTGGCTACCGGCGAGTTTATCGGAAAGGGTGTCATGGTGCTGAAAAATGCCGTTATGGAAACCGCACAGGAAGGGGAGCAATAAAGGCCATGACCCTTTCAGATATCTCAATCAAAAATCCTGTGTTCGCGTGGATGCTCATGCTGGGGCTGATTCTTTTCGGCGCCATCTCCTACAGCCGGATGGGGGTATCGCAGATGCCTGATGTCGATTTCCCCGTGGTAAATGTTGATATTGCCTATGAGGGCGCCTCTCCTGAGATCATGGAAACTGATGTCATCGACGTGATAGAGGACCAGGTCATGAGCGTCGAAGGGGTCCGTGAGGTGACGTCGGTTGCCCGTCAGAGCAGCGCCTCAATCACAGTCGAGCTGGATATCGACCGGAATGTCGACGCGGCGCTCCAGGAGATAAACACCAAGGTTGCCCAGGCGCAGCGCCTGCTTCCCTCAGAGATGGAACCGCCTGTTATCACCAAACGAAATCCCGAGGATTTCCCTATTCTCTGGATTGCGGTCTCATCGACAGGTTCACTTCGTGACCTGATGGTGTACGCCCGTCACAGTCTCAAGGACAGGTTCCAGACGATCCCCGGGGTCGCCGAGGTCAAGCTTGGGGGCTATGTGGACAGGAACCTTCGTATCTGGGTTGACCGTGAGAAACTTTTCGGGTATGAACTTGCCGTAGAGGACGTTCTTAACACCATAAAAAGGGAACACGTCGAAATTCCCGGGGGACGGATCGAGTCGGCAAGACAGGAAACCGTAATCCGGTCGATGGGTGAAGCTGGCACCGTGAAGCTCATGGGTGAGCTCCCGATTACATCACGCGGCAGCCAGCCGGTTTTCAAACGCATTCTCCTTCGGGATATTGCTGACATCGAGGACGGGCTCGATGACGTCCGGAGGATTTCCCGGTTCAACGGCAGGATGGCCGTGGGGCTCGGCATCATGAAACAGCGCGGATCAAATGCCGTTGAAGTGGCGCACCGGGTGAAGGATGTCGTTCGGAACCTGAAAACAACGCTGCCGCCGGGTTACTCGGTGGAAATCTCCAATGACCAGACCCGGTTCATCGAGGATGCCACAGGGGAGCTGCTCTTCACCATTATACTGTCATGCCTGCTCACGGGGATTGTATGCTTTCTCTTTCTCGGTTCCGTATCTTCAACAATAAATATTCTTCTTGCGATACCGACTTCCCTTCTTGGGACATTCATTGTACTCTATTTCCTGGGATATACCCTCAATACCTTTACCCTCCTTGCACTTTCCCTTGTCGTGGGCATCGTTGTTGATGACTCTATCATGGTCCTGGAAAATATTACACGCCACAGGGAACAGGGCAAAAGCCGTATTGAAGCCGCGATGGCCGGGGCGCGGCAGATCACATCCGCCACATTCGCGGCAAGCCTTGCGGTGATCGCGATTTTTCTGCCCGTAGCGTTTATGTCAGGAATTATCGGAAAATTTTTCCTCCAGTTCGGCGTTACCGTGTCAGTTGCGGTGGCACTTTCCCTGGTTGAGGCGCTGACACTCACCCCGATGCGCTGTTCACAGTTTCTCGAAGCGGGTGAACAGTCAGGGAAGGTGAGTCAGGCTGTGAACCGGGTATTCGCGGTTTTATCTGAAAAATACCGGACTATACTCGGGTGGACACTGAACCACCGTATGGTTGTGCTCGGGACAGCGGTGCTGTTTTTCGCCGCGTCACTCTATCTTCTTGTACCGATAAAGAAAGAGTTTGTTCCGGTCCAGGACCAGAGCATGTTCCTGCTGTCACTAAAAACCAGTGTGGGGTCATCACTGGAGTACACTGATGAAATGACGAAAAAAGTAGAGCGTTATCTTGCGCCCAAAAAAGAGGTGTTGAAATATTATAGTGCCGTGGGAGGGTTCAGCGGCGGTGAAGTCAATACGGCAATGATGTTTGTAACAATGAAAGACCCCGAAAACCGGCCCGTCGATACCGCGCTGGGGCGGCCCCTTACACAGCAGGAGTTTGTACATTCAATCCGGAAGGGCCTCAATGCAATATCCGGGGACTTGCGCGTAACCATAATGGACCTCTCCATGAGGGGATTGACTCCCCGCAAGGGATTTCCCGTAGAACTGATAATCCGCGGCAGCGACTGGGGCCGCCTGGGAACACTTGGAATGAAGATTGCCGGCATGATGAAATCATCCGGAAAATGTGTTGATGTCGATACGAGCTATGATCTGGGCCAGCCGGAGCTGCAGATAATTCCCGAACGGGGAGCGGCTGAACTGAGGGGTGTAAGCATGGCATCCATCGGTGAGACCGTTGGGGTGCTGATGGGAGGCAGGAAAACCGGTAAGTTCACCGAAGGCGGGCACCGCTATGACATACGGCTGCGGCTGAAGGGACAAGACCGGACCACACCTGGAGATATCCGCCGGCTGTACGTACGGAACAACCGCGGCGAACTTGTCAGGCTCTCTGATGTGGTGAAGGTCAAAGACACCTCCTCACTTCTTTCTATTACCCGCCTTAACAGGGCCCGGTCAATATTTATAACCGCGAACCCGGCACCGGGGTATTCACAGCAGGACGCGGTGAATGAATCGCTGAAGATTGCCCGCGAGGTGCTTCCCGGCGGATACGAAGCCGAAATTACAGGGGCGGCAAAAACCACCAGGGACTCCTTCGCAAGCCTGATCTTTGCCCTGGTGCTGGGTATTGTCGTCGCGTACATGGTGCTGGCGAGCCAGTACAACAGTTATATCCATCCCCTTACGATTCTCATGGCGCTGCCCTTCAGCTTCTCCGGTGCCCTGATTGCGCTCTTGATTTTTGGCCAGACCCTCAATATGTTCAGCTTTATCGGCCTCATCCTCCTTATGGGAATTGTAAAAAAGAATTCAATTCTTCTTGTGGAATTTACTAATCAGATGAGGAAACAGGGGCTCGGTGTTCGGGAATCACTGCTTAACGCCTGCCCGGTCCGCCTGCGCCCCATCATGATGACGTCCCTTGCCACTATCGCGGCGGCAATTCCGCCGGCCCTTGCCCTTGGACCCGGGGCTGAATCACGGATCCCCATGGCGGTAGCGGTCCTCGGGGGGATGATTTTTTCAACAGTCCTGACGCTGTTTGTTGTGCCATGTGTGTACAGCGTAATGTCCAGGTTTGAAGTGAAATCAGGTCGTGTGGAGAACCTTGTCTAGTCCGGTTTGCGTTCCACAATTTCCTTCGCAAGGCTCATGTAGTCCTTGGCGCCGGGGCTGTTCGGTT
>DAOSYC010000253.1:0-4502 GCA_035380905.1 Spirochaetota bacterium | reverse complement strand
TATTTTTTTTGATTTACGGGGAATATCCTGTATTGTATTATATAGATATGGAGGAAGTGAATGACACGAATAGCGGAAAAGATATATGAACAGGCATTGGATCTCCCCATTGAGGACCGGCTTACCCTGATAGATAAGTTACTTCACAGCACAAATTTGCCAACCAGTGCCGAGATAGATCAATTGTGGATACGGGAGGCCAAAAGACGCTGCAGAGAGATTGACGAGGGGAAATCAAACCTCATTTCCGGTGATGATGTATTCAGGAAAATTGAAAAGAAATATTCCCGATGAATTTCTGCTTCCATGAATCAGCAGCGAACGAATTTCTCCTGGCAATTGAGTACTATGAATCTCAGCAGCCGGGACTGGGATTACAGTTTTCCAGAGAGGTATATGCGTCAATAACGCGAATCTGTGAACACCCTCTCGCGTGGGAGATGCTTGATAATGAATTGAGACGATGTATCACCGGCCGGTTTCCCTATGGGCTGATTTACAGGATTGTTGCAGATTCAATTCAGATCATAGCAGTTATGCACCTCAACAGAGAGCCCGGATACTTCAGGGGCAGGGAATAACATGATCCGTTATATCTTTCTGACAGCTATCCGTAATTATTGTTTTACCTTAGTCATGCGGTGATGGTGTCTTGATTACGTGGATTATCCTCCCCCCGTTCCTTCGGAACGGGGGGAGAGGAATATCATCAATTCTTAATACTGTCCCAGCACATTGGACGCAATAACCATCCGCTGTACTTCTGAAGTCCCTTCATATATTTCCGTGATGCGGGAATCACGGTAGAAGCGTTCCACCGGATATTCTTTTATATACCCGTATCCGCCGAAAATCTGAATTGCCTTATGGGTCGCCCTGTGTGATGCCTCAGAGGCGTAGAGCTTTGCCATGGCGGCATATTTCGATGCGATCCTTCTGTCGCCGTCCTGGAGTTTTGACGCTGCCTGATATATCAACAGACGTGCAGCTTCAATTTCCGTGGCCATGTCGGCGATCATCCACTGGATGGCCTGCTGTTTTGACAGGGGTTTCCCGAACTGGACACGCTCAAGGGAGTATTTTGCCGCTTCATCAAGGGCCGCCTGGGCTATTCCAAGGGCCTGTGACGCGACGCCGACGCGTCCGCCGTCAAGGGTGTGCATGGAAATTTTAAAGCCGTCGCCTTTTTTCCCGAGAAGGTTTTCCTCGGGTATCTCGCAGCTTTCAAAAACCAGCTCTGTTGTGGATGAGGCGCAGATTCCCAGTTTGTCTTCAACTTTCCCTACGGAAAATCCGGGAGTGCCCTTTTCCACAATGAACATGGAGAGCCCCTTATGGCCGATTCCTTTTTCTGTTACCGCCATCACCACCGCGACATCGGCAACGCCGCCGTTGGTAATGAAATTCTTAGTGCCGTTCAGCACCCATTTCCCGTTTTTAAATTCCGCGGTGGTTTTTGTTCCCGCCGCGTCAGAACCGGCGCTGGGTTCAGTAATACCGAAACAGCCGATCCACTCCCCCGTGGTGAGTTTTGAGAGATATTTCTTTTTCTGGTCTTCGGTTCCAAAGTAATATATCGGGGACAGGCACAGAGAATTGTGTGCAGATACAACGATACCCGCCGATGCATCACCCCGTGAGAGTTCCTCAACAGCGATTGCGTAGCAGATATAATCCATGCCCGAGCCGTTGTATTCTTCAGGGTATACGACACCCATCATCCCCATTTCCCCTAATTTTTTTACATGCTCCCAGGGAAATTCGTGGGTACGGTCATAGTGCTCAGCGCGGGGCACCAGTTCGTTCTCTGCGAACTTTCTGCACATGTCTCTAACCATTTCCTGTTCTTCTGTTAACTTGAAATCCATTGGTCACTCCTTCCTTTTTTGTATAATATGGGACTGCCTCCTTCCGGACAGGTGTGCTGTTGTCACACATGAATACTGCGAAGATGCAGCTGACAGCACATCGATGCAATGCGGGACATTTCATCAAAAAAAGCTATGAACCATCTATGTCTGAAACATCGTCATAATACATGGTGTGTGATTTATTTTTGTCAAGGATTTATTGTTGCAAATGACAATACAATTGCTGCACATGAATTTCTGAACAAGCTTCGGGAAAGATGCTCCGGAGATAATTTTTATTGTATTTGTATGCCGGTATTGTACACTTGGAACATCCTGAGTTGTGTGTTGGAGAAAATATTTATTTACAGAGGTGTTATGAAACGACTATTTCCTGTTGTGCTTCTCGCTGCCGTGCTTTCCTGCGGCCAGTGGAAGGTAACGGCATACCAGTCATCGAAAATCTGCAGCCTGAAAAGCGGCATCAGGCCGGGCCAGGTACATATAAAAGTTGAAGACCACGGGCTCCTGGATCTGTCATTCAATATCAGGCTGTTCGGGGGGAAAATTTATGTCACCGACAATGTCCTGAAAAGGGTGCAGATCCTTGACCGTGACGGAAAAGCGCTGGTGCTTATAGGACAGAAAGTCCCGGTCCCTTCAGGGGACAGCCTGATACAGTCGCCCTTTAATTTCAGCGTGCTGGGCCATATCGTCGCCGATTCTGACGGCAATCTCTATGTCCAGAACAGGATCATGTCCCGGTCGGGGGGAGGCGGAATCAGCGAGGAGCTTGATTTTTCACCCTCCTATGTGCTGAAGTTTGACGGCGAGGGGAAACTGCAGTACACCCTGGGGAAAACAGGGCCTCCCAATATCCCCTTTGATTATATCGACAGCCTGGAAGTTGACCGCAAGGACCGCCTTGTGGTGGTATCGAGAAAGTTCAACACCTGGACAGTGAGCAGGTTTAACGGGAAAAACCGGGACTTCACCGTGAACTTCGTAAAATCCGACTTCCGCGACACCGAGGAAAACAGGGTAAACCAGGGGAAGATAGACAATGTCCGGATCATGCGTGACGGCGATACGTTTCTTCTTTCGGTGTCGTATTACTCAGGCCTGCGTTTCAAGTACAGGAAGATATATAATTACTCAATACCGGAAAATAAAATTACCCGTACCATCATGAATATCCCGGACCCGAAAAATGAACTGTTTTCCGTGGTGGATAACATGCATCTGTACCTCTGGAATGTTGATGAAGGCCAGACGAAATTTGCCATCTGCAACATGGAGGGGAATATCGTAAACAATATTCACGTGCAGGCCGGCGACAGGCGGGTGTATTTCAGGGACATCCAGATTGATGATTCCGGGATGATATATTCCTACCAGGTCTACAAGGACCGCGTTGAAATCATGGAGTGGAAGTAATGAAGGTTGTATACGCGGAGGAGATGCAGCGCATAGACCGCTATGCAATTGAAACCATGGGGATTCCGGGAGAGGTCCTCATGGGGTTCGCGGGGAAGGCCGCCGCGGAGATTGTCACAGACTATGCCGGCGAAGGTTCACGCGTCGCCGTGGTGTGCGGCTGCGGCAATAACGGCGGCGATGGCTTTGTTATCGCGTACCTCCTCCGGAACAGCGGCTATGACATGGAGATATTTCTGGCGGGTGCTGAGGAAAAAATATCACCCTCATCCCGGATATATTATAATGTCTGCGTCAATTCCGATATCCCCCTGCGGGTCATTGCAGGGGACAGCGTTCCGGACGATATTGATTTTTCTGAATTTGACATTATTGTGGACTCCATGTTCGGCACCGGCTTTACCGGAAGCCCCCGGGGCGCCGCGGGTGAACTGATTGCCCTGATAAACCGGAGCGGCAGCGTGGTGATATCAATCGACCTCCCGAGCGGGCTCCCCTCCAACGGCGGGTCCCCCGAAGGGGCCGTGGTGCAGGCGGACTGCACGGTGACCATGGGGCTCCCGAAACTTTCCTGTGTAACATACCCCGGCCTGCGGTACACCGGGGACCTCCACGTGGCGGATATAGGGTTTCCCGCCTTCCTCACGGAGTCCGATGACCTGAAAATGGAGCTTGTTGACGACGAATATGCGCGGCAGCGCCTGGGATTGCGCCGTGAAACTGACACCCATAAAGGCGCCGCGGGCCATCTGCTTCTTGTGGGAGGGTTTGACGGCATGGAAGGTGCAATTATGCTCTCCGCCATGGCGGCTTTTGAGACAGGTGTGGGACTCGGGACACTGCTCACCACGGGGAAGGCGCGTTCTGTAATTGCCGGGAAAATTCCGGAACTCATTACCGCATCATTTCCGGACATTGATGAGGCCGCACAGGAGGTTTCCGGAATAATATCTGACGGCATTGCCGGAGCGGATGAAAAAATTATACGGCTGCAGGAGGCTGTTCGGAATTCATGTGAGAGGTTTTTTTGTGGAAGGGGAAAATTCGGCACCATGCTGGTGGGGCCTGGAATGGGGCGCTCAGTGCTTTCCGCGCAGGTGTTCACTGTGCTTATGAATTCCCTGGAGGCATTCGGAATTGAACGGGTCCTGGTGGACGGTGACGGGCTGTATCATCTCGCGGAATACCTGAAGAAACAGCCCCTGCCGGAATGCG
>DAOSYC010000252.1:0-4617 GCA_035380905.1 Spirochaetota bacterium | reverse complement strand
ACATGAACAACCGTATATGAAAGAAAATTTGAAATTTTATAGACATAATTTCATCCAAACCATAGGGTTTATTCATATGATATCTGAAAAAATGAACAGGAGAAGAATAATGAAAAATGTTTTATGTATCTGCGCAATCCTGATTATTTCGGCATCACAGGCATTTGCCGGATCAGTAACAGTTGCACAGTATGCACGCAACACCATGTTTATTGAACACAGACCGGTATTTTCACCTGACGGCTCCCGCATCGCGCTGCAGGCCCGTGACGGGAAAAACCTCCGGGGTAACAGTGCGCATATCTGGGTCGGAAATTCCAGCAGGGGGAATTTCAGAAAAATGTATTCACATCCGGTGAACCATATAACCTGGATCAGCAATAATCAAATTGCTTTTCAGGACAGATCAGAGCGAAGTGCAGTCGTGGTAAAATCGGTTAACATCGATTCAGGTGCAACCAGCGTCATGTACAAGAGGGTACTGCGGCGCTCCGGCTACTCCACGGAGTCAGTGAATATCCACAAAATCTCAAATACCGGGCGATATCTCCTCATGAATGACCGCAGCGGCTTCTTCCTGCAGGACATTTCCGGTAACCGGAGAATTGACCTCAGCGGCTTCAACTATAAATATTACCGCAACAATACCGGCATCGCTTTCAGCAGCGATGATACCGCGCTGCTGGTTAAAGATGATAACAACTCCGGGAACACAGCCTATGATCTCTACGCAATCACCGGATCAGGCCTCCAGAGCCGGGGAAAGCTTGATTTCACGTCAATACTTGGGGCACGGAAATCTCTCACGAACAATTTTCATTTTGATAATTCCGGCAACAGAATAGGGTTTGCCATTGAATACTGCAGGGGCGGGTGTTCACTCCTCACCTATATATACGACATGAACACCAGACAGACCCGTTCCACAGGCACCATTCGCGGGAACCAGCTCCTTTCAGTAAACTGGAACAATGACCTTACAAAGATAATTTATAATGATTTTCATCAGAAGCTTGTTGTGAAGGATATTCAATAGCATCATTTTTTTATTATTGAAAATTCTCCATATTCCGGCTATTGTACAATAATAATGATAAAGGTACTATATGGCAGATAATACTTCCCCTCCCCTCAACATCGCCCTGATATGCAATAACTCCCTTCTTGCGGGAAGGGTTGAAGATATACTGGCGTCAGAGGATTTTTCGATCCAGCGGATTAACACATGGAAAGAGGCCGGCGATACACTTTCCCGACAAAGCGTAAATGCTGTAATCGGCTGCATGAATTCTATTGATGAAAGCACTGATGAAATAAGTTCATTTTTGAGCGGCAATCAGCGCAACACACTGCCTGTTATCGCCATTACCCCGTCCCATGTTGATATTGAATACTTCGTCAACGCCCTCACCTGTGGAATAAGTTATCAGATAAGCATTCCATGTGAAAGGAAATATTTCATATCACGTATCAGGGAAATTATCGCCCTTCACACAAAAGAGCGGGGAGTATCCGAGACAATCAGGCTTGAAATTCCTGAAAGCGGCACAAGGAAAAGTATTTTCATTCACAAAAAGCAGCTGGCAGATAATCTTTTTTCAGCATACCGGGATGACATTCATCAGAAACAGATGCTCCTGAAAGTACAGGAAAATCTTGACCTCCTCAATGACGCTGATATCTCGCCATCCACTGAAAAAAAAGATCTACAGGAAAAGAAACGCCGTTTCAGCATGGAAATGATCGATGCCATTGAGAATGGCGAATTCGAATTATTTTACCAGCCCATTGTATGCCTGCAATCAGGCACCATTTCCGGTTTTGAAGCATTGATCCGCTGGAATAAAAAGAGTGAAGGGTTTGTTTCCCCCGATGAGTTTATCCCCTATGCCGAGGAAACGGGACTTATAATCTCCCTCGGTTTCTGGGTTATCGAGGAAGCGAGCAGGCAGCTCGAAAAATGGCATAAAACATTTACCGAACGTCCTCCCCTGACCATCAGTGTGAACCTTTCAACAGTGCAGTTTATTCACCCCGGACTCGCTGACCATATAGGTGATATCGTCACCAGCAGCGGGATCCCCAATGATTCACTCCGTTTCGAGATCACAGAAAGCGCCCTGATGACAGATATGGATTCAGCAAATCTTATGCTGTTGAAGCTGAAGAACATGAACTTCAAACTGTACATGGACGATTTCGGTACCGGCTATTCATCATTAAGCTATCTGCGCCATTTTCCTGTGGATGTTTTGAAAATCGACCAGTCATTTGTGCGGTGGATGGGTATTGACGATGAAAGCGAGGAAATTGTACATACAATTATCAATCTCGCCCATAACCTGAAGAAGGAAGTAATTGCAGAGGGAATAGAAACAACAGAGCACCTTGAGAAACTGAGGGAGCTCGGATGTGAATACGGTCAGGGTTTTCTTTTCTCCCGCCCGGTTAACGCGGCATCTGCAGAGGAACTCATACAAAACAATCCCAGGTGGTAATCAATCCCCAAGCCTTCTCATTATATCTTCAGCCTCCTCAAGCGCCTCCCGGGCAATTTTAACAGCTTCCCGGTCTTTACTTACTTTTATTATCTGCTTCAGTGCACGCTCAAGTGCCCTGTTTTGTAAATCAAAAATCTGCAATTCAAGTTCCGAACCATCTCTTCCAAAAGCCAATGGAGTTACCTCTCCTTTTGAATTCGTGTCATATACGGTGGTGTAATCACGTTCTGAAATAAAACAGGTTCCCTACACAACTTTTTCATATACCTGTACCAACTTCATATTTGTCAATGAATAATTCTATCTGAGTGTATCATACACCCGTTTCAAATGAAAGAATATCACAATATCAATTTTTTTTAGGAATAAGTATTTTATTTTTGATATACTTGTAGTTGTTGTTTGTACGTTAAGTTCAAAATATCTCCCGTAGAAGAAGAGGTCATTCATACACATATATTTTTTCTTTCCCCGTAATCACATGCAGATTCAATGCTGATTTCAGCATGTAATATATTCTGGAGGCTATATATATGAAATACGCAAACAGGAAGTGGTACATTCAACACATGAGTGCCCCCGCACTTCTGCACCGGAACATGTTTCAGTACACCGAAGGCATCAGCCAGATGTGGAGAGATGAGACAGGAACAATCCGGAAACTTACCTGGGGAGAGACCGGTACAATTGTTAAAAAGCTCTCTGCAGGCCTTATAAGCCTGGGACTGAAAAAGGGAGACCGCGTTGCAATCATGTGCAATACGTCGCCCCGGTGGATGTGGTCGGATTATGCGATACTCAGCGCGGGGGGTGTCACCGTATGTATTTATCCCACACTTTCGGAACATGAGGTTGAGTTTATACTGAAAGATTCCGGATCAACAATGTTCTTCGTTGAAGACGGGGAAATCCTTGAAAAAGTCACTGCCGCATCGAAAGCGAAAGGTTCCAAAGTCAAACACATAATTGTCATGCAGGAGAACTTTGAAACAAAAGACAAAAAGGTCCTTGATCTCGAAAAGTTAAAAGAACTGGGCGTAGCACAGCTCGTAAAAGACCGCTTCTGCGTTGATGACCGCTGGAAATCCCTGGACATGAAAGATAACATGACCATCGTGTATACATCCGGCACAACGGGCCTGCCGAAAGGCGTTGTACACACACATGACAGCTTTGCCGCGGCATGCTGCAGGAGCTGTACACATGTAAACGAGGCGAATGATGATGACGTCATGATGTCATTTCTGCCGATCTCACATACCTATGAGCGTCAGTGCGGACACGGCACCGGTGTCATTGCATGCATGACCCTTGCCTACTCATCGCCGAAGACCCTCATTGAGGACCTGAAGATATTCAAGCCAACCATGTTCATGTCTGTACCGCGGATATACGAACGGATATTCATGGCTATGCGCGACACCGCATCGAAATCCCCCGTCAAAAAGGCGCTTTTTAACGCCGCCCTCAACACCGGCCTTCAGGTTGTTGAAAAACGTGCGGATAAGGACGGTTTTATTGACAGGACCGAAGGGCTCAGCCTCACAGCCGGCGTAAGCCCATGGCTCAAATTCAAGTTTGCCCTTTTTGACAAGCTGATATTTCAAAAAGTCAGGGATGGACTTGGCGGCAGACTCCGGTTCGCAGTCTCCGCGGCAGGAAGCCTTTCTCCGGACCTCTGCAAAACCTTTATGGCCATGGGGATTACCATCATTGAAGGATACGGCGCAACGGAAACATGGAACGAAATCACCGTAAACCATATTGACAAAATACTTCCCGGTTCTGTCGGAAATGTTGCGGTAAGCTTCATCGAGGGCCGTATTGCCGAAGACGGAGAGTGGCAGGTCAAGGGACCGAATGTGTTCAAGGAATACTGGAACAACCCGAAAGCGACAAAAGAGGCGTTCACCGATGACGGATTTTACAAAACCGGCGACATCGTTGAAATGGTCGCTGATGGCTACATCAAAATTGTCGACAGGAAAAAGGGGCTCCTGGTTCTTGACACCGGAAAAAACGTTCCTTCCGCAAAAATTGAAAGCATGTTTGCCCTGAGTAAATATATCGACATCGTTGTACCCATTGGAAGCGACAGAAAATATATTTCCGCCAT
>DAOSYC010000251.1:2551-4716 GCA_035380905.1 Spirochaetota bacterium | reverse complement strand
AATTAAAAAAATCAACATCCGGAGGGAGTCCCGGGCCATTATCACGGATTACAAGCCTGTACCGGTTTTCCTCATCAAGATTAAATCCGACATATATCTCACCCGCCATACCGTCAGCGAATGCATGCTTCATTGAATTTGAAAGTAGTTCATTAATAATAAGGCCGCATGGTATTGCGACATCAACTGTCAGGAACACATTGCTGATATCTGTCACAACCGTAATTGCGCCTGAGTCCTGCTCATACACACGCCGCAGTTCTTTTGCGATATCTTCAATGTACTCTTCAAAATTAACCATGGAAAGTTGTTCTGACCTGTACAGCTTTTCATGGACAAGCGCCATAGACCTGACCCTGTACCGGCTTTCATTGAAGAGTTCCGAGACAGTCTCATCATTAATCTGATGCGCCTGAAGGCTTAACAGACTTGATATTACCTGCATATTGTTCTTTACCCTGTGGTGAATCTCCTTCAGGAGCGTCTCCTTCTCCAGCAGTGATGCTTTAATATCTCTTTCCGCCTTTTTCCTGTCAGAGATATCCCGCCCGAGTACCACAAGGCCCTTCCTGCTTCTGTCATCATTAAAAAGAGGTACTTTAATAACTTCGAATACCTTTACCGTGTTATCTATTGTGCGGATCTCTTCTTCATCAATAAAGATGCTTTCCGCTTCCCAGGCTTTTCTATCAGTTTCTTCGCCGCGAAGAAGGGACCGGCCGTACAGTTCATGAGTCATCCCGGCAAGCTCCCTGTCCGTCTTCCCCTGATATGCAACAGCATCAAGACTAAACAGCCTTAGATAGGATTCATTTGCCTCAAGAAGTCTCCCGTCGCCATTTTTAAAGCAGATAATGTCAGGAGTTGAATTTATCAGGGCGCGGAGCCGTTCTTCACTTTCCTTTAATGCCCCCTCCACCCTTTTCCTTTCAGTAATATCAATGACGGTAATAATACCTGCCAGCTTACCTCCAAATTCCGTTGCAGTACCTGAAAGCTCCACCTGCCGGACGTCTCCCTTTTTGGTCACAATAGCAAATTCGTACCGCTGCAGCTCATTGACTCCCTCCTGCCGCCCTTTGCCGGTATTTTTTACCAGGTCTTTGTAATCAGGATGGACAAAGTCCCAGAAATACATCTGTTTCAGCTCCTCCTCCCTGTACCCGCAAATCCGTTCGGCTGCGGGATTGGCATAGGTCCATTTGTCCCCCTGGTACATCATAATGGCGGTTGAAGTGGATTCCGCGAGGGCCCTGAACTTCTCTTCACTCTCACGCAATGCTTCCCGTGCCTGTTTTTTTTCGGTCACATCCCGGGCAATTCCAATACGCCCTGCAACTTCCCCCCTGCGGTCATAAATGTTGGAGACATTCATCTCAAGGGTAATGGGATTTCCATTTTTATGGAATGCTGTAATCTCATATATTGGAATCTTCTTTCCAGCCAACCCCTCACGAAAATATGTAATTCCCCTTTCCCTGTCTTCCGGAACAAGGAACATACTTGAGTCTTTACCAATTAAATCTCCCGCCGGATATCCGGTTATATCTTCAATCAGTGAATTGACATAGGTGAACTTTCCGGTAAGATCAATGATGAAGACAATATCAACAATAGTCTCCATAAGCGTCATGGAGCGGGTTTCACTTTCATACAGCGCTTCTTCCGCAATTTTACTTCTTGTTACATCACGAACAACAGCCCAGTAACGGGCACCATCATCCATATCATCATCCAGGGTGTATGCGGTAACTTCAACTGGTATCACGGTACCATCTTTCCGTATGTATTCTTTCTCGTAGGGACCCGAATTGCCCTGGTTTTTCAGGCGTTTTTCAACAACTTCATTTTTTTCCCACTCGTGCCACCGTGAAGGTGTCAGGTCATAAAAGCTTTTCCCGGTAATTTCCGTACGGCTGTATCCAAGCATCTGTGTAAAACGGCTGTTGCATTCTATTATACGCCCCTCTGCATCGACAAACACGATACCATCAGTACTTCCCTCAAAGATATGATGAAACCGTGCCGGATTCAGCGAGATACCCGTTTTGTTGACACTGTAATTACTCATACGTAATGACATCCTTTACACATTCAATATACCGTCAGGCCTGTACACTAGATTTAAAACCGGAGAATAACACAGGGAAATCGACTGCTGCCAT
>DAOSYC010000251.1:0-2451 GCA_035380905.1 Spirochaetota bacterium | reverse complement strand
CCTGTACACTAGATTTAAAACCGGAGAATAACACAGGGAAATCGACTGCTGCCATCTTTCAGAATCTACCGAAAGAAACATTGACCACAAGAATAGCACTCTGTTGCCGGAAACTCTGATACAAAATCATACATTATACCAATATTATACCATCAATTTTTCTCAATATAATAAAAAAAGGAGCCTGTAAGCTCCTTTTTCACTACAGCAGACGGTTTCAGGATTCTTTCACTGTTTTCAGGGAATCCAGAAAACGTATTTCCCTTCCAATCAAAATAATTTTTGATTGTATCCTGCCGTCCTTACCCTCCCACCGGTCCTGACGCAAGCCTCCCATAACCATGATCCGTTTCCCTTTTTTCACATTCTTCGAACACATCTCCGCAAGCTTCTGCCAGGTTTCCACATCCAGATACGATACTTTCGGTGCGGAGTCCGGATCTGAATAATGGTTAATCGCTACCGCGAAGGTGCACACTGATTTTCCCGTTTTTGTTTCCCGGACAATGGGTTCATTTGCCACAAATCCCTCAACTGTAGCGGCAGTGTAATTATGCATATATACGCTCCTTTTATAATATTGTTAGGACACAATTCCGCCGGTTATTCCCAGACATGAAACAGTCAAAAAAGAATTGTGCCGGAAGTTTCAATAGAAACCCCTATGAGTATATACGATTTCAAAGAGAAAATTTTTTTATTTTTTTTTGTCGATAATGGCCATCCCATTGAACATCCCGCCTCAGGATTTACACATACGGTAAAAAATCCTTGCACCATTCATCCGTTGATATATATTCATTCATGCTTTGAGCACACCCACAACTATCTAAAACCATCAATGGAGGTTCCGTCATGGCTGTTCGTGAAGGAGAAGATTTCATTCCGGTAAAAAACGCATTCTATTCCGAAGGAATGGTCCGCCAGAGCGGCAATCTCGTTGTTACACCACACAGGATTATCCTGAATGTGATCCAGACCATTGACCCCATGGATTCAATGAGGGGGGGAAGCCATACAATAACCGGCGCGGTGAAGGAACTGAAAGAAGATGTACAGGAAGCAAAAAAGAGTTTCAGCGAGATATTCGATTACGGGAAAGGCCTGAAAAAGATATTACAGCTTGCCGAAATCGCTGATTCCATAACCGACTTCGAACAGAAAGCAGCGGCCCTGGGACTCGGGAATTCAAAAAGCATCAGCATTGACCGGAATGACGTGAGGGAATATAAAATCGGATTCTTTAAAGGGTTTCAGATTTTTTGTAATGATGGTACTGTCTATAAAATCAGGACAGGAAAGCTGAAGAAAATCAGGGAAATGATGGGAAAAGCGTAACAGGAACGAAAAATAAAAAAGCGGGGCACGATACCCCGCTTTTGAAAGTTATACAGTATAGTTTTACGCTTATTTTGAAAGCTCTCCGTAAATAATAGACTGTGCAGCCATTATCACTGTTGCGATAAGTGCCATACCACCAATTGTCCAAATAAAGGAAAGAAAGCCGCCGATTGCAGGAATTTTCCCGAAAATAAAAGTACCAATAAACAGAGCAATAAAACCAAGGATCTGAAGTAACACTAATGAACCGAATATCACCCATTTTTTCCCGTATGTCATTACATTACTCTTGCTAATGGCATCGATTGGTGTCATATTCTTGTCAATAACAAGAAGAGGCGCCAGCATCCATGCAACCATGATAACGAATCCGGGGATATAAAAGAACAACATACCGGCCATAATACCAGCCATCATAAATCCCAGAACCAGGAAATATTCTCCCATGTTTTTCCTGTATTCAGGCTTGAATATTTCTGTCATTGACACTTCTTCATCCCTGGACATCTTTGCAACAATACCAACAAGCAGACCAATTGTTGTACCAACATTGAGATATGGTATCCAGAATGTTACTACCCAGAGGACTGCATTCACAAATACCGGAACCAGATATTTAAGTCCCTTCTGGACCGCATTGGTAATAATATTTACCACTGTTAATTCCATACACGAACTCCTTTATCTTTTAATTTTATAATAAGAAGCACTTTTCTCTTAAGTAAGTATACTAACGATTTCACATATTTGTCAACAGATTTTATATGCAAGATCTTAATATTTATATCTTTGTTATGAGAAATGCCCATATAATCACATAAAAATAGGATACACTTTAATTATTTAACACATGAATATTGTTTCATGTATATTCCACGGCAGGTGCAGGCGGTGAATAATCTGAAATACGTTATTCACAATCGATTAAACAGGATTATCGGGGCATACGGGGGAAACAGTAATCCCCGAAACGGCGAAGACCATGGTGTTACCGGGCAATACCTATGGGCACTTCCAAAAACCTGGTAATGCAAATGCTGATCGCATCAAAACAGCACCAATTACTACTATTTCAAGCCCACAGGGGCATTAAAGGACAGTTTTTAGAAG
>DAOSYC010000250.1:0-4728 GCA_035380905.1 Spirochaetota bacterium | reverse complement strand
CATGAGGGAGCGCATTCCATGAACAGAAGTTCCTTCACTACCCTGCCGAACAGCAAGTATGGTGAATGCAGCAAGGTGCCGTTAAAAAGGCCCTCGCCGCTTGAGAGCAGAGAGGGGGTTCAAAAGGGGGAGAGACAGCGTCTTTCCCCCTTTTATATGCAGTCCATCATATGGACACAAATCAATAGCGGACATGCAGACACTGTATAATCACCACTGGAGAAAACCTGTAGAACATCAATAACCATACATATGTAAGCAATCCATACCAGTCATGAACACCCATGCCCCTGCCAGGGATAAGGACGCAGTGACCTGCCCCCTTATCGTTCCGCCCTCACCCTGAATATCTCAAGAGTGCCCGGATCAGGTGAGTACGTCCATCCCGCGCTTCCGTCGGGGAAGCTGAAGAGCTGGCTCAGGTAGTAGACAATTGACTTGTAAGGGATTTTTTCAACCCTTGATATCGACCCCTCCCTGTTCGCGAAGGCCAGGTATGTGTCCCCGGGGGAACGGTCCGGATACACCGGATGTTCATTGAACGCGATAAGAGCGCCGCCCTCAAAAGGAACGATCCCAAACCCGTTGATGCTTCTGGCGCTGTTGCGGTATACCCAGTTCCTGAACAGCACGTTCCCTTCAGGGGAAGCGCCCACAAGGAGCAGGTCCTGTTTCGATTCATTATTGGGCAGCTTTTCAGTGGTTCCTATCAGCACGAAGACGTTTCCCCCCACCCCGGCGGCCCCGAATACTTGGCCGGCACCGACCACGGAGTTGTTAGCCCTGAGTACGCTGTCAGTCCGCTGGTCTTCATCGGGCCATATAACGGGATACCGGTATTGCTTTGGCCTTGACCTGTTAATAAACTGGATGCCGAAGGGGTAACGGTCACCGGTCTGTATTGTGATGATTTCTCCGGAAGCGGTACGCGTCATCTGATGGCACCAGCTGTGACTGGAGCTCCAGGACCAGTCAATGCTCCTGTCGATGGTGCCGTCCGGATCCAGCACCATGTACCTGTCGCCCTCGTGAATTCCCCTGCCGGGCCCCCACTGCTTTTCGATTTGCATGAACACGGCGATTTTGCCGTTATGATACCCTATAGGGTGGCACGGGGGAATCATCATTCTTTCCAGTCCTTCATCATCCACGTTCCTGAATCCGTTTCCGCCGAGAAGATGCGTCTTGAAGAGCTGTTTCCCGTCTTTGCTGTACTTGATCAGGTACGCCGGATTTGAATAGTTATTAGAATTTATTTTTTCAGTAACCGGAACCACCAGGGCAAGGACCGAGTTATCCGGAAGGGCTGTCATCCCCTGGATCACGTGGCCCGCCAGAATAATGTCATCTCTCTCCCGTTTCAGGTTTTTATCGACCAGGGTAATGTGCATGTCGGTCTCCGCGTTCCATCCGATGGCAAGGGCGCCGTCGGGGAACGGCGAGGTCATCTGGGCCCTGACGTCTATATATTTGTACTGGCTGTTTGTATAGGGCCGGAGGGATACCGGCGTCCGCTCAATGGTGTAACTTTCAGCGTCGAAGGAGATGAGCAAAACCGAACACAGCAGAATAATGAAGCAGATTGTTTTCTTCATCACGGGATACCCCCATTCGTGGTCTGTACGGATTCAGGTTGTTCAGCGAAAGAATGCGCCAGATAACCGTAACAGTCGCACAACATACCAGGTCCGGGGTTTTGTCATCTTTTTTTTTCTGCAGCCGGAAGAGCCCGTACATTGATTCTTACCCTGAAAGTAACTACATTCAGAATACATGCACTACACCGTTACATGTGTATTCTTTCTATAAGTGAGGATGAAATCATGGACAAGGAAAACAGCCCAACCAACCCGCCCATCAGGATTTCCCTTGGGGAAAAAGGAGGGAAACCCTCCATGACTATTATGCCCGCACCGTTTACAAAAAGGCTCTGGAATTATCTGTCAGCATGGTACAATGTATTTCCCTATATGGCCCTTGGTATCGGGTTAACCATATTTTTCGGCCTGGAGAAAAGGCCGGGTATGGTTCTTACTGCGCTTCTTATCGGCGGACCTGTTATACTGTTCCTGCTGCTGGCCCTGTTCAGCTACCTGAGGTTCGGCAGGGGAAACGCTAAAAATATTACCCTGCTGTGCGACGGTGATAACCTCTTTCTTACCGTCCGCAGCAAAGAAACTTCGTTCCCCAAAAAAATGGTGCGCCTTGAATATCATGGTGAAGGGGACCATTACAATACGGAGATACGGGCATTTCTACGGCGGGAAGGTAAAAAAAGGCTGCGTCTTTTCCGGATTATTAAACTTGACACACGGGAAGATGTTCCTGTAATAAAAAAATTCTGCGAAAAAACAGGGCTGCATCATAAAGATGCCCGTGATTACAGCAGGAATTCGGACACTCCCGCAGCAGCGTACATGTAGGAGTTCGCGATACAGGAAACGTGCCCATGATCCGTCCCTTCAACCTTAAAACCGACATGGCCCAGGTCCTGAGCATCTGGGTGGATACCTCGATAGAAGCGCACAGCTTCATCCCGCGGGAATTCTGGGTATCGAAACTTGATGATATGCGGAACCTGTACCTCCCCTCTTCGGAAACGTATGTCTACGAGGAAATGGGCTTTATAAGCGGCTTCATTTCGCTTGCCGGCAATACAATTGCTGCTCTCTTCGTCCTGCCGGCGCACCAGGGGAAAGGGATCGGCACCGGACTGATCGGGAAGGCCCGGGAGATGCACAGCACACTTCACGTCCATGTATATACTGAAAATGACAGGGCTGTCAGCTTTTACGAAAAGAACGGCTTTATGACGGTCCACGAGGATATCGACGGGCACACAGGGCATCCGGAGCTGGTAATGACCTCAGGAAGCCTCCAGTCTTGACGCTCCCGTTTTCAGCGACCCATACCGTGTATAGTTATGTGTGCCTGTTACTTCCGGCCGCGTGTAAAGACGAAAAGCCCGATTAAAAATATAATTCCCCCGAAAGACGCCGGGATCACCCGTGGGCCATATCTGCCCCAAAATGTATTTTCCTGTGCCCTCTGTGGATTGGTTTTTTCGTAAATGATTTCAATTTTCTGCCCTACCTTGAGGTTGAATAAATCCACATTCCTGTCATACTGGCTCAAAAAACGATAGGTCCGTCCGTCTTCGGCTTTGAAGCGGACAAAGGGGGCACGATAAATGTCCTTTTTATTGATGTCAATCACCGTCCCCATAGTTGCAACAGGGTTTTCCACTACATTAACTCCCAGTTTACCCCAGGTATCTCCGCTGAAGGTGGCCATACTTCCTACCACCAGTCCCATAATCATAACCATAGTACCGGAAATTTTGAATGCGATCATAGTTACCCCCTATTCACACTGTAATATACAGAAAGATATAGTTAGATATGCCCGGTGACGATGAATTTTATGCCAGCAATAAAAAAAATTATACGTGTAATCCCGTTATTAAATAGAACCGCATTCAATGAACATATCGTATAACATTTCAGCAGAAAACCTGCCGGCCCCCGATGCCGCATCATCTGCTTTTTCCTTGCAATAATTAACCCCCTGTGTATATTCCATCCATAAAAACAGTATTAACATCATCACACAAAGGAAAACATCATGGCACAGGAAACCAGAAACGCTGCACTCATCTGCACCATACTGACTGTCGCGGCCGCAATTGGCGCGGGCCTCAGCATTGTTATGAAGAATCCCCTTCCCCTGATAATTCTGATGCTCCCGGCTGTGGGCTACGAAGTGTACAGGACCGAAGGATTCTACACAAAGATCGCATCCATTGCCATACTGGCGGTACTCATCCTTGAAGCGGCCATTGTTCTCGGGAAATTCACCATTGACCTCACCGCAATCCTGGGAGAGCGTTTCAGGATTGGAAGATACCGCATTCCCCTGGGGGACGTGAAAATTGTGGGGCCCGCGGTTATTATGTTTCTTTCGTTTATGCTCTTCAGGAGAGCGGGCGGGATATACACGAAGTGGCTTGCGGTTGTCATCCTCGCAGGTGCGGCAGCCCTTATCTATGTCCTGAACCCGGAGATCATTTCACTTTTCAAGGGGCAGGGACTGCAGGAGGGGCTGCGGCATATCAGGTAGTACAATTCTCCATGAAATAATCACGAAACCGCTATTACCACATATTGCATATAACAGGGAAAAATCCTATATTTTCCCCTGTTATGATTCAGAAATACCGTCCAGCTTCCCGGCAATTTCCACCAGCCCCTCGATAAGGGGCCTGAGCTTTGAAGCGGGGAAGTACGGGAAAAACCTGTTATATCTCCCCTCTGATGACTTTATGCAGAAGGTTTCTAACCCGTGCGTTCCGGTGGTCTCCCGTCACGACCTTTCCATCTCTCGATAGGTCTACAAGGTGACGACTGTCGCCGTTGAAGTCGTAACGGCCGGTATTTGTATAGATCAGATACTTATTGCCCCTGAAGAAATACATATACGCCACAGTGCCTGACTGAAGGTTGCGGATAATGATCCGGTTGTCACGCCCCGCGCTCACCATAATACGGTCGTCACGGGTCATCCCGGCACCCACTGCACGGCAGACATGGCCCTTTATATGAGGTCCATGGCTCCCGTCAAGCTTCCAGATCATCAGTTCACCAAACTCCAGCCCGGTAATGACCTTTGTACCGGAAGGGTTAAACCGTCCCAGGTCAACAAGGTGTTTGTCAAAGAAAAACTTTATCC
>DAOSYC010000249.1:0-4730 GCA_035380905.1 Spirochaetota bacterium | reverse complement strand
AATGATGATGAAGATATACCGGCTTGCCATACTTCCTGCCTATTAACGCTGCGGCGCCGGTGTGGTCTTCATGGACATGTGTCAGCGCGGCACACTGTACAGGGTATTTCTCAAAAAATGATATCAGTTGTCTCATTATCATTGAAGAACCGGCATCAATCAATATCCCGTCAATATTATACAGGCATATATCCAGCCTGAAAGGAAATATTCCGGATTGTGTCTGTGCCGCAATGCAGTTACGGTCTATCTGAGTTATATTCATGGCATGTTCCTGTATTCTACTATTATTTGCTTCATCCAACATTTGATTAGTCAAATAATATCTACTGAAATGATAAAAGTCAATTTTTTTTTTTACAGTTTCCCTGATTATCTATTGACGTATTATCTTTATTCTTTTATGTGAATTTACACTATTGCCGTTTACATTTATTGCGGAATATCTGGATATATCAACTGAAACGGTGAAACGGCACCTGGCGAATATCTTTCATAAATCCGGCGCAAAAAACAGGACCGAGCTGTCGCACATGGATATATAAGGTCTTCACATGACCGCAGTAGCCTGCAGAAAAACATTTATATGAAATTGAGAAAAATTTCTAAATCTACAACTTTTGGGGGATTTACAAATTTAATCACTGGTTTTTAAATATCCGCAACCGGTATTTATAAGGACAATATTATCGATACAATATGCATCAGATATTTACATCAGTGCCCCGGGCGGGAAGATGTAATCAAATATTAAACAAAATGACTTAGCGGAGGAAATAAAATGAAAAAATCTATTCTTACACTGGCAGCAGTGTGCATGCTGCTGATGTCCTTTGGCAGCAGGGAGAAGGCCCATGCCCTCGGACCAGTCGATATAGGGATCGGCCTTTCAGGTTTTTACGCATGGTGGGACCCTGCTGTGAGTGGTGTTTATGACGACACAGAAGTGACGAACGGATTTTTATGGGGCCCAGTGCTCAGTCTGACCTTTTTCAAGAAGGTATACCTGGTAGGCAGCTTTATCGAGACAAGCAATTTTGATTCACGGTATACAGTGAGAGGAACTGATTCCACATGGGGCGATTTCACAGCGAAAACTGAACGGAAGCAAAAAGTATCAAACATAGACCTGATGCTCGGTTATAAAATAACACCGTTCACCTCAGTTTTCATCGGTTTAAAATCATTTTCCTATGACAATGGAGGACAACTGCATGTAACAGAATATATCGGCTCAACAACAAACGAGTGGTCTGGTGACCAGGGTGAGTTCCAATCAGAGGGAGATGGGTATGCCATCGGCATAAGCCATACTTTCGCTCTTGGAGGAAACAATTTTATTAATACATCAATATCCGGAATTTATTACAAGAGTGACCTTGTCGTATCCATCCAGGAAAGTGTAGCCTATGGAACAAGTTATGGTTACGGAGCATGTGATGTGTATGAAATTACCGCAACCGGAATAGGCGCAAGCTGTAACGTTTCCTTTTCTCATTATTTCGACCTCATAAACACCGCCATCTCAATCGGGGGCCGTTTTCAGTACATTCATTACAGTCATAGCAGGGACGATATTAAATACCGTTATCCGAATAATATCCAAAACCCGGACCGGATAAACCATATCGGCTTCGATGATGACTATTTTTACGGAATTACCATGTCCGCGATTTTTTATTTTTAGTCCCATAAAGGAAGGTGTGCAATGAGAAAGAAAATCATACCAACCATTGTGCTCGTTGCGGCATTATTTACAATGATATCATGTAAAAACAGCAACAGTGACAATGCCGTGCTGGAGGAAAGCTTCACCATCGCGGAAAACGCTTCATTGAACAAAGAGCTAAAAAAGCTGCGCAGTTCTTTGAAGGCAGCAAAAACCGACAACGAAAAGGCAAAGCTCCACAGCAATATTGCCGCGATCCAGACAGCCAAAGGCGATACGGCTCACGCCATACAGAGCGCACAGGAATCGATCCGCCTCGATCCGAAGAAAGCGGAAAGCCACTACCTGCTGGGACGTGCTTACCTCTCGGCGGGAAATTACGGGGAAGCGGAAAAGAAACTCACAGAGGCGCTCCGTATACGGCCAAACCATCCGATGTCATTCTTCGAGATGGGGAACCTGTATTACAAACAGGGCAATTACCGGAAAGCCATAGATGCTTATGAGCGCTCCCTGCAGGCGGGAGGAGCGAATTACCAGGTATGCAACAATCTCGGGGTGCTGTATTATCTCACCAGCATGTACGGGAAATCGGAACAATCATTCAGACGAGTTCTGGAACTGAAACCCGGTTTTGCCGCAGCGCATAAAAATCTCGGCATCCTCTATGACCTGAAGCTCAAAAAGCCCGCCCTTGCCGCCGGCCATTACCGCAAATACATCGAGCTGGCGCCCAATGCCCCGGAACGGCGGGCGGTGGAGCTCTGGATATCAGGACTTGGAGGGTGACCCATGATAAAACGGATATCAGTCATATTGATTATCGGGATGTTGTCTGTGACAGCGTCCCTTCTCTATTCACAAACCGAAACCATCCGCCTCGCAGTTGCCCCTTTCATGCCTCTCACCTCAGGCAACGAAACGAAAAGCGCCGGTATATCATCATCCCGCACCCTGGAGAAAAGACTCGGCGGCATGCAGTGGTTCGAGCTCCGTCCGTCGGGGGCAGTGCAGAACTATCTCACGTCCCTTGAACGGGTACAGCTCGGCCTTGACAGCCCCGCGTCGGTAAAGGGGATCGCCCGAAAGCTGAAGATCAATTACCTCACCGTAGGATCAGTGGCAAAGATCGGCTCCCGGTGTGAAGTTGACATGCGGATTGTCGATATCAACAACTGGAACATCGTATACGCCTCAGGTGCCGGTTCATCCAGTATGGGAGGGGCATCGTCCGCAATCTGCTCCACCCTGCCCGCAGGATTTACCCGGGAACGTCTGGAGACAAAAGTCAGGTCCAGCAGGGACAGTCCGGCCATATCTGTATACGCCTTTGACCATGACAACCCTCAGGCCATGAAGGCAGGATACGGAGGCACCTTCGCCGAAATTCTGAACAGCGAGCTGGGAGCAAACCAGGAGATTGCCGTTGTCGAGCGCACACACGCAAAGGCCCTGCTGAACGAAAAGGTCATGGAGATGGTGGGGATCGTGGAGAACGACAATTCAAACGAGGAATTCCGCGTCCGCGGCATATCCTACCGTGTCGCGGGAGTGATACGCATGTTCGGTAATCTGATTTGCATGAGTTACCGGGTCATCAACACATCCACGGGGAACAGCGTATACATGGGATACAGCGAACTGGGTTCCCCGGCGGCCCTGCGCCCCCTTGCCCGCAGGATTGCGGCGTCCCTCACTGACGCGCTGAACAACCGTATCGGCACTCTTGATCTTTCAAGCGAACCAAAACACGCAAGAGTATTCATTGACGGAAAAGAAGCGGGCAAAACGCCGGTGATTCTGCAGGTCAATAAAGGGACACATTCCCTTAAACTCGTTCTTGAAGATTACATGGAATTTGAAAAAGAAATTACCATCGCACCGCGCGCCATAGCGAAGGAACGGATACGCCTTCAAAAGGACACGCGGAAGGCAGAAGAAATCGCGCGTAAAAGAGATGAAGAGGAGAAGGCACGCCTTGAATCAGAACGCTTAGAACGCGAACAACTTGAACGGAAAGCCCGTGAACGGGCAATCGCGGAACGGGAAAAAGCGGCAGCACAGAAAAACAAGGAGCGGAATGAACGTGCGGGAAATATTCCTTCACTGTAATGCGCATACAATTAGTTCCGGGGAAAACATCCGGATACTTTTTTTAATTTTATTTTCAGGAGAAAAAAAAATGAGAAAAATTGCCGTAATGTCGCTTTTCATTATTGCTATTGTGGCATCGCCGGTAATGCTGCGGGCAGCACAATGGAGTTTAGGAGTCACTTCAATGTATATGTTCTGGGAACCTTCATGGAATGGCACCTATGATACTGCCGAAGTTGACCCCTTTATGCTGTACGGTGCTATCGGGAGTGTTTCATTTAGTAAAAACTGGACTTTTTCACTTGTGGGGATGTTCGGCACCGGTGAGGGGAGGCTTGAACACGAATACCTTGGTACGAAAACGGAAGTGGAACAGGACATGATGCGCTTTGATCTTGACGCCATTCTCAGCTACAGGTTCCATGAAAGATTTTCATTTTTTGGGGGTCTGAAATATATTGACTGGAATTTTGATGCCAATAGCGTTACAGTAAACAATGTCCCCGCTAATAATAACTACGATGATCATGCAGGTGCACACGGCATGGGGGTTGGATTTGGTCTCAGCTACAATCACCCGATTATTGCTCAGAAGCTTTTTCTGATTGCAAACGTTTCCTTTGTATATATGGACCTGTACTATGCGCTGTTCATACAGGGTACCATGCAAAACCAAAATTTCGAAAATGATCAGAACTACCGTGCATATGGATTCAACACGACCCTCTCTCTGTCATATTATTTCGAGTCTCTGTCAACTGCCATTGCTCTGGGAGGACGCTACCAACGCCTGAGCTACAGCGCAGTTGATGAGGATTACTATAACATGGAGGATGACATTTTGTATGGCATTACGTTTTCGGTAATTTACTATTTTTAATGCTGTAGTGCAAAATGTATCATTTTTATAAGATAAAATTACCATTACCCGAACAATAATTACGCCTCAAATAATTTCATTTGACAA
>DAOSYC010000248.1:0-4741 GCA_035380905.1 Spirochaetota bacterium | reverse complement strand
AACTATTTCCCCGCGCGGAGGTGCTTCCCCCGGAGGGACTCTACGCGCATCTTCCCGGTGCAGATGTCGTGGTGGGAGCAGTCCTTGTCCCCGGCGCAAAGGCCCCGCTGCTCATATCAAAAAAGCAGATGGAAACCATGAAACCGGGCGCGGTGATGGTGGATATCTCCATCGACCAGGGAGGCATCACCGAAGCGTCACGGCCCACAAGTATTGGCGAGCCATGCTACATGGAAGGGCATGTCCTCATGTGCTGCGTCCCCAATATCCCCGGCACCGTGCCGGACACCTCCACGAAGCTCCTCACGGAGGCGACGCTCCCCTATATCATACGTCTCGCCGAAAAGGGGGAGGATGTCCTGAAGGATGATACCGCATTCCGCACCGCGCTGAACGTGCGGAAAGGGAAGTGCACCAGCAGGTCCGTGGCGGAGGCCCGGGGGATACCGTACACGCCTGTGGATGAGGTGCTGTAGGGTATATGTGTAGACATGATATACAGCAGTATTCAATCAGATGATAAACAGATAAGGGTGAATCCGGATGTTACTATTTCAGCTGACAATGATTTTATATTTTTCTAACAGGTTATTGTCTTTTTCGAGCAATGAAAGCATCCGCTGAGCCGGCCCCTGGGGAATATTTTTTCCGGATTCCCATGCTTCGATTGTTTTTATTGAAACGCCAAGAATTTTTGCAAATGTGGGTTGAGACAAATTTAATCTGTTTCTAATTTCTTTGATTTTTATGGATGTATAATGCGGCAATGGGGAAATAGAAACTTTTTTCCTTTTTAGTCCTTTAACATTTATACCTTTTTCATGGTCGACAGCTTCATTAAGACCCTTTATAATGCTTGTATATACTTTATTGGATTTCATAGTTTTCCCTCATTCTTTATTTTCAATTCGTTTTCTAATAATGAAATCAGTTTTTTAATATCATTCCTTTCAGTTTTTGATAAATTATCTTTATCGCCTTTGCTGTAAGCGGTGATAAGATATATTTTTTCGAATATTACAAAATCAACATATGCAACACGAATACCACCGCTTTTACCTTTTCCCTGAATTGCCCATCGCAACTTACGAAGGCCGCCGGTACCTTGAATTATATCTCCCTGATCCGGATAAAGACATAAGTGCTGTTGAAGGGACTTTAATTCATTGTCAGATAAGCCAAGATGCTTCCATGCTTTATCGAATTCAGGTAGAATAATAAATTCTCTTGTCATAATATAATTTAATGCCCTATCAGATAGGGTGTCAAATAAAAAATATACTTTTTTTCAAACACATGGTGTTCTCTTTAGTAAAAGGGATCTGCCGGAGGCTGAGGGGATTTGTAATTTTATGTCTGCAGCGAGGTGTGCTGATAGTAACAAATAGCATATTCCTTAAATTGCCTGATAAATGAATTACTTCTGGTAAAATTTATTATTGATTATTATATTCTTAAGTATATATCCATTATGCAAGAGGCATGTTATAAATAAATATACCGTTCTGGTACAGGCAGATAAATTGAAAGGGATTATCCCAATTCCTTCACAATTTGAACACAAGGAAGTCGAGGTTGTAATATCTCTTCCCGGTAAAAAACATTTTGATCCTAAAAAATATCGGGGACTTGGCAATGCGGAAAAGGAAAAGATTGATCAGGATATAATTGATATTAGGGCCGGGTGGAGCAGTCATGAGTAATCAGTTTTTACTTGATAATTATTTTTTTCTTTAGTACAGGCAGGTCTTCATTTATAATACTCCATACAATATCTATGTTAACGCCAAAATAATCATGAATCAGCCTGTCTCTTGTGCCGGCAATGCTTTTCTATGGAACATCACAGTATTTGTTTTTTGTTGTCTCAGATAATAGTTTTACCGCTTCACCCATTATTTCGATGTTTCTGATAACCGCATCCTGAGTTTTAAAATCATCGAAGAAATCATCATAGGACATGTTTTCTGTGTAGGACTGAATTCTATTAATGCATTCCCGTATATCCTGCAGTAGATCATAATCATCCCTTTTAGACATACAGTGCAGTCCTTTTTATGTTGGAAGATATCGTTTTATTTCTTATGGATTCGATACCGTCAGGGGTGAGCACATCAACTTTCCGGTTAAATATTTTCTCCAGATATTCAACAAGTTCATAAAACCGAAATCCAATGGGTTTATTAAACTGAATAACCAGGTCGATATCGCTGTCCGCATCAGCTGTGCCGGTTGCGATTGAACCAAACAGCCCGATTTTTTCAACACCATATTCTGTATGCAGGTATGACCTGTGCGTTTTAATAATTTGAAGTACCTTGTCGCGTGATGGTACCATAAGTCCTCATTTGGAAATAAATTCACATGCTGCTATTGTAAAAAACTGTAATGATAATTATTTTCGCGGTCAACAAGAAAACATGTGAAGAATGAACGTAAGCGAAGTATGCCTCCACACATATATTATAAATCCCCCGCACTCCGTGCCGCCCCCTTTGAACGAAAAGGGGGCTTGGTGAGAGGGAAGGAGTTGGTATTTCATACATGAAATGTCATATACTCACGTAATACACCTATTGTTAGTGTATTTAAGGAAAATCATAGATAGGTACGCCGGGCATAGTTGTTTTAGGAAAGTCTAAAGCGTAAATGGCTATTTACACAAAAATTCTGACACCCTCGTCGCTGGGGATACAGTGTAATTATGTATATAATATTTTTGTAATTATGAGATTTTTCTAATTTAAATATATATTGCATTTTATTATAATACCATGTCCTGTTGTAATAAGCTTTGTTGTTTAATTCTATATCGAGGGTGTGCTATGAAGCTTATTACATTCATAAATGAAAGTATTATGGTAATTATTGTATTATTTGTGTTTTCTCATTTGTTCGCAGTAGATGAAAACAATATTGATGCTAATCTTGAAAGTGCACTTTCTTCTTCAAAAGAAATAACTGCTGCTACTATAGAGTTGTTTAAAAAAAATATCATTGAATATTTTCCTGTGGATGAATGGGACACTCCTTTAAAGAAAAAATATTTAATAAAATCTCAGTTATATAAAGAGAAGAAAAAAGAAATTGATTGTCTCAAAAAAGGGGCTTTGTCCAATAGTTATTATGCTGCTATTAGCTTGAAGAATGGTGCTCTTGGTGATTCCCGTTATATATTAAGGCTCAAGAAAATGCTAATACATATTCAGTCAGATCTATATTATAAATATCCAATTGTTGATGTCTGCAGCGATTTTTATTTTAAAAACATTCCAGCCCGTCTGTTTAATCTGTCTGGTAAAGAGCTATATGGTGATGACTCTGGTATTAGGTATCGTATTGTAAGTATTGACCTTTCAATGAATGAAGAACAGGCATATTTAATAGAAAAAAATATAAATAATGCAAAATGCTATATAGTCTTTAATATATTTAATAATATTAAAGTATTACCGCATTATCACCGTGCCCCAGATTACAGCTTTAGTTTGTCCAGGGATAAGTTCATTGTTGCTGAAATTAAAAAAATCATTATTGGCGATACTTTAAACGGAAGTTTGTATTTTGAAAAATTAATTAATAAATGATTTTATATTTTTTAAATTTACTTAATTTTTCATTATGTATTTTCACTGAAGCTGGGCAAATGTAATTAAAATGTTCATCTATTACAAGGTTGACCTCATATGCGCCCCACAAGTCATTATAAACGGTGTTTTTGTCGAGTATTTCCAGCTGGTTTTCTTTTTTTCTAGACCAATCTAGATAACAATAATGGGGACAGTTACTTCTCTCCCTGTACGCATTTTTTCTACATTCTGTGTTGCAGTCATTGCAGAATGATTGTATTAATTTTACGTAATCATGTTTTGTCATTGTTTTAGTTTTCTCAAATATTGCTTCAACTTTTGCATCTTTATCGATTACAATATATAATTGTTCTTTATCAGAATTATAATAATTTGTTTTCCATTTTACAAAACTATATCCTTCTTTTGATTTCGCAGTAAATAAAAGCTCTGTGCCATTCCCGTATCTTCCATCTTGTGAATGGGGTTCAATTTTAATAGTGCCTTGATCTTTATTATAAATTAGTTCTAATTTATATTTTTTACATCCGGCAATGTTTATTAATAATACTGCAACAATTAGTATATAGTATTTTGTTTTCAATTGATCTACCTTTATTCAGTATGGTAAATTTAATATGTATGCACATGTATATGTGTAATGTTGTGTTGTCAAGGAAATAACGTATTTTTTTTATATTTGGTGTTTCATCTTTACACCTCTACGCACATATACTCGATCTTCGCAAAATTCGCCTCGATTTTCAAGCGTGTTTCCTGTAGCCGTATCCTCTCTCGGCTTATTTTCTCGTCAATGTGTGCTGCTTCCAGAGGGTTTACCATTGATTTTCGTATTTGTGTGAGCTTCCATATTTGTTCTTTTATCAGGTACTTTCGTTCTATGAGGTTTCTTATGACAATAACCGCAAAGCTGACGCTTCAGTTTTCGGTATGCTGACCCCCCTTGCATATTCCGGCCCAAACCTGCCACTTAAATTCTTCTCAAAACAGCAAAAGAGTACATGCTTCCCACAAAAATTGAATGTGGAGAGGAGAAATGGCTCAGAGTTCACATTTATATTTGCTTCTTCTGTATTGTACCAAACCGCAAACGCTTAATATGGTCTTTTTCTTTAATCCGCGACTTCGGGCTTCCCCGTGACATTTGGGGC
>DAOSYC010000247.1:0-4741 GCA_035380905.1 Spirochaetota bacterium | reverse complement strand
TCAACAGCCTTTTCCGGGCAGTACCCCATGCAGTGCATGCAGCTTTCACAGGAGAAGGTCCAGTAGGGGCGGGGATGTATCGCCCCCTTCATAATAATTGCGCCAACGGGACATTCCCGGGCACAGAGGCCGCATCCGGTACACCGGTTGTTTGCGTAGAACAGCTTTGCCAGTCCGAAGCGGCCTATTATCAGGTATAGAAATGAAACCGGCAGCAGGGCGCATCCTGCGATGAATTCGATGCAGTTGTTCAGTGTCAGGAGGTAGTGTTTGCCGGCTGCAATTCTTTCTGCGAACGTCCGTATTTTCTTTTCCGATTTTGTGAAAATATAGTCCTGGTTTTTCCGGTGAAGCCCCCAGTGGAGGGACATCCAGTTGGATGGCATATCAATCTCCGCGATTCCCTGTATCCGGTATCCTTTCAGCAGGAGAATGAAGGCAATGATGAAAGACGCGCTGCCCGAAAGGCCGGGAAGAAAAAAAATTCCGAAAGGCCTTGTCCCGCCGCGGGTTACTGTGATGAATGCTTTTGAACCGTTTCCGCGGGGTAGTGATAATGCGAACCGGATCACCGCCCAGGGCGCGGTAAACCCGTGTGTGGGAAATATCATACCCGTAATGGGGTTATTCTGCTTACTAATAATGATATATTTACTGTAGCGAATGTTAATTGTGGTAGTGCCGGGTACATTCAGAAATGATGCGATTTTTTTCGCGGTTCGAAGGGAATTTCCGGTTCCGCTGAAAAAATATAGTACAGCGGAGCCGTAAGCACTCTGCGGGTCTCGGGTGTTTTCCTTCATTTCTTCTTGAGTACCATTATTGTAATATCATCACTGTAATACATCTGGTTGTTCATGGTGTTCCGGTAGAGGGTAACGATTTTTTCAATTATATCCTGCGCGCTGCCGTTGCCTGACTCGCGGAGTGCAGTCATAATCTTTTCAACAGTGAGGCACTGGTCATATATATTTCTGGATTCATTCAGGCCGTCGGTATACAGAAGAAGTATATCGTCCCGCCTTACCGGAAAGGTGAGGCTGCTGAAGGGAACAGAGAAGTCGCTTATACCCATGAAAGAACCCCTTGTACGTTCGAACCTGTCCTGGGGCTGGTATATATCGTCCCCCGACTTTATGATAATGTCATTGTGGGCGGCGTTTACATATTCGATAGAGTCATTCATGAAACGCAGCAGGATGCCGGTCAGGTGATGGTCGACGGAACCGATTTCCTTCTGCAGTATCCGGTTGATTTCATCAGCGACATCATGAAGGGTCTTCTCTTTCCCGTTTATGAAACTGTTGTAGATGATGGACTTTGCGAGCATGGTAATGAGTCCCGACGCGATGCCGTGGCCGGATACGTCAAAAATACCTGCCCCGAGAAGGGTGCCGTCTTCGCTGCTGTAGAAATCATAAAAATCGCCGGAAACCCCTTTCATCGGCTCAAAGAAGAACGCGCAGTCCCAATCGTCGGATACCGGCGGTGTTTTCGCGAGAAACCCTGTCTGCACATTTACCGCCATCTGCATGTCATGATGGGCCCGGGTTTGCGTTTCAAGAAGTTCCTTGTGGCGGAGTGTCAGGTCATTGTTTGCCGTGGCAAGGTTTTCCATGGCGCTGTTCAGCTGTGATGTCCGCTCTGCAACGTTCTGTTCCAGGCGCGTGTTCACCCGTATGAGTTCATTTTTCAGGGTGTTGATTTTATTGGTCAGGCCGAAGGAAAGTATGACAACATTAATGACAACACCCACCTGGGTAATATACTGGGAAAGAAGTGAAGATGGGGTTATTGCGAATCTGTAAAGCGCAAGGAGCAGTATTGCTGAAAGGAGCACGAACCACGCCGGGAGAAAGATTTTTGCCTGGGGGTTCCCGCGGATTAGTGAAACAACCGCTGTTATTATCAGAAGTGCCATCATGATAATTATAAGTATGTTCGCCGGTATTAGAAGATAGCTCCGCGGTACCATGAACACAAGAATGGACAAAACTCCTGACATGATTGCGGTGATGAGAATGGCGGTGTGAAGGACCGGGTTGTTTCTCCTGGTGTCAAGAAAATCAATGGTGAAAAATCCGAGGAAGAAAATTATAAGGTGTGTACCAACGAGGTCAACGATGTTGTTAACCGCTGGCATGTCCTGCCAGATGTAGGCGTTCCCGATGCCGGTGTATCCGAGTTCGAAGAATGTTCCCGAGAGCAGAAGGAGCGCATAAATGAGATATACCCTGTCGCGAATCGAGAAAAATATAAAAAGGTTATACAGTATCATGACAAGGAACGTGCCGAAAAAAATACCATGAATAATGTGTTCGGCGTTATCGATTTCCTGCTGCCGGTCATTTGTAATCAGCGTCAGGGGAAATGTGATTGAGCCGACCGTTGAAAGCCTGAGGTAGTATGTGACAGGCTCCGCCTTCCGGTGCAGCCTGAAAAGAAATGTCCGGTTTATCACATCCCGGAGTTTAAACGGCACAGTGTCACCGGTAATGATTTTCTCGTAACGGCCGGAATACCCTGGACGATAAAACTCAACACGGTCAATGTGGGGATAGTCAAGGCGGAGATACCAGGTTCTGGTGTCTTTTATATCTCTCTGCACCCTTATTTTTATCCAGTACGCCCAAGGTGAATATCCGAAATTTTTGGTTCCTTTTTCATTTCTTTTGAATGAAATTCCAGTCCTGCCGGTTAGAATGTCCTGAAGCTGCGTTGTGCCTGTTTTATCAACGTAAATGCCAACATGTTTCTGTATTGTCATCATCTCCCTGTTCCGGGGAATAGTTATGGTGTCCCCGGCATATGCCGTTGGAGTAATTACGGCTGTGATGATGGGAATAATAAAAAGGATTATTCGGATCCGTTTCATGTCGCTCCTGAATTGCTGGAATGCAGGGGCAAGTGTATATTCGGAATTATGGAAATGTCAATAACAATATAAGGTAATGCAGGTATCGCATACTGCTTGCAAAACATGAGGAACCGGTAATTGAATTGTGAGGAAATTTTTTTACAATCGCTGTGAATTTATGATCAATAATTCCTAAAAAATTATTGATTTTACAGCACTTTTATGAAAAATGATGCAATTGTTTTTGTATATTATTGTGGATCAGCTTTTCATGCCGTACATACCACGGTATTAAGAACACATGAATTTACCTCTTACCCGTACAAGTCGGGGAGGGGGAGTACTCAATTTTTATGTGAGAAAAAAACAGGGGTGATTGTATGATTTCCAGGAAGAAAATGCTCTATGCCGGTGCAGCGGTATTTTTCTTTTCCATTGTTCTTATTCTATTCTCCGGGTTTCCCGGAAATATTATCAATGGATCTGAGGAGAGAGAACGTGCTGCCCATGCGGGAATTCTTAACAATGTCAGTAATGTTGTAATAACTCAGTCAACTGTCAGCGGTATCAGAAACATGCTGGATTTTGCACCGGAGGCGGAAAGTAAGGGGTTCCGTAAAATCAACAGCGTGCCGAAGAAAATTTTTGTTGCATTCGAAGTTGTTTCAAGGGGGGCAATGGTGGCCCGGGTACCTCTTCCCCTTGCCGGAGTTACAGACCAGGGGGTTGTCTATGTTCAGGCAAAACTTCCGGCCATGCTTCCATCAAGGGGTGTTGATGTGTATGTGTGGAGAAACGGAAGGGTGCTGCCTGTGCAGAGGGGCGCCCAGGCGCAGAACGAGGTGTCAGTGCAGGTTCCCCTGGTAAGCGGCGAGAACTATCTCTGCTTTATTATTAAGATGAATAACAGGATATGGGGCAGGAGCCGCGTAATACGGGTTCAGTCGCCGGGTGCCGAGGAAAAGAAAGAACCGCAGCCGCTTCCGCCAAGGGATTACTGGCCTGAAGCAAACGGGAAGGGGCTTAATCCTCCTCCTCAGCAGCCCGTGCAGCAGTATCTCGGGTTTACCCAGACGGCCCGGGGCAATGTGGTGACAGATATCCCGAGTCCCCTTGACGGTACAACACGGGAAGGTATTCTTGATGCGAACATCGTACTCCCCAAAGATGTTCCCGGAAGGAATGTGGATGTGTTTATATGGAATAACGGTTCCGAGAGCCTGGTAAAACGGAGGGCGCGCGGTGGAGCCCGGGTCCTCAGTAAAGTGGTTCTTGCAAACGGATATAACTATATCTGCACCTACATGAAATCCAGGGGGAAGTATGTTGGGCGGTCTCCGATGGTGAGAGTGAAATCCACTGTCATGTCATCAATTGCCCGGTTTGAGCTCAGCTGGGATGGACCCGGTGATATTGATATGCATCTTGACTGTGAATCGAAAGGACTCCATGTGTATTACGGTGACCGAACCACGAATGCTAACGGTAATCACATCAATCTTGATGTTGATAATATGAGCGGATTCGGTCCTGAAAATATTCGTGTATTCTCGCTGGGGGAGGAGACCACATTCCGGTGTTTTGTAAATTATTATTCCGGCGGAGAAAAGCTGAATGTGACGGTACGTCAGTTTGACCGGACTAATAAGCTGGTACAGACCTACAATAAGGTTTTCACCCCCGGGATGATCCGCGGGACGTCCGACTTCAATTCCGCGTCATGGGTTGTGGGTGATTTTAAAATCGCACCGTAAAAAATTATAATCAGTTCTGGTCACAACGGGGGCCGCGGTTTTTGCCGTGGCCCTGCTGTATAAGTTGTTTTTGTGAAAAAATCAAAGAATTATCACAATAATGCTTTTTTTTGTTGGTTTTGTTATTAAA
>DAOSYC010000246.1:0-4742 GCA_035380905.1 Spirochaetota bacterium | reverse complement strand
GGGAAGATAGAAGGCTCTTCACGGAAGGAATACGGCCGTGCTGAAATTCAGATTACGGGTAAGTCCGCACTTTTCAAGGGTTTGAAGAAAAAAGAGACTGTGTGGATGAGTCACGGTGATAAAGTAATAGCCCCTCCTAAGGGGTTTTCTGTGATTGCGGGCTCTGATAATGCTGAAACTGCGGCGATTGAAAACGCTGAAAAGAAATTTTACGGGGTCCAGTTCCACCCCGAAGTCTTTCATACTATAAATGGCAGCAAAGTCCTTAAAAACTTTGTGTTTGATATTTGCAGACTGAAACCCACATGGACAATGAAGTCGTTTATTGACTCATCTATTGAAGGGATCCGCCAGGAGGTGGGCGAGGGGACGGTGCTCCTTGGTCTCTCCGGCGGTGTGGATTCATCGGTAACTGCGCTGCTGCTTCAGAAAGCCCTGGGTGACAGGCTGTACTGTGTGTTCGTAAATAACGGGGTACTGCGGAAAGATGAAGCTGATAAAGTAATTGAACGCTTCAGGAAGCACATGAAGCTGAACCTTATATATGTTGATGCCACGAAGCGGTTTCTTGACAAGCTGAAAGGTGTTGAGGACCCGGAAAAGAAACGGAAGATAATTGGCAGGGAATTTGTGCAGGTCTTTATGGAGGAAGCCAAAAAGATCGGCAGGTTCGATTTCCTGGCGCAGGGTACACTTTATCCTGATGTCATTGAATCGGTGTCGACAAAGGGGCCCTCTGATACCATTAAAAGCCACCATAACAGGGTCCCGGAAATACTGAAACTTATTAAATCCGGTAAAGTTATTGAACCCCTCAAGGAACTCTTTAAGGATGAGGTCCGGGAGCTTGGCAGCGAGATGGGCATGTCGGACGAGCTTGTGCACCGTCATCCATTTCCCGGCCCGGGTCTTGCTATAAGGATAATTGGTGAGGTGACGCCGAAGAGGATCAAAATACTTCAGGAAGCTGATGATATTCTTATAGAAGAAATCAGGAAAGCCGGACTGTACAGGGATCTCTGGCAGATTTTTGCCGTCTATCTTCCTGTTCGCTCTGTGGGGGTCATGGGGGACAACAGGACGTATGAAAATGTTATTGCTATACGGGGTGTTACCTCTGTAGACGCGATGACGGCAGACTGGGCGTATCTTCCCGAAAACGTGATGAGAAAAATCTCCAACCGTATTATCAACGAGGTAAAGGGAATAAACAGGGTGGTCTATGATATATCATCAAAGCCGCCGAGCACGATTGAGTGGGAATAGGCCGGTACTTTTCCCGTACCTGATGGTATTCACGGTCAGTACACGGGGTTTTCTTTTTTCTTTATCCGGAAATGAAAACAACGCGGGGTAAAAATCCCCGCGTTGTTTGTCATACAATATCCTGCACAAAAAGCAATATTTAAAATTGAATAAAAATCCTGTTTATTGAGCAAGAAAACGTGTTTTCGGCAAAATTTTTGTCATTTTTTTAAATTAATTTTGACTGGTCAGTAGCTGTATAGTATAATTTATAGTGCTGATTAACAGCAACCTTCCAAACAATCCGCTAAGACTTTGGCGATTCCGCTCGGAATCGTCTTTTTTTTTTATTGCCGGTTTCTAAACTGATTATAGAGATCTTCTGAGCTCAACACGAGGACAATTGTGTTAAGGATCAGATCCTTCGCTGAAATGTCAAGTTCATTCCATGAAAAAATTTTATCATTTTCTTCAAGGTGCAGGTCAACTGAACTGTAGTCTGGATTATAGCTGACACGCTTTGCGGTTATCATGGTAAATCCTGCCCCTTTCCGTACAGGTATTGCCGCGGAAACATCGATGCTGTGGTCAGTCCGGGTCAGTAGTATTTCCTTAATGAGCATATCCAGTATGGTCCCGGCCTCCAGTATTTTCATGCCCACATTCATCATTATGGAGTCATAACGGGCAAGGCGGTCCTGTATATTTTCAGTGTTGTTATCCACGGGGAGCTCCGGACAATAAAAAAAGTATGATACAGTATATATTACATATATCGGGGGAAAGTGCTGACTTCATAATGAAAAGAGGCATTTGTTTTTTTATAAAATTTTCAGGTTTGTCTTGACGATGGGGATATCTTTTTGTATTTTGGTTAAATACGAACGTTCGTTCATTTCGAAAGAGGTGTAAAATGGAAACTCGAAAACAGCATATTGTAACTGTATCAAAAAAGCTCTTTTCCGAAAAAGGGTTTTCCGGGACAGGGCTTCGTGAAATCGCTGAAACCGCCGGTGTATCTCTCGGAAATATCTATAATTATTTCAAAAACAAGGAGGAGATATTTCACCATACCCTTGATCCGGAAATAGTCCTGGGTTCACTGGGAGACATCCCGGAAATCCTGCAAGACGGATTTCCCTTCAATCTTAATGCGCTGATTTTAAAAATAAAGAACATCGTTGACCAGAATTTCGAGCTCTACAGCCTTATTTTTATTGATCTCATCGAATTTGCGGGAAAGAACACGAACCGCATCGTTGAGCATATAATAGCATTTTCACGCCATGCATATGATCAGTATATAAAAGATGGACCCGGCGCAACGGTCCTCAAGGAACTGGATATTGATTTTCACCTGAAGGCCCTTGTGCTTTCAGCAGTGTCCTTCTTTATAATAAGCAACATACTGCCTTCGATAAACATAAACAACTACTCGGACGGGGAAATTGCCGGGAAGCTTTCAGACGTCATCCTACACGGAGTGCTTGCATGATCTGCTGCTCCGCAACAGGGCGCCTTTACTGTTACGCGCACTGCGCAGTGGTGCTCTCTGCCCTGGGAATCATTACCGTGGCTCTTATGCCTGGTTATTACGGCGCACTGTACGGCGCTCCGGCAGTTTCCGCCGGTCATCAGCAGATGGAGGCACAGGTTTCATCTGAGGACAGTGACGGGTCAGATGACGGCTGGGGCGAGGAGGAACCTGTATCGACCCTGATGATGCGCGGGTTTCTGGAAATGGAGAACCATTTCAGTACAAACCGGGAACAGGAGCCGGGGAGCGTATCCGGAAAAAATGAATTTCGCGGCATGATGTTTCTGAAGTACGGGACCGCAGCGGTCTATTTCGAAAGCGAGAGCAGCCTCTATGCCATACCGTATCTCGTATCGACGGGCATGAACGGGGAGTACCGGTATTCCGAAGGTACAGTGATACACCGGAACCTTCGGGTGTCATCGGAGGGGTCAGAGCTTTCGTTCCGGAAGCTCTTTGTGAACTATGAAACGGGGACCTACCGGTTCAGGGCGGGGAACCAGATTATTGCATGGGGCACCGCCGATGTCTTCGGGCCCACGTCCTACTTCAATCCATACGATCTGCGGGAATTTCTTTTTAAAGGTGAGGATGAACAGCGTCTCGGTGTTCCGGCGCTGAGCTGTCTCAGGCTTTTCGGTAATGACAGCCTTGAGCTTGTTGTGGTGCCGGTCCATGTTCCCATTGCCATGCCGGTGCGGGGGAACTTCTGGGAAATACGCTACCGTGAAGGTCCGTTTCCCATTGTCCTCGATGAGCCTGAAGGCCTACCGGCGGCATTTGAAAATATCGGCGCGGGACTCCAGTACTATACCAACAGACTCGGTACGGACATTTATGTCAGCCTGTACCACGGCCCGGACCGTGAACCGGTAATGCGTCCCCTGGGGACCGTGGCGGAACCGGGAAGGCCCGTTGCGGTTGAAGTGCGTCCTGAGTATTGTACGGTGACGAACGCCGGAATTGCCGCCTCGCGGACCTTCGGCAAGTTCGTGGTGCAGTGCGAGGGGGTGTATTCGCCGGACAAGGCGGGTGTGGTGTGGCAGGACTTCAATAAGGACATTACACTTCCGTTCGATGTCGCCAGGTCTCAGTACGCGGCATATTCCACGGGCTTTAACTACTTCATTCCAATGCGGAAGTTTTTCAGGAGTCATGAGGGTGACGCGGTGTTAACCATGGAATGGAGCCAGGCCTTCTACATCGATGACCGGATAATGAAGCCCCTTATTACGGACATCCTGATTGCACGGATTCAGGACAGCTTCACGGGGAACCGGCTGAAAGTCTTTCTCACGGGGATCATGGATTTCGGGCACCGGAGTTCCGTGGTGATGCCGGAAGTGCAGTACAGGTTCCAGTGCGGTGTTTCCGCTGCGGTGTCATATGCCCATATACAGAGCGATTCGGAATCATACATTGGCTATTATGACGATAACGATCTTCTGACAGTGAGGGTGCGCTATGATCTGTGAACGGCTGTGCATGTATGTTCTCTTCGCGGCAGTGATCGCCCATGCCGCCTGCGGTGTCCCCGGTGCCGGTGAGCTCACCGTGTCCGGGACCGTGGTCCTGAGCGGAGCCGGGGAGGTCCGGGGGCCGGTGTTTGTGGCGGTTACAACTTCCAATGACTATGACGCGATTGAGGATGATCCCGTCACCAATGTGCTAGGTGTCGTTCGTACTGAAGATAACGGCAGTTTTACTGCGGATCTCGGGGAAATGGGTGTGGTTGAAGGAGAGGCGGTGCACCTGATCGCCTTTGCTGACAACGACTATTCAGGCGGTGTGCCGTATCCCACGTCAGGTGATGTCCTGGGGTTTTATTTTGACCGGGAGCGGTGGAGCACCGCGGTGACCGCCGTCTCCGCGGGAGTGCAGGGGGTTGTGATTCCTGTGAACCGTCCGGTCAGCAGTTTTACTGCCCGGGTTTCCGGTACCGTTACGGGGGGCGGCGGTG
>DAOSYC010000245.1:0-4748 GCA_035380905.1 Spirochaetota bacterium | reverse complement strand
GACACCTTGAGCGGCGCCTACGACGTAGCAATGACCGACTCGATGTCCAGAAAATTCCAGGCAAAATACTCACCCTATTTGAACCTGGAGAGTTCCGTGCGTCAGGACAAATATCCCGAAGCGATGGGGACACTGTATGGTACTGAAAAGGACAGCTGGAACATTTCGGCCTCTATCGCGAAAATGTTTTCCAGCGGGACCACTGTTGCCGCCGGGGTAAAACATGATTACGCAAAGACCACCTACCAGGCTACGACAATTCCCACGAATAACGGGGATTCCATCACCCTTTCAGGATTCGGGGCGCCGGAATATCACCAGCCGGTGATGTTTGCCAGCATTAAGCAGGAACTTCTGAAAAACGCCTTCGGGTATAATGACAGACGACAGGTTGAAATTCTCCGGAACCAGGGAACTATACAGCGGGAGACCATCATTAATTATCTCGCGGGCCTCGTGGTGCAGGTGGTGGTTGACTACTGGACCGTGGTGGTCAACAGCAGCGCCCTTGAAAATGCAGAGCTGCAGCTCCGGGAGACCATGCGGGTGCGCAATATTATCGCCCAGAATGTGCGGATCGGCCTTGCGGAACGGTTTGATCTGAATTATTACAATTCCCTTGTGGCGTCATCGGAGGCACGGAAGGTCCAGGCGCAGCAGCAGTATCGTGATTCACTCCGGAACCTTCTGCAGACCCTTAACCTCGATGATAACATCAGGATTGACGGAACTGCGGTCCTTTCGGGCTCCCTTCCGGAAGTCAACCGGGAACTGGCGCTGAAGATTGCCTATGCGAAGCGTGCTGACTATCTTAACGCCCGTCTTGCGATGAAAAACGCGCAGCTCTCCCTTGATATGTATGAAAATCAGGGGATGCCTTCCATGACCGCGGAATTGAATGTGTCCTCCCTCGCACAACAGCAGACATACGGCGAGGCCTATTCTGACGCTGCCTCCGCGACGTATCCCTCATGGGAGGCAAAGGTGACCTTTACCTACCCACTCGATGATCAGGAGCAGAAAACAAATGTCCGGGACGCGGGGTTCAGGCTTAAACAGGCAAAGCTGCAGTTTGACAAATACCAGCGTGTGGTGCGGGACGATGTAACAACAAAAATTGAACATATTGATACCTATTACCGCATATATAATAAGGCGAAAGAGATAACACAGCAGTCGGAAACATATTACCGGCGGCTGCTCGGGAACCTGCGGCGCGGAAGGTTTACCGCGGCGGTAGTGAAAAATGGACTGGACGCGATGGTTGAGAGCAGGCAGCGGGAGCTTGAGGCCCTTATACAGTTCAATGTTTCACTGCTGAAACTTGATCTGGCCAAAAATGAGCTTTTTGACAAGTATGGTGTTGATGTAAATAAATATATACCAGCAGGGAAATGATGATTATAAATGCGCAAATACGCAGGAGAGGAGCAATCTGACAATGAAAAAAATTATAGAAAATCTAATGCACCAGAAGCTGCTCGTAGGGCTTTTGATTTTCATGGTATGTCTTACAGGATTCAATGTGGCGAAAAATTTGAACCGGGAGTCGTATCCGGATGTAAATTTTGATATGGTTTCAATCTCAACAGTATATCCCGGCGGCTCTCCGGACGAGATTGAAGATCTTGTGACAATACCAATCGAAAAGAAACTCCGAAGTATAAGCGGTATTGACAAAGTGAGAAGCTATAACGTGGAGAATGTGTCTGTTGTTGTGGCATATCTTGATGATACCCTTCGGACCGAAATGAAAGATAAGGCGGTGCAGGATATACGGGATGCGGTTGACCTTGTGAACAATCTGCCGTCAACGGCAATGACTCCTGTGGTGGAAGAGATAACATTTGAAACCACACCGGCAATTGATATTGCCGTATACGGGAAGAAGGATGGTGTTCCGTATAAGGAAATCCGGGAAGCGGCTAACGACCTGGAGGATTTTCTGTATGATATAAACGGTGTGGGGGAGGTGGAATTTTTCGGGTATGAGGACAGGGAGTACCTGATTGAAGTCAACCCGGATGCCCTTGAACGATACCGGATCGGAATGAACACCGTTATCAACACCCTGAAAATGCGTAATATTGACCTTCCCGGCGGTTCCCTGAAGGTGGGAGATACGGAATATGTACTCCGTACCAAGGGGCAGTATAAGAACGCCGATGAAATCCGGAACACCGTAATCATGTCCAATGACGCGGGATTTATTACCCGGATACGTGACGTGGCCACAGTGGAAGCGACGTATGCGGAGCCCGATGTGTACGAGCGGTTTAACGGCCACCGGGCTGTACTTCTCAGGGTATGGCGTCAGCGGAGTATGGATGAAATACGGCTTGTTAATGATTTGCGGAAAAAGATGGCGACGTACAGGCCGACAAACACACAAAATGTTAATATTTCACTTTATAACGATGTGAGCCGGTATTCCCGGGAAAGTATCGAGCGCGTCGTGAGCAACGCTGTGGTGGGATTCATATTTCTTGCGCTGATTCTGCTGTTGCTCCTGGGGTGGCGCATGTCAAGTATCGTTTCTATCGGTATTCCCGTCGCGTTCATGATTGCCATAATCGGGATGAAGGTGATGGACATTACATTCAATGTTATAAGCCTCTTCGGTATGGTGATGGTGCTGGGGATGATCGTGGACTTCAGTATCGTAGTGACGGAAAATTCCCACCGGTATATGGAAATGGGTATGAAAAAGGCCGATGCGATTGTCCGGGGGACCCATGAAATGTTCTGGCCGGTAACGGTCACTCTTCTCTGTATCTGTGCAGCATTTTCGCCGCTGCTGTTTCTTTCCGGACTTATGGGAAAATTCGTGATCGGTATTCCCATCGTTCTCATAACCTGTCTCGTGGCTTCATGGTTCATCGCCATGTTTATTATGCCCACGCTCCTTCATGTGTTCTCAAAAGAAAATGACGGCGGAAAAGACGCATCGATTAAAGATGAAGATCCGAATTACGAAAAGGGGCTTTTTGGAAAGTTTCAGCGCCAGTATAAACGGCTTCTGGGATGGTCCCTCAATCACCGGTATATAACGACACTTATCCTGGTGATTTTATTTATCGGTTCGATGGTTGTTGCGGGAATAATAGGATTTCAGTTCATGACGAAAGGCGGTGAAGAAAGTTTTACTGTCAGGACCACAATGGCACAGGAAACGAACCTTGAGGCGAACCTCCGGGAAATGAGGAAAATAGAACGAGTGATCGCTGCAATACCGAAGCATGAGCTGGATAATTTTCACACGAGCGTGGGAAACCGCGTTACCGACCCGATCGACCCTGCTCCGGGTGAAGCAACTCATAAGTCAACGATCGAAGTGTTTCTTTCGTCGGTGAGAAAACGTGAAAGAAGTGCAGATGATATTGAGGAAGAATTCCGTAAAAAAATACTGGCACTGCAGAGAAAAGGGGGACTGTACAGGGACATGCTGATCGAAGTAGAGGTTGAACGGCACGGTCCTCCCATGGGGAAACCGGTCAATATCGAACTGCGGGGAAAAGATTTTGCCGTTTTGAAGAAAATTGCGGCCGAATATGTCAAATATATGAAAACGATCAAGGGTTTGCAGGGTATCCGTGTTGACCTTGAGGACGGCAAAAAGGAATACCGGTTCAGGGTAAACGAGGTGCTTGCAACCCGTTCCGGAATTTCCGTGAATGATGTGGCACAGGCTCTTAACGCTTCATTTGAAGGTGCGATTGCTTCCACCCTGAATCAGGATGAAGAGAATGTCGCCCTTCGTGTACGTTTTCCCGAATGGGCGCGGAAGCGGAAAGAAAGCATTTCCGATGTGATGATCGCAAACAAGTCCGGCGGTCTCATGCCGCTTAATATGGTGGCCAGCGTGCAGCAACAGCCGGGTTATACCGAGATTAACCGGCTTAATTACAAGCGTGTTGTCCAGGTCCAGGCAAATGTTGATACGAACTATATCACGTCATTAAAGGCAAACATTATGCTTGCGGAAAAATTCAAAAATATTGAACAGCGTTATCCGGGATATGACGTGGCGTACGGCGGTGAGAATGAAGAGTCCGCTGAACGAATGGGAGAACTGGGAGTACTGTTTATTTTCGCGCTGCTTGTAATTTTTACGATCCTTGCGGTATTTTTCAATTCCCTGATGATTCCGCTCGTTGTCATGATCGCCATTCCCTTTGCCCTGGTTGGTATGATACTGGCGCTGTGGGCCCATGGTCAGCCGTTATCATTTATGAGCGCCCTCGGCTTCTTCAGTCTCGCCGGGGTGATTGTAAGCAACACCCTTGTGCTGGTGCAGTTCATTAATAATATGCGTGATGACGGTCTTCCTCTGAAGGAAGCGCTCCTTGAAGCAGGTGTTATCAGGATCCGGCCGATTCTGCTTACCACGGGAACAACGGTCCTGGGGCTTTTCCCGTCAATTTACGGTATAGGGGGGAAAGACTATATGGTTGCGCCCCTTGCCCTTGCGTTCGGTTACGGACTCATTTTTGCAACTATCATCACCCTGATACTTGTGCCGAGTTTCTATTATATTGCCGAGGATATTAAAGGGGTTACCGCAAAATTGTTAGGACTGTTTGGTATAAAGATGAAAAAAACAATTTATACTCCCCGGGAAACTGCTGCAGAAGCTGATATTTGAACAAAAGAATTAACATATATTTTTAAAAAGGCCTGCTCCGGAATGGAGGGGCCTTTTTTCTGTTTTAAAATATTGCAGGGGCATTAAAAAAACTGTTGTAATT
>DAOSYC010000244.1:0-4751 GCA_035380905.1 Spirochaetota bacterium | reverse complement strand
GCAGCAATGTCGTCATAAACACCGGCGACTTAATGACCGGCGGCCTTGCCATCAGCGAAACAGGCGCTACCGCTTCGATCCACACCGTCCAGAACGGCATTTTATATCCTTCCGCCATGTTCGAGACACAGGATATCACCAACCCCGATCCCGTTGTGTACATCAACAACCAGGGCACCGGCCATCTGATACAAGCTTCTGGACAGACCGGAGATGCTTTTGTCGTCGACAACTACGGTAACATTTACGCAAGCGGTTCTCTTAACCTCGACACCAGCAATGTCGTCATAAACACCGGCGACTTAATGACCGGCGGCCTTGCCATCAGCGAAACAGGCGCTACCGCTTCGATCCACACCGTCCAGAACGGCATTTTATATCCTTCCGCTATGTTCGAGACACAGGAAGTAACCAATCCCGACCCCGTTGTGTACATCAACAATCAGGGCACCGGTAATTTGATACAGGCTTCTGGCCAGGCCGGCGATGCTTTCATTCTTGACAATACAGGCAACATTTATGCAAGCGGTTCACTCTACCTCTCAACCAGCAATGTTGTCCTTGACTCAGGAGATACAATGTCTGGACCGTTGACGATTAATTACGATTCTTCTACAGCTACGCTTCATATAAAAGACGGTGTCACAGCAGGCAATGCTTTATTTGTTGAAGACTCAGGTAAGACTATTGCAACAGCAACAGTACTGATTCAGACTGATAATACTGATACTTCAAGTTACGGACTTAAAGTGGCCCATACTGGTGGCGGTCGTGGAATATTCTCCGAATCATCAGGAACAGGCATAAGTATTTACGGGTATAACACCGGCGGAGGAACAGCAGTTCAGGCTTATGGAGTTGGTACAAGTAAAGGTTTATATGCAACTCATAATGGAAGTGGAAATGCTATCCACGGTTATCAAACAGGTACCGGCAAAGTTGCATTGTTCCACATAAACAGTGGAACAAACAGTTCCGACGCTATCCATTCTTACACTATAGGCACTGGAAGAGCGAGTTATTTTCAAATTGGTAATGCCTCCAACAATTCAGAAGCTGTATATGCCGAGTCCACAGGCACAGGCGCTCTCATCGGTGGTACCCAGTCCGGCGGCGGATACGTGCTGGATTTCGCAACTGGCGGCACATCCGTCTTCCTTGTGGATAATGACGCGAACGTGTATGCATCCGGTTCGGTTATCGCATCATCATTCTCGGGCGACGGTTCATCCATTACCAATGTAAACGCAGCCACTCTCGATTCACTCTACTCTGCCGATTTTGTTAATGTTGCCGGCAGTCTCATGACGGGTCCTCTGAATATTGATTATTCGACAGCCACCGAATCACTGTATGTTTCAAACACAGGAACGGGCGGTGCAGCTTCATTCGAAGTCAACAATACCCTTTCTTCAACTGATGCTGTCAAAATTGTAACAAATTCCTCACAAACCGACGGAAATGGATTGTTCGTTCAACACAACGGAACCAATGGTTTAGGAATGAAAATCCAGGTTACCGGCACCAACGGTTCAGGTGCGGGATTATATTTGACGGATGCAACCAATCCAAAAGCTATCATTACAGGTAATACTGAGGGAACAGGAGCACTTATTAATCTCCAACAAAATACAATAAATAAATTTACTGTTGACAATGCTGGAGTTATAACACTTCAGGGATGTCCTACCGGCACAGTTGACGCCGGCAATTTCTGTGTTGAAGCCGATGAAAGAACTTCTGATACATTCTTCAATGCATCAGGTATTTGCAGGACCAACGGCATGCAGCTATGCTCACCTTCACAGTGGACATCCGCCTGTACTCAGGTAGCTGGATTAAATTCCATAACAGGAAACGGAGAATGGGCAGATTCAATATTTTACAGTACAGCATTCTACGGCCTGCTCATGGGTTCAGCCAACTGCACAAGTATTGGAATGCTCGACCCGGCCAGCACAGCGCCATACAGGTGTTGCTACAGCAAATAATATCCATGTTTATTTTGAATGGATAGCTGATCATTTCAGAAATATTGTTTTTCACTATTTGTTGTTCAGTATCTGCCCGTTCACGGTGTCGAAAAATATTTTCTGAAATATCTCCGGCATTATAACCGGTATTTCCTGATTAAAAGCTCTAACTTCCTCAAAGAACTGCGGCATATTGATACTCGGCAAAAGCTTCATCGGACGCATAAGCGGCTTGAAAAAATTATCATAATGATGTGGAAGAATATATTCAGGCTGCAACTTTCCCGCAACCCTTTCAACATAATCCGGTGTGCCTTTCCTGCCCGCCAGACACATCATCAATAAATCTACATGACCAACTTTCGCTATTTCTTCATCCATCAAATCCGCGCTTCCTGAATGATAAATCTTGAATCCTCCGGCATCAATTATTATTCCGAACACCTGGCTATGCCTGTACCAGCTCATTCTCAAAGGTTCCTGAAATTCTTTTTCTATCTCACCCGGGCACGGCACTCTACCTAACAGGGCTTTACCATGCAGGCTCGGAACAAATGTAATCTTGAAGGACCCGCAATCATAAGTCTTCCATGTTTCAACCACATGTATCTTTTCTTCTTCAACACCATTTCCCCTGAGAATTCTGGCAGTGGAGTTCGAACCATGTACTATCGCACCTGTTTTTTTTGCGACCGTGGGTATATCCTGAAGATGGTCATAATGGCTGTGCCCCACAAGAATATGATCCGCTTCGGGAAACACTTCCTCACATAATGCCCTGTTGATTTTTAATTTAATAAAAGGAGCTATCAACATCCCGGTCCGTGTGGCGAATGCATCTATAAGTAACGTTGTATTCTGATACCTGATCCTGAATCCTGCCGTTCCCGTCCATTCCAATGACAGAATATTACCTTTAACTTCTGCTTCAAAATCTTTTATTCTGTACATCTCAGGTATTTCATATGCCATAGCTCAACCCCATGCTGCAAATTTACTTGTTATTAATTTATTGATATATACACGAAACGTCAATAAAAAAGCCCTGCGGAAATCAGGGCTTAATAAACAGCTCTATTTGTTATCACAAATTCACTGCAAGTCCCTTGCTCTTCATAAACTCTTTCATTTCCCTGATACTGAAGGTTCCGAAATGAGCAATCGATGCAACCAGAACCGCATCGGCATGCCCATCAACTACTGCTTCTACCAGATGTTCGAGTGTCCCCGCACCGCCGGACGCTATAACAGGCAAACTCACAGCATCTGAAATTGCCTTTGTCATCGGAATATCGTATCCAGCAAGCGTACCGTCCGCATCCATGCTTGTCGGCAACAACGCCCCTGCCCCGTAATCTTCCATTCTTTTTGCCCATTCGACGGCATCAATACCAACAGGTTTTGTGCCTGCATTCACCACAAGCTCAAACCCGGATGCCATCTCTTCGTTCTTCTTCGTATCGATAGCTATAGTAATTTTTCCACTCCCGAATTCTGCAGAAGCTTCTTTAACAAATTCAGGATTCTTAACCGCTGCCGTGTTAATTCCAACCTTCGAAGCTCCGGCACTTAAAAGTTCTTCAATTATTGGAAGGCTGCCAACACCGCCACCAACAGTAAGCGGAATTGTGCATTTTTCAATCGTTTTCTTTACCACATCGATCATTGTTTTACGGCCCTCGACCGTTGCCGTGATATCAAGAAATACGAGTTCATCCGCCCCCGCCTCGCTGTACGCAGCCGCATTTTCAGCGGGGTCTCCCACATCTTTGATATCCACAAAATTAACACCTTTAACGAGACGTCCATTTTTTACATCCAAACACGGTATAACTCTTCTGTAATCCATTACAACCTCCACGCGGTATACTCTAAATTCCTGTGAATGATAACATCTTTATAAATTTCCGTGAACAAATATCTTAAAGTGGCTATATTTTTTATTGAATGATTCTTTATTTGAAATTATACGGTCGAACTTAAGAATTTTTGAAAACATGTTGAGCAAATCAAAAAAAGTCACTTCTCTTCTGCTTACAGCATTGATTCATGCTCTGAATCATGGAATTTACAATATGATGCTGCCGCTCGGGCTCACAATCACACGAGACTTCCAGTTCGAAGAAATTTATAAAATACCGCTCGGGTTTACTCTCTATCTCATGTTTTACGGAACCTGCCAGATTCCGCTCGGATTCCTGTCCGACAGAATGTCCAGAAAAACCCTTCTTTCTGCAGGAATTATCCTGAACGGTATAGCCGTAGCACTTGTCGCGGTTTTTCATAATTACACATTTTTCCTTGTAGGATTATCAATCGCCGGTATTGGAGGAGCCACCTTCCACCCCATTGCAGGTGCCTACCTGTCCGACCTTTACAGCGAATCGAAGGGAACAGCACTTGGAGTCAGCGGATTCGGAGCCACTATCGGTTTATCTGCAGGGCCGGTCATAGGAGGCCTGCTGTGTGACGCAACAAACTGGAAATTCACTTTTGTTGTTTTTTCAATTGTAGCAATAATCGTTGGAATAATATTTCATATTGTTGCCGTGGAACCTGAAAAGGAAAAGAATGAATTTTCAGGTTCTAACAACGGATGGAACAAATATTTAATAATTTTCCTGATAACAGCCGCCGCCGTTTTCACGTTCAGGGAATTCGCAGGCTGGGGAGTTTATTATCTCATGCCCGTATTTTCAGAACTTAAATACTCATACACTACTACTATGAGCGGAACCATGCTCGGGCTCGTTTCTCTCGGAGGATTCATATCCCAGC
>DAOSYC010000243.1:0-4757 GCA_035380905.1 Spirochaetota bacterium | reverse complement strand
AAACCCCATGCGATAACGATTCTCTACGAAGAGACTGCGGACATTATTATTGCGTACATTTTCAATGAAGAGGGCAATCTTTTTGTGTTTTTCAAGCCTGCGAAACAGAAAAATATACTCCTCACGAATCTCTACGGATTTACAAAATGTGTTACCGCAAAAGTCAACAGTTCGCATAGTATGAAAACTATTGTCGATAAAAATTTTCGAATCCTGAAAATCTGTCCTGACCCTCAGGACTCACTATCACTGAAGAATAACACAAAGATGATAGAGGAATTGTTCCTCGGGCGCACTTCACTGCCACGCGGCATCAGAGCTTCTGTGGTTCGTGATGCAGGGGAGGATATTTTCTACGAAGTTATTTTTCCCGATTCGATCTCATCCGGCCTGATGACAATCAATGAGGTATATGCGGTTTCCGACAAGATCAGGGCAATGCGGAACAACGGAGATGATGTAATGCATTTTATTGATGATATTGATATTACCAGCAAAAAAAACAAGAGTACTGCTTTGAGCAGTACTCCCTATTTTATGGAAAAATACAAACTTGAATGCATGATAGAAAAACACATGCAGCAATAAACAAAACTATTGCAGCGGCATGTGCCTAATATTCCTTTCCCGGGAAATTATCTTTGAAAAATCTCACCTTCTTCTTTTCCTTTTCAATTTCACTCTTGTTCAGTGTACCCTTTTCAAGAGCAATATCAAGAAGTTTTATATGATCATCATTATTATCTTTTTCCGGACTCTCTGCATCTGTTTCAGAAGATTCCGTTGCATCCCCTTCTGGTTTCTTTTTTCTGCTTTTCTCTTCAATATTCTTTATCTTCATGTCAATCTGATCCTGGGTCAGAAGCTGAATATCATCACCTGAATCATCAAAATCATCGAAAGGAATCTCCACAGGCTCCTTTTGGGCTTTGGGCTTCGACTTTTTCGCCGGACTCTTCTTTGCAGGGGCCTTCTCAGCCTTTTTCTTCACCGGTTGAGGTGCAGGCTCCTCTATGCCCATCTCTTTCTGCATCGCTTCAGGGGGGTTCTCGATCTTAAGATCCAGGAGCTTGATTTTTTCTCCCAAAAGGATGTTTATCTGCTTCTCAATGGACATATATATAGGGGTGGTAAATGATTTGTTCCTCGCGAGAGATTTTTCCATTTTCCTGAGATCACTGATGTCCTCTTCAATGAGCTCAATTCTCTTTAGGATATGAATTACCTTCATGACATACTCCTGACAATAATAATGGGTTACCGGACCCTGCACGCGTAACATATCCGTCTAAACGCAACCGTTACTATGAACGTATAAAATTTGCAAAAATCCGTCAATTCAAATTTAACCAGTGGTTTTTAAAAACACCACGATACTGTATTTATTTCTTATACCAGTCCACCCGGAACACATACTACCTTCAGGGGAACTGATTCTATTCCATGTTAGAAAATAACCGTCTGGTCCTCTTCCACATAAAATTCAGTATTGCAGTCCGGGCAGATATAATTACCGCTCTTTTTTACCCTGATGAGACTTTTACACTCCGCGCACTCTACCACAACCGGCGCTTCGAACTCATCACTTTCTTCATTACTATCCTCACTGGCCGCTCCACTACCGTGTGTGGATTCAGTATCAGCCGGCACGCCGGAATGGCTACCGTCATCATCATCCTCAATAATGCGAACCGTTATCCCTTCATCGCCGTCAGCAGAAGCCAGCGGTGCGGGATGTGTCCCGAGTTGAATATGCTTCAGTACTATCCCCTCAGCATCCTCCCGGGATCGGGTGATCGTCAGGACTTTATCGAACCCCAGTATCCCGAACAGTGTTGTAATTTCATTTCTGAGATTGCACAACACAAACACACCCATACTGCCCGCAATACGTTTATGGAGATAGAGGATAAGGCCAATCCCTGCCGAACTGAGGTATTCCAGTTTTTCGGCATCAAATATAATATACTTTCTATTTTTCCCAAGAAGCTGATCTACGTATCGTTCCAGATCAGGGCTTGTCTGACTGTCAAGATACCCGCCGAGGGACACAACGGTTATTTCACCGTTTCCTGTTTCATTATGTTCAATGAAAATCATCGAATACTACCTTCCCCTTCTTTTTTTCACCGGTATCGCGTCTTTTACGGATTTCTGCACATCAAAATGAATTTCTTCACGGTACTGGCGAACCGGTTCAGTTGCCTGATACGGAGTATCTTCATCATGACCTGCATCAGCTGCAATAAGTAATGATTCATCAACGGGCTGCGCCGCTGTATCATCCCCGAAACCTGCCGGCACTATATCGCCCGCTGCAGTTCCTGCCCCATGCGCAGCCAATCCCCCGGCATCCCCGGCAACCTGCTGCTCTATTATTCGGTACAGCTTTCTGTATCGCCCGAACACTATAACTGAAACAATCAATGCTATTAGCAACGATAAGATTCCAAGTGCAGATGCAATATATTTCACTTCTTTAATATATCTGAAAATAAGGGAATAAATTTTATCCTTACCCAGAATAAAATTCACGGTCCCCACAGGCTCTTCAGATCTTCGTGTCTGGACAAATACCGCTTTTGTCACGAGCCAGCCGTTAACAAAAATATTTTTATATAAATATTTCCTGATCAGCTTTTTTTCGAGCCGGTTAAACGGAACTCTCTTATTTAAAATATTATACTCGTTAAACTGTATAGCCCTCTCTTTACGTCTGAGAGGCATCATAATCATATCAATATTATAGGCGAATTCATCATTTATAATGTTGCCCCGGAGCTCACGCTCGACATCACGATTTGAGTGAACAACAATAGTGCCGTCAGCGAGTACGAAAAACGCCTCATCAATGGAATTGTCCCGGATTTTTTCCCTGAACAACGTTGTAAGTTTTCCGTAATTCTTATACCTGTAGCTGAATTCGGCAACGTCGGTAAACGCTTCCGCCAGTGTTGTTGAATATTTTTTTGTTATGGTTTCAACTTCTGCTATTTCATTTTTTACCCCGAAATAAAAATAACCTGCTGAAATCATACAGCCGAGAAGCAATAATGAAAACAGAAGAAGAAAGAAAATCCCGAAAGGAAAACCCTTTTTTTTAACACGTTTTTTCATTGTATGTGGTTTTCATCCAAAAAGCTTATTGTAATATGTCCTGTCCTGTGATCCATTTTACATATTACTAAAATCACCGGGAAATAATTTTCTGCCGTATCCGGGCAGGATTATACCTGTATGACATTGTATATGTTGCAGCTATAGTATTTATATCGGATACAATTAACAAAATTTCAATTTCTTTTATTCAGAGGAGCTGTTTTATGGGAGAAAAGAACAATGTAAACCTGGTATATCTTCCCTCTCCGGACAATTATCGTACCGATGCAGGGTTTTCTGAACACGAGCAAACTGTACTGGACCATGTTAATCAGAAAATTGCCGCGGGGAATTCTCTTGAAGAAATCATTGACTTCCTTTTTTCAAATACCCAGTCAATTTTTCCCTGTGACAGAATTGGTGTTGCGTTTATCGAAGAAAACGGAAAACGGATGCGCCTCTATTTCGCGAAAGCAAATTACTCCCCTCTTTATCTGGAACAGGGATATGCTGCTGATATCCAGGGAAGTTCCTTAAAAACAGTATTCCAGTCATTAAACCCCCGGATAATCAACAACCTGGATGAATACTACAAAAACAATCCCCGAAGTGAATCTACCCGTCTCCTCCTCAGGGAAGGTGTGAAATCCAGTATGACCTGCCCTCTCTCTGTTGAGGGAAGGCCCGTGGGGCTATTGTTCCGCAGTTCCCGGAAACCGGGTGCGTATACAAAAGACCATGTACGGCTTCATCTTTCAATCGCCGAACGGTTAAGCCAGGCAGTGGAAAAAGCGTACCGCATAAACCAGCTCCAGGACGCAATCAATTCCTATATGGAAATGCTGGGTTTTGTCACACATGAGCTGAAAAGCCCCCTTGCCTCCATCATTACCATAGCAAAGACCCTCAGCCAGGGATATTTTGGAGAGTTAAACCCTGAACATGGTAAAATTATTGATCGAATAATATCAAAAGCCGAGTATCTTCACAACCTCAGCATGGAATACCTGAACCTTTCACGTTTCGAAAACCAGTCCATGACACTCAAGAGACAGGAAACAAACTTCATACAGGATATCGTGTCACCTGCTATTGAACTTGTTGAACCTCAAATATCGGAAAAACATATCCACCTGGAAACACATTTTCCCGAAGGGCCTGTACAAATTATCTGCGACCCCGACCTTATGAAAATAGTGACGGTCAACATTGTGGGCAATGCGGTCAAATACGGCAACAACGGGGGCAACGTCACCATTTCCATTAAAATGACTGACACGGTCCTCCGTGTATCCGTCAGGAATGAAGGACCCGGTTTCCCGGAGGAGAAAAAGAAACTTCTTTTCCGTAAATTCTCCCGGATAGACACCCCGGACCTTATGCAGAGAAAAGGTTCGGGAATCGGCCTTTATGTTTCATGGAATATTATTCAGCTCCATGGGGGGACCATTCAGGCAGATTCAGCAGAAGGGGAATGGGCAGAATTTACATACGAAATTCCTCTCCAGTTACCCGACTAACTCAAACCATGAAGGTAAATTATTGATGACAAAAATAATACACTATTTTATATTGATTATTGTATAATATAAAGAACAATATCACCTGCTTGGCCATGATAAAATAATATAGAATTTCTTCTTCAGGCGTTGTGTTCA
>DAOSYC010000242.1:0-4761 GCA_035380905.1 Spirochaetota bacterium | reverse complement strand
CCCCGCGCGCGGCGCAGCACGCTTTTGTAATGAACAGGTACTCACCGGAAATACAGCAGCTAGTGGTGGTATTATTCAATGGAAAACAAACTCAAAGCCATTCATTCCGACACAATTAAAAAGATAGGAGAGGTGTCCTCCCCCGGCGAGCTTGAGGAAATCCGCATCCGTGTTCTCGGACGGAAGGGAGAGCTCACACAGATACTCCGGGGCCTCGGGGAACTTTCACCTGAGCAGCGCGGCGCTGTGGGGAAGCTCTCCAATGAAATCAAGCGTGAAATTGAGACCCTTCTGGAGACACGGAAGGAGGAACTCCAGGAATCGGGGATTTCCGAGCTCCTGCAGAAGGACTGGATAGACGTGACCCTCTCCTCCCCCGCGAAAACGGAAGATGTCTACCGGGGCCGCCTCCACCCGTTATCTCAAATACAGTATGAAATTGAAGACATTTTCACCTCCATGGGGTTTCTGGTCCTTGACGGCCCCGAGGCGGAAACTGACTACTATAACTTTGAAGCGCTGAACATTCCAAAGCACCATCCGGCCCGGGACATGCAGGACACCTTCTGGACCGAGGACGGCAACCTCCTGCGGACCCATACCTCCGCCATCCAGATACGGGGCATGGACCACCTGAAGCCCCCTTTCCGTGTAATCGGGCCGGGGCGGGTATTCAGGTATGAGTCCACGGACGCCTCCCATGAGAACACCTTCTACCAGGTGGAAGGGATGATGGTGGACCGGAACATCTCGGTGTCAAATTTAATTTATTTTATGAAGGTGCTTCTCTCGAAGATATTCGGCCGCGAGGTGACCATACGCCTCCGTCCGGGGTATTTCCCCTTCGTGGAGCCCGGCTTCGAGCTTGACATCCACTGCCTCATCTGCGACGGAAAGGGCTGCAGTGTCTGCAAGCAGAGCGGATGGGTGGAGCTCCTTCCATGCGGGCTGGTGCATCCGAATGTACTGCGGTACGGCGGCATTGATCCCGACCAGTGGTCAGGGTTCGCCTTCGGCCTCGGCCTGAACCGTCTCATTATGATGCGGTACGGTATCAATGACATCCGCCATTTCCAGAGCGGCGACATCCGCTTTGTGCAGCAGTTCTGACATGAACATGTCACTCGTAACAGTGCCGTTTGAGGGCCGGCTAATATCCCTCGTGAAAAACTAATAACGGAGTAACACCATGTGGCTTTCACTGAATATAATATCCAAAATGGTTGATATAAAAGGCCTTGACCCGGCAGACATCATGAACCGCCTCACCATGTCCACCGCCGAGATTGAAGGCATTGAGTACATGAACAAACACCTTGCAACGGTGATCGCGGTGAAGATTCTCGATGTGAAGAAACACCCCGACGCCGACAAGCTTACCCTTGTGGACTGCGACACCGGCAGTGAGACAATACGGGTAGTGTGCGGCGCCCCGAACCACAAAAAGGGCGATATCGTCCCCCTCGCCATGGTGGGAACGCAGTTCAACGAGGAATTCATTGTTAAAAAGGCGAAGATACGCGGCGAGGAGTCCTCGGGAATGCTCTGCTCCGCGAGAGAACTTGGTTTCTCCGATGACCATTCCGGCATCATGATACTCCCGGAATCGACCCCCCTCGGAACACCAATGAGCGAACTGTACAGCGACTGGTACGATATACTCCTTGAGATCGACAACAAATCGATAACCCACAGGCCGGACCTCTGGTGCCACGCGGGATTTGCCCGTGAGATCGCCGCGCTCTACGAAAAAACATTCACGCACCCCGTGAACATGTCCCTCGCGGACAGTTTCACGCAGAAGGAGGAGCTGAATGTCATTATTGAAAATCCTGAAGCATCGCCCCGGTACTGCGGGCTCTATATAAAGAACATCCGCATTGAAGAGTCCCCTGACTGGCTGAAAGCGGCGGTGACCGCCATCGGCATGCGCCCCATCAACAATATCGTTGACATCACCAACTATGTCATGGCTGAATTGGGTGAGCCGATGCACGCTTTTGACAGGAAGAAACTCAAAGGTAAGGCAATCATTGTCCGCATGGCAAAGGAAGGGGAGCACCTCACCACTCTGGACGACCAGGAACACACTCTCACCGCCGAAGACATCGTCATTGCCGACGGCGAAACCGCGATCGCCCTCGCCGGAGTCATGGGGGGCGGCGACAGCGAAATTGACGACTCCACGACGGAAATTGTCCTTGAGGCGGCCAACTTCAATCCTGTATCGATCCGGAAAACCGCGGGACGCTACAACCTCCGCACGGAAGCGGCGATACGTTTTGAGAAGTCCCTTGACCCGGAAATCTGCTCCCACGCCATTGTGCGCTGCTATGAGCTGGTAAAGATGCTGATCCCCGAAGCGGAGGCGGTCACAAAAATCGTTGATACCTATCCTCAAAAACCGGAAACGGTGTATGTTGAAACCCATACAGATTTCATCCGTAAAAAGATCGGCCAGGAACTCCCGGACGAAAGGATCGTGTCTATCCTTGAGGCCCTGCAGTTCACGGTGAAAAACAGCAGCGGCGCGCTCCATATCACTGTCCCTTCATACAGAGCGACAAAGGACGTTTCCATTCCTGACGATATCGTCGAGGAGGTTGGCCGCATTCACGGGTATGACAACATCCCCCCCATGGCACCCCTCGTGCCGTGCAGCCCCCCTGATGTGAACACGAAGCGGCTCTATGAGCGGCGCATCAAAAATGTCCTCGCCGGGGACTGCGGCATGATAGAGGTAAGCAACTACTCCTTCGTGGGGGAGGACCTGCTGAACCGTACCGGCACCAATGAGGACAAAGAGCTGCGTCTCCGGAACCCCCTTTCGGTGGAACAGGACCGACTGCGCCGCAGCCTTATACCGAACCTCCTTTCCAACATCACACTGAACCAGCGCTACCATGAGAGCTTCCGTATTTTTGAAATGGGTAGAGTGTATTTTAAAAAGGACAGAAACGACCCGGAACTGGCAGTTGAAAATTTCCGGGTTGCCGGCATTGTATATGAAAAGAACCCCGCCGCCCCGCTCTTCTACGAGGCAAAACGGACAGCCCTGGTGCTCCTTGACCAGCTGAGAATCAAGGGTGTCACCATGGAACCGGCCACAACGGACCTGCCCGCCTACGCGCATCCCGGCAGGTGTGTACTAATTAAAACCGGAAAAACAGTTATGGGGATGATATGTGAACTCCATCCGAAAACCGCAAAGAACTTTGATATAAAGGGAAGCGCCGCGCTGTTCGATATCGACATGGACATCTGCTTCAGCGCCAAAACTGCTGACTCATCATTCAGGGAGCTGCCGAAATTCCCCGATGTGCCTTTTGAGGTATCGGTCCTCGCGGAAAGCCGTTCCTACGGGGGCGATATATGCCGCGTGATAGAAAAGAGCAGCAAAGAGTATATCCGCTCTGTCAATGTAATCGGCATCTATGAGGGAGACCCCATCCCGGCAGGAATGAAGTCCGTATCAGTGAAGACAGTCTTCGCAGCGAAGGACCGCACACTCGCCCCTGAAGATATTGACACACTGCAGAAAGGTGTCCTCGAGGCGCTGAGTAAAAACGGCTACAAACTGCGGTAAGTTACCGCGCCCCTGAGCTGATGCCGAGCTTCAGTTCAAGGTAGGAACGGGTCTCAAACTCCGTGAGGCCCAGTTCCCCCGCAAGGGCAAAGAGTTTCCCTTCCAGCAGTTCTTTATCCTCCCCCTGCAGTTCCAGTTCCACGAATGTCCCCAGCCCCTCCACGGTATCGAGGCACACCTCAATTCCTTTCAGGAGGTAAAGCTTTCTTTCTTTCCGTATTGTCAGCACGCTCCGGAACCCCAGTTTATCAAGAATGGTACGCATTGCGTCCCCGTCGCCCACGGACACCTCCTCCTCGAAACGGGTCTTTGACGTGGTGCCGAGCTTGGGCCCCTTGTAGGTGAGGTACGAACTCCCGTCCGCGGTACGGATGCGGAAGGCCTCGTCAGTTTGTGCGAAATCCCGTGCGGGATGGTTAAAGTATTCATCGGACTCCCTCCGGTTTTTCTCCAGAGTTCCTCCCATGGCAGTTATTTTCTTTTCCACTCCGGCAATGTCGCCGCAGCGGGATTTTATCTCAACTTCAAGCATTGTTTAATTCCTCCTGTGAAGGGGGCCGTTTATTGAAAGGCCGTCGCTCCCTATGAAATGCTTCCGTGTACCGTTTATTGTGATCACTACGCTTGTAATATTCGGGAACTGCGTCGCGGTATACACGATCTGGTCAATGCGGCTGATCAGTATGCTCCCCGTCGCGCCGTGTTCAATTGCGCTGTTAAAGTCAAGGAGCGCCATGCTTCCCCTGGTCCTGACGCTCCGGAGCCTCAGGCCGCCGGGAACGGCACTCAGAAGGCCGCGGTTTTCCTCGCTGCGGGTTGGCCCCTTTATGAGGGTCTGTAACGATTCATTGAGCAGGTCCTCTCCGCTGACCTTTCTGGTCACGGGAACCAGTGAAGTATGCCCGGAATTTTCATCCACACGGAGAAGATATATCCTGACACGTTTCTCCATGGCGGCGACTGTGTTGTTTTCACGGTCAGGTATGTCCTTTTTGTTTTCCTGGTCACCCTGTTTGCGGATTTCCCTTTTCTCCTGTACATCATGCCGTGTCACAGCGGCGACGCGCTGCCTCCTCTCCGTTATATGTTTCCCGGGGAAAATTGAAACTGAACTGCCGCCGGGAACGGATGTCCGGTAGAGCCGGTAGGCGAGAAGTACAATAACGGTAAGAAGC
>DAOSYC010000241.1:0-4779 GCA_035380905.1 Spirochaetota bacterium | reverse complement strand
TTCGCAAAAATTACCTTCTTGACGTACAATACTACCTGATGCTACATAGTTTTCCTGATATACTACTCATATACACTACCGGAACCTGAATTAATCGATTGTATCAGTACTTATACCGGAATTTATAATGGAAGAGAGAATTTCATGTACGGCTGGCACGGCAGAATACTTCATATAAACTTAACAGCAAAAACCTGGCACATTGAAACACCGCCCGTGGAACTATACGAAACATGGATCGGCGGAAAGGGCCTTGCGGGGTATTACCTCCGCCCTCACATTACCCGTTCATGGGACGACCCTGACATGCCGCTCCTGTTCTTTCCGGGGCCCCTTGTGGACACCGCCTCCCCCACCTCGGGACGCATGGTAATCATGTCGCGCTCACCCCTCACAGGGACCGTGGGGGACACCTCCGTGGGAGGAAGGCTCGGGACCTTCATTAAACGGGCGGGCCTTGACGGCATTTCTGTGACCGGAAAAAGTGATACTGTATGCGGTATCCACATCACTGAGGAAGGCGTGGAATTCGCTGACGCGGCACACCTCCGGGGACTCGGAGTACATGAGATCATGGAGACAATGGACACCACGGCGTCCGTCGCAATTACCGGGCCCGCGGCAGAAGCGGGAGTGCGGTACGCCTGCATCATGATTGACGGCCATTACACTTCGGGACGAGGGGGACTGGGCCTTGTGATGGCGGCGAAGAACCTGAAGTTCCTCACGGTGAAAGGAAGCCGGAAGACGGAGGTGTTTGATAAAGAAAACCTTGCCGGCGCTCGTGAGGAAATATTCCGCCTCGCCTCGGCCTCTCCCATCCTGAAAGGGGAGCTGGGAATATCGAACTTCGGTACCGGGGCGCTGTACGACCTGATATCGAGCCGTCGAATGATGCCCACGGACAATTTCCGTGAGACCTACTTCGACAATGCCCCGGCCATGAACGCCTGGAAGTACAAAGAGCGGTATCATACCAAAAAGTTCGGCTGCATGGGGTGCCACATCCTCTGTAAAAAGAAAGGAGAGGACGGCGCCGGCATACCTGAATTCGAGACCATGTCGCACTTCAGCGCCCTCCTCATGAACAGCGACATTGACGCAGTCATGGAAGCAAATCATATCTGCAACGAGGCCGGGATGGACACCATCAGCGCCGCCTCTACCGTCGCCTGCTATCAGGAACTTTCGGGGCAGCGCCTTTCACCGAAGGAATTCCTCGCGCTCCTCAAAGACATTGCCGCCGGGACCGGTATCGGCAATGAGCTGAAAGAAGGTTCGTACCGGTACGCGGAATCAAAGGGACACCCGGAAGCGTCGATCTCAGTGAAGAAGCTGGAGCTCCCCGCCTACGACCCCCGGGGGGCGTACGGCATGGCCCTGGCGTATATCACCTCAACCCGCGGCGGATGCCACCTCAGGGCGTATCCGATTTCCCATGAGATTCTGCGGAAGCCCGTTGCCACGGACAGGTTCACCTTCAGCGGGAAGGCCCGTATCATCAAGCTGAGCGAGGACCTCAATGCCGCCATTGATTCCCTCACCGCCTGCAAGTTTCTCTTTTTCGCGGCGTCCCTGGAGGAATTCTCACGGGCGTACCACGGGGTCACCGGCATTCCCGCCACCGCCCAGGACCTGCTTCGGGCGGGGGAACGCATCTACTTCCATGAGCGTATCATGAACGCGATGAACGGCTTCACAGCCGCGGACGACGACCTTCCGGAGCGGTTCTTTACAACGGGAGGAAGCGCCGGAAACGGGATCGAGGTGCCCCCCCTCAGCAGGGAGGACTTTCTGCGCGCCCGGGGGGACTACTATTATGTGCGGGGGCTGGACGGGAACGGCATGCCCCTTGATGAAAAACGCAGGGAGCTTGGACTGGTATGAAACGGCTTTTAGAGAAGTATGATAATAAACTGACAGCGCAGGGGCTCTGCGACAGCGGGGCGCCCCTGATAGGCGGCCTTGATGCGCGCCTTGAATGGAACCGCGATGACGACGCGCGCGGGGTCATCGAGAAGGTGATCGGCGGTATGAACATCAACAGCATCCTTTTTGCCCGCCCCGCGGAGCCCTTCTTTTCCATACTGGACCGTCTTGCAGCGGGACTTCCCGGAGGCACCGGCGCAATCCGCCCCGAGGACAGCGAGACGCGCACGTTCCTCCATGACATCCCGATCCTCCCGGAGTTTGACCCGGAGATCATACTCTCCGCGCTCCGCCGGCGCAAGGGGGCCTTCGTGCGCGGCCACGGCATCGTCACCTACGGCACCGTAAGCCCGGAGCAGGCCTTTATCACCTTCAGCTCCATCTGCTTCTCCGCGTACGTGAAGTTCTTCAGCGACCTTTACTACAACGGCATCCGCGACAGCGCGGAAAGGGAACTCCGGGATACTGCCCTTGGGGCATATAAATCTTTTGTGCACGGGAAAAAGGAACATTGGGACCTGCAGCAGGGGCCCTTCACGGAAAGCGGGTCGATATACAGCGCCATCGCGGAAGCGGGGCGCCTCGTGGTGGACTTCAGGCTGGTGGACTCATTTTTCGGGAACATCTCGTACCGTACCGATGATACTATTTACATCTCCCAGACAGGGAGCTCCCTGGATGAGCTTCCCGGATGCGTTGACCCCTGCCCCGTTGACGGATCATCGTGCGCCGCGGTGACGGCATCCAGCGAATATTCCGCCCACAAGGAGATATATCTCCGCGGCGGCAGCAGGGCGATACTTCACGGGCACCCGAAATTCTCTGTGATCATGTCAATGCTCTGCGATAAAAAGGACTGCGAAAACAGGGGCCAGTGCCACATCAAATGCACACGGGAGCGTTTCATCAACGACATCCCCGTGGTGCCGGGGGAAGTGGGAACGGGGCGGTACGGGCTCTGCAACACCCTCCCTCCCGCGGTGACGGGGCGGCGAGGCGCCATCGTCTACGGCCACGGGCTTTTCACCACGGGACAGCACGACTTCCATGAGGCATTCTCACGGCTGCTGGATATTGAACTGATGTGTATTGATGAATACGAAGGGCTGGTTCCCTGAGGTCAGGAGTCCACGGACTCCCCATGCTGGCGGAGGATTTCTTCGGCAAAGATTTTCAGTTTGGGGGACACCCTGAGGGGCGGAAGGGTAATCTTTGTTTCTTCCGTAGGCGTTACGTCCTCATTTCTGATAAGCTTACCCAGGGCAAATACCATGCGGGCGAAAATCTCGTCCACCTTCTCTTTACATCCCGCCATCTTGTAGTACTTGAACGCGAAGAGGGGCTGCTTCTTGTCGAAGTATAAATGGTCCCCCACCCTCGTGAGGCCGTCCTTGTAGCCGGTCTTCTCGAAGATCACCGCGGCCCGGTCGATATCTCCCTTATTAAAGAGTTCGTTGGCCTTACGGATATATTCTGCTCGCTGTTTCGGGTCCATGATATTATTTCGTTATTTTTGATGGTATAATTAAGATAATTTTGGGGAGAGTATTTTTCAAGCATTATTTTTTTTATAACAGTTCAACTGCGTACTTAACCAAAAGGAAAGCTTTTACAAGATAAATTCCTTTTATTTTTGTACATGAGGATTTTCTTCCCAGTCTACAATTATTAAATCCGCAATACGGGAAAATTCCCGCTTATTATTAGTTACAAGTGTGTAGTTGTTAGCCAAAGCGATAGCTCCAATCTGCAAATCATATGGCCCTATTGGGGTACCTGCCTTATCGAGATCGGCCCTTATTTTACCACATACATCAGAGATATACATATCAAATGCTGCATCACTAAAACATCCGAGGAATTCCTTTAAAATTATCAGTGTTTCTTCTTTTTTGTTACTTTTATAGGCTCCATAAAAAAGTTCATACCGAACAATTGAGGGTATCACAATATCTCTGAGATCTATTGTCTCAATCTTTTGGGAAATACTCTGAGAATTACCCTTTAGAATTTTTATGCACACATTTGTATCAAGGAGAAACTTCATAGCTCATCTCTTTTATCATATTCCCCCTGCGGGAACCTTTCAGGAAAATCCGGGATTGCACCATAGAAATCCTTCAATGTCTTTAACTTGTCAGGCTCGACATCATCTTCAACTATAAAGATGATCTCCCCTTTCTTTTTAATAAACTCCTTCGGTACAGATATTGTTTCCGGTATCTCATTAAATGTTTTTTTTACAGCATTCATTGTACACCTCCCAAAAGTAACCATAATCTACCAATATTACATCCATTGCGTCAAGTATCTTAATATTTGTTATATACCAATCACTGTACTATGATTTGTATTTATCGGCTGAATCAATAGATGTTTATATTCATTGTCACTCTTAAAACAAACAATTTTATTTGTTCAGGTGAATAAGGTTTTTCAAGCATTATTTTTTTCCCGCCTCCAGCGAATGGGGGATATGCAAAATACAACATACAATTAATTATCTTTTGTCCTTTCGAAAAAAATACCCGCAGAACCTGAAAACCGTCAATAATAGATTGACAAACCCATCAACATGCTGTATTGCCATTCCACGTGAATCACATATGTGTATATTCACAATGCCGGCTTATATTCATTTAATCACCATAGTTACAGTACTATGTAATCACAGGAACCGAAATGATTAAAAAACATTTTCATGGAACCGATCTTCCTTGAGAGAATTATGGCACATTAAGTTTCTGAAGGAAGAATAAAATAATAAAATTACCGGAGGAGCATGTAATGAACAGTAAAATCAGAAAACCACTTTTCGCACTGTTTTTGATTGTTCTGGTTTCAGCTTGC
>DAOSYC010000240.1:0-4882 GCA_035380905.1 Spirochaetota bacterium | reverse complement strand
TCTCTGGAGCTTATATTCTCTTCTCCCGCAATCGATGCAAGTTTGCGGACCTGTGTTTTTGACAGTTTCACAGCTTTTTTAAATGTTACGGTTTCGTTTCCTTCCGGCTGCTTACCTTTAAAGTGTGCATCTGAAAGCCCGAATGTTTCTTTCAGCTCTTTAAAAAGTTTTGCATTTGGATGCTTAAAGCCGTCAGGTGCTCCCCACTTGAAAATTGAGCGGTAGCTGTTTTCCGGAGGTGCAGTCTCAGTCCAATCCGGTTGAAATTCATTATTTTTTTTTGTCATATATTCCCCCTTGCATATCTTTTCAGGTAGTTTTAAACTTTCTGCAACTTCTTAGCTATGTCGAATAAATACTGTATTGTTGAACAGTATACGAATGTAACATGTTACTCCCCGCCTCCGGCGGGGGGGGCACACGTATATTATGCGTTCGTATATGTTATTTCGGTATTGCGAGTGCGGCTTTTACCGATGCAAGTTCTTTTTTCATCTGAGCCGCGGTCCATTTCAATTCTTTTGCTGCTGTTTTTGCCACTTTAAGAAGCACGTTGTCCCCCGGATTACCAAGACTGCATATTCCTGTTCTCCTGAAAACAATATCCATCAATGTTTTTGCCATCTCAACCCTCACCGCATAGATGACCTGCGCGAGCATTTCACCATCAGCATTAAGGGGTTCGGCGTACTCCTTTTTCATACGTGCGATTTCAAGGATCTTCGGCGCTTCCGTTCCGTAAATCCGCCCTATATACTCCAGGGTACTTTCCGGAAAGTCAACATTTTCAAGTATGAACTGCTGCATAAATGCGTGCATATCCTTTATTTCAGAACCTGCAAGGTATTCTTTATCGGTTATCACCTTTCCATGGGGTCGGTTAATTTTTTTCTCAAGTAAATCAACAACATTCTCAGCCAGGTTTCTGCTTGTAGTGTACTTCCCTCCCTCCACGGTTATAAGGCCGTCAAAACCGTCCTTCTCGTTGTCATAGATTTCGTATTTTCTGGAGGATTCATACACGTCAGCAGTCTGGTCTTCAACCAGGGGCCTCAGGCCTCCGTAGGTGTACAAAATATCACTGTATTGTATAGGACGGCCGTTGCCGAATGATTCGTTCACGTCATCAAGGAGCTCCATAATGCTTTCTTTTGTGACTTTGTAATCATCGGGATTGCCGATGTATTCCTTGTCAGTGGTGCCTATAAGGGAATGCCCTCTCCATGGAATGAGGAAGAAATGTCTTCCGTCTTTTGTAATTGATCCCACCACGTGGGAGTTAATGAGTTTTTTCGTGATGATATGGATTCCCTCCGACCTGCGGAGCTGTTCACCCTGGATGTTTTTACTTGCGTATCCGAGAATAATATCAGCCCAGGGGCCGCCGCAGTTTACCACAAGGGAGCCGGTAACTTCAAACGATTTGTTCCTGAGGAGGTCCTTTCCCCGGACACCTGTAACCTTTTTGTCCCCATTGAAAATAAATTCCTCCACCTTGCTGTAATTCGCAACATGGGCGCCGTGTTTCACCGCGGATTTGATAAAAGCCAGGGTGAGGCGTTCGGGGAAAATACTTGCACAGTCATAATACACGACTGCTCCCGTCAGCCCCTCCCTTTTCACGTTCGGTTCCAGCGACACAACTTCTTCCCTGCTGAGTGTGCGGTGGCAGGGAATTCGTTTGGACGGGTCCCATGTGTTTTTCTTATCAAATGAAAGTATATCATACATTATCATTCCAATTTTCAGCACACTTTTTTTATTGCTGATCTTTGCGTTACTCGTCGCAATCATCATCGGAGTGGGATACACAAAGTTCGGGGCGATATTTTCAAGGGTGCGCCGTTCCCTGAGGGACTCACGTACAAGACCGTATTCCATGGTCGCAAGGTACCGCAACCCTCCATGTATGAGTTTGGAGGTTACAGAGGATGTCGCTGAGCCGAAGTCGTTCTTTTCGAGGAGCGCTACTGTAAGTCCCCGTGATGCCGCGTCATACGCAACTGCTGCCCCGGTTATTCCGCCTCCGATAACGATTATATCGTACTCTGAAGTCTGTTTTTTTTCAATGAAACGTTCCATTGGTAAATCCTCCAATAATAGAATTAGAAATATTGACCAGGAAACTAATATTATTCCACGGCCTGAATTTTCTTCCGTATTTGTTCTTCTGTATACGCAAGGACGTCATACATGATTTTTTTTGCTTTCTTTTCGTTTCTGTCAGCTATGGCTTTGTAAATATCATTATGGAATTTCCTGGAATGAATCATGTTGTTTTCATCTTCAAAATAAAGATGACCGTAATCCAGAAAAATCTGATTAAAAAAATTAAGGATAAAAATGTAGGGAATGTTCCCGCTTGACCGGGCGATATAATGGTGAACCTTCATGTCAGCATCAATAACAGGAACTGATTCTCCTCCATCTATTACATGCTTCAGGTCACGAAGGTCCGCGTTGGAACGGTTTTTTGCGGCGACGGCAGCAATTTCCGGCGAAAGAATTCTCCTGATAAACAGCAGCTGTAATATAATATCAATTGTGTTGCCGGTATTACCATATATCACTGCTTTCAGCAGTTCAAGGTTTCCGCTTTCGAGATAGTCCTGTATGTAAATTCCGTCACCATGGTTTATTTTTACAAGGCCCAGCATTTCAAGTTTTTTAAGGGCCTCCCTGACGGTAGCCCGGTTTACATTCAATCCAAGGGCAAGCTCCCTCTCCGGCGGCAGTTTCTCACCCGGCATCAGGTCGCCGCATATGATTTTTTCCTGAATCTGCAGTACAATTTCCTCATGGAGCCTGCTTTTGTTGACCGGAGTGAGAATGTTTGCTGGCGATGTCATTGTCCGCGAAGCCTCCCGATAGGTATAATGATTCAATGGTCCGACCAATATCAATATACTCCACGCTTCCTGCGCCGTCAATAATAATTCACGAAATGGACAAAAAATATTGCATTATAACAGGGATTAATGGCAGCAGGGGTATATTGAACCTGTTTCACGGCTGCCAGAACTTCGCAGATAATGAATAGTATATATTTATATTACGTAATAAAAAAATACAGAAATAAATTAAAAATATGTTGACCAAAATTTATATGAGTTTTAGTGTGACGACAGTTGATTTGAAAAAAGTTCTTTGACACACATACAAAGATCGCGGGTTCTCTTTTGAGGATTGCTTGGATTTGTATATACGTTATTAGAAATATAAAGGAGGCCATTATCGCCTCCTTTTTTCGTGTGTATGTTGTATATTATACGTGATGCCAGGCGAATAATTATGTAATTGCTTGACAAGCAGCACAATAAAGGTGATAAAAATATACAGGTATTCACGGGCCGCGATAATGACTGTCACCGGAAAAACAGATAGAAGCATGATTCTCAATGAGTGTCTTGAGGCAATGGGTGTTGTCCTTGAGTATGATATTAAGGACTATCCAATGCATCAGCATGCTATGCGTGTTGGTGAAGGTTGTGTGCTCATTGGTGAAAAACTTGGATTACAGCAGAAAACACTTCAAAGCCTCTATTACGCAGGGCTGCTCCATGATATCGGCAAAATCGCCGTGGACATCAAACTTCTTTCCAAAAGGGATGTTCTTAAGGACTGGGAATTTGATCTAATAAAAAAACATGCAATTTTTGGAAGCAGAATAATCGCCTCACTCCCCGAGCTAAAAGACCTTTCGTTGTGGATACGATGGCATCACGAGAAATGGGACGGCAGCGGTTATCCCGATGGACTCAAAGGTGAAGAAATACCGGTAGAAGTACAGATTCTCAGTGCAGTGGATTGTCTCGATTCACTGCAGACACCGCGTCTCGACAGGGACAGGCTTACCCCCGAGCAGGCATTCGATATCATCCACCATGAAACCGGCACTCACTTTAATCCGGAAATAATGGAACTTGTCCTGGAAATGGTAAAAGAGAAGACCCTTATTCCGGGAAAACCCTCCACAAGGTTTCTTACATTAAAGAAACAGTATGTGAATATACCGATGCTTGAAGAGGATTCGAACATGCTTGACGGGTACAGTATGTCCGGTTTTTATCATGTATTGCGTTTGTTTGCGCGGGTTATTGATGCAAAACATCAGTATACCGCAGGTCACTCGGCGCGGGTTGCTGTTCTATCAAAATATCTTGCCCAGAAAATAGGCCTTCCCCGGAATGAAGTGAACAAGGTGGAAATAGCAGGGTTGCTTCATGACGCGGGAAAAGTAAGTATCCCCAATGAAATTCTTGATAAAGACGGGCAGCCCGATGACATTGAGTGGAGTTATATAAAGGGACATCCGGTCCATTCTTTTGATATACTGAGTAAAATATCATCCCTTCAGGATATTGCAGAGATTGCGCACCATCATCATGAGCGCCTTGACGGCTCGGGATATCCCTGCAGCCTGAGCGGAGATACAATACATCTCCTTTCGCAGATTATCGCCATAGCAGATACGTATGACGCTATCACCTCCACCCGTACTTACCGCAGGGGGCAGTCACCTGAAGCAGCGTATGATGCGGTCAGAAAGGGGCTTGGAATAAAGTACAACAGGGAGGTGGGGCTGGCATTACTTGCTACACCGCCGAAGTATATTTCTGCTCTTTTTGACATGTATCTTGAATGAAAGGTTCTTCACTCAGTCAGGAAGGAATTTTTTGATGTCATTGTACGTGCATTCTTCTGCATAGTTGCGTATTTCCTGAGAGTATCTTCCGGTGGATGCAATTATTGAACGGGCATTGAGATAATCCGGTTGATGCAGTATGCCGGAAAGATACAGTATTCTTGGAAGAAGCAGCGCGTTGAAATATGGAATGTGTGTATCCCTGCAGAATCGTGCCCCTTTTTTATCATCTATAAT
>DAOSYC010000239.1:2448-4906 GCA_035380905.1 Spirochaetota bacterium | reverse complement strand
TACCACTGTGTAATATCTACACAAGTTAAAACTTGACCATAGTGTAGATATTACACAGTGAATAGTATTATTTAATATTATATTTCTTTTTGAATTTTTCAACGCGCCCTGTACTGTCCACTATCTTCTGTTTTTTCGTATAGAATGGATGACAATTAGAGCAAATCTCAACATGCATGTCCGGAACAGTGGATTTTGTTTTTAATTCAAATCCGCATGCGCATTTAATAATTGTTTCTTCATAATCTGGATGAATTTTAGGCTTCATAATTTATCTCCTCTCACTTCTATGCATTTGTATTCATTGCCTTGAAAAAGGCTTTATTATTTTTCGTTGCACGAATTTTCTCAATTAGAAGTTCCATGGCTTCAACGGGACTCATTGCTGAAATGACCTTACGAAGTACCCATAATTTATTAAGTTCTTCTTCGTCAAGCAGTAATTCTTCTTTCCTGGTCCCGGACTTATTAATATCGATTGCGGGAAACGTTCTTCTTTCAACAAGTTTTCTGTCAAGATGAAGCTCGCTGTTACCGGTACCTTTAAATTCTTCAAAAATAACTTCATCCATTCTGCTTCCTGTGTCGACGAGTGCAGTTGCAAGTATTGTAAGGCTTCCGCCTTCTTCAATATTACGTGCAGCTCCGAAAAACCTTTTCGGCTTATGAAGGGCATTTGAGTCGACACCGCCAGAGAGAATTTTTCCGCTTGTTGGAACTACCTGGTTATATGCTCTCGCAAGTCTTGTAATTGAATCAAGAAGAATTACAACATCTTTTTTGTGTTCAACAAGACGTTTTGCCTTTTCAAGAACCATTTCGGCAACCTGAACGTGGCGTGATGCTGGTTCATCAAATGTCGAAGATATTACTTCACCGTTAACATTTCTTTCCATGTCTGTTACTTCTTCAGGACGTTCATCAATGAGAAGAACAATCAAGACACTTTCAGGATGGTTTGTAGTAATGGAATTAGCAATCTTCTGCAAAAGAATAGTTTTTCCTGTTCTGGGAGGTGCAACAATAAGCGCCCTCTGTCCTTTGCCAATAGGTGTTACGATATTGACAATTCTCATTTCAATATTGTCTGAAGTTGTTTCAAGATAGAGCCGTTCCATCGGGTAAAGCGGAGTGAGGTTGTCGAAGAAAAAACGTCTCTGAAGATGTTCCGGATTTTCAAAATTGACAGCCTCAACTCTCAGTAGTGCGTAAAACCGTTCATTGTCTTTCGGAGGGCGGATCTGACCGGTTACCGTATCACCGGTTCTCAGTCCGAAAAGCCTGATTTGAGAAGGGGATACATATATATCATCCGGACCGGGAAGATAATTGTAATTAGTTGACCGCAGAAAACCATATCCGTCATTTAATATTTCCAGTACACCGCTGGAAAAAATTAAGCCGTTTTGCTCTGTTTGAGCTTTTAATATTTCAAATATAAGGTCCTGTTTTTTAAACCCGGATAAGCCTTCAAGCTTCATCTCTTTTGCAAGATTAAAAAGCTCATTTATCGTTTTAGATTTGAGTTCAGCAAGATCAAGGCGGTTTTCGTATGCGCCATTTTGCTCTGCCCCGTTACCATTATTCTTTTTGGCGGCAGTTTCACCATTACCATTGCTGGATGAAGAGGTATTTCTTGTTTTTCCAGCGGTTTTTGATGCTTCAGATATTCGTCCCATAATACACCTTTACAAGTTTAAATTATTTTAATAGTAGTATATCAAGATGATATATAACATTGAGCATGCCATTTATGCTGCAGTGCAATAATTGGAATGCCGGGAAAATGCAGATTCAGACAGCTTGTTGCCTTACGGTTATCCGGAGTGGAATAATGCAACAAGGGATACAACGCGATAATTATTACTACAGGGAAAATATAGGTATACCGAAAGTAAGTTTCAAATTATTTAGAAATTATATATTTAGACAATGAACAAAATGTAAAATCAATGCTGTAGTCTCGCTGATAATACATGTAGGATTTTCTGCAAGCTGTAGTTATTTAAATGTATGTAATAATTGTTATATTGATTTTAAATTTATTTAACAATGTCAAAATCATCTAAGTCAATGTTTCGGGGTAAAGAGGTAAAACAGCTATTAAATCAAGAATAATACTATTAATATTTACGTCAAGGAAAATATTCACTTTTTTAAGTATTAAAGCTGATCAATAATTAATATCATACTTTTTGATTTTTTTCAATAAATTTTGTTTTGAAATATTCAATTTGCTGCAGACCTCTCCGTGGTCACGATCGCAGTCGTTTAGAGTTTCCACTATAATCATTCGCTCTAGAAAATCAAGTCTTTCCTGCAACGGTTTATCCTTCAGTGAGTCATCAGCAGGAACATGTGAAGAGGGCATTGCGTTAAGTGTATCACAAAAAATAAGAAATCCAAGTTTCTCATCTTTGTTCATTAGTGGTACTTTTTCATAATAGAAATCCATATC
>DAOSYC010000239.1:0-2348 GCA_035380905.1 Spirochaetota bacterium | reverse complement strand
AATTTTGAAATAAACTGATCTGTTTTTTGCTGCCGGACCCGTTCAATATCGCTTAATTCAGAGACTAAATCTTCTTTTCGTAATATCCCGATCAGTAAACCACTTTTTGATGTTACAGGAATAATTGGTACATTGTTGACGAAAAAAATACGCATAATATCTTCCGGTTTTGTTTTACCGGGGTCATAAGGGTTTTCGTTAAATTCCTTTAAAGGCTCCTTGTTGTTTTTTTCGTCAGGCTTTTGAGATTCCATTTAAAACCCCAGTACATCGAACATTGAATAAAAACCTGCTGGCTTGTTAAACAGAAACTCCATTGCGATCACAGCACCAAGGGCAAATGTATTGCGGCTTGCAGCTTTATGTGTAAGTTCAAGCCGCTCCTCATTCCCGATAAAGTACACCGTGTGTTCACCAATAATATCACCGCCACGGAGCGTGGATATCCCAATTTCATTGTCTGTTCGTTTCTCTGTTATCCCGGAGCGGTCGTATACTTCGTCCGCATTATGGAGTTCGCTAACAGAGTTTTTTATTATATCGACAAGCCGTTGGGCTGTTCCGGAGGGGGCATCTTTCTTGTTTCGATGATGGGCTTCAAAAATTTCAATATCAAATTCATTTTCCAGGATTTTTGCAGTTATTTCTGTTAATTTAAAAAGCAGATTTACACCTACTGACATATTTGGAGAAAAAACCAAAGGTATTTCTCCGGCTGCTGATTCGATCAGAATTTTCTGCTGGTCAGAGAAGCCGGTAGTGCCTATGACGAGAGGCTTTTTAAGTTTTTTTGCAATATCCAGAAGCGAGAGACTTGCTTCTATGGATGAAAAATCAATTATGCCATCAACATCATATAAATATTTTTCATCAATTGGCGATACCAGGGTGTTTAGAAGGTCTCTCTGGATAAGAATACCTGCATCCGTGCCGATATAAGGCGATTTGTCGTATTCGAATGCGGACCCCAGCCGATGTCCCCTGTCAAGAAGGTTCATGGCTATGGCGCGGCCCATTCTGCCGGCTATTCCGCATACCGCTATTTTTTTCATAATGAAATACCATAATCAATAAGTGATTTTCGCAAAATAGCCCTGTTCTGTTCGCTGATTTCAGTCATTGGGAGCCTCAATTCAGAGGAACAGTATCCAAGGAGTTCCATCCCTGCTTTAACGGGAATAGGATTGGTTTCTAAAAACATTGCCCGGCAAAGGGGAAGGAGTTTATAGAATAAACTGCGGCATTCGTTAATATTTCCCTCATTAAATAAGGTAATAATTTTCTTAATATCAGCAGGGATGAGATTTGAAAGAACAGAAATCACACCTTTCCCTCCAATGCCAAGAACCGGAAGGAGGAGATTGTCATCACCTGAGAGCAGTGTAAGTTTCTCGCCGCATAGCTCAATAACACGCATCATCTGGGCAATATCGCCGGTAGCTTCTTTGATCGCGACAATATTCGGGACACGGTTAATGAGCTCAAATACACTTTCCGGAAGAAAGTTCACCCCGGTCCTTCCGGGGATATTATACAGCACAATTGGAATTGAAACTGCACGGGCAATTGTCTCAAAATGTGCCACGAGCCCTTTCTGTGTGGGCTTGTTGTAGTATGGATTAACCAGAAGAAGTGCGTCAACACCGTTGTTTTCAGCACTTTGAGAAAGGCAGATCGCCTCTTCTGTTGAATTTGAGCCGGTTCCGGCAATGATTTTTACCCGGCCGTTCACCATTGATACTACTTCCTTAATAAATTCCTTATGCTCTTCAAAGGAAACAGTAGGGGATTCACCTGTTGTTCCCATGGGAACGATGCCGTCAACCCCGGCCTTGATCTGCATTTCTATAATTTTTTTTACAGCATCGTAGTCGATTTTGCCGTTTGCAAAGGGTGTAACCATGGCTGTATAAAGTCCGGAAAACATAATAATACCTTTTCTGTGTTATAATGATATTTGTTGTAACTATTTCTGCTAATAAATATTATTGAGGCTGAACTATATTAAAAAGTTTCTCCTGGAAAATATTTTTATCAAACTGCTCGTTTTTAAAATCGGCATCAAACATTTGTAGTATAAGAAGCCTTTGAGATTTTAAAAAATCTATTTCCGCGGGATATGCATATACACGTACAGAAACATCATTTGTTTTAATATATAACTTAACCCGCTGGCCTTGTTCGAGTTTTTTATTTTCTATAATAATCTGTTGTTTCAAAGTGTATGTTGAATTTTCAAGCTTTTTCAGATTTTCAATGTTTTGTTCAAGAAGAAATGTCGTACATGAGAATAACAGTAATAATGATGTTATTAAAAAAACTTTGATATGTACAGATATTTCCCTGAA
>DAOSYC010000238.1:0-4941 GCA_035380905.1 Spirochaetota bacterium | reverse complement strand
ATAATTAGCATACATAATAACGGATGTTTGCAGTTTTGTCCAGAATAATTATGCCCGATGCAGCCTCCTCCCTCCGGGCCGGAAACCTGAAAAACGTCAAAAGAAATTGACAAAACATGACATTTCTTCCCATAATGCAAAAATTTTTTCGGAGGACACGTTAATGAAAAAAGTACTCGTTGCACTGTCAGCAATGCTTCTTATTGCCCCGGTAATACTGTGGGCAGGCACTGAAGAACTGCAGACAAACAAACAGTTCACAATACGAGGCGGGAAGGTCACCATGAAAGGCGGCACGAGGGTCTCACTCTATCCCAATGGCGCCATAAAATCAGGCACCCTCGGAGATACGTTCACCTACCGTCTCGGCAGCACAGGGACCCTGGTGTTCGCGCCGGACAAAAGTATGTACTTCGCCCAGGACGGGAAAGTAACCGGCGGATATCTTCAGCAGCCCTCAACACTGCGTTCACGGTACGGCAACTTCTATGTACCAAAAGGCGGATGGGTCGCGTTCCATGACAACGGCATGTTCGCCCGTATTGACCTTGGGGGAACCCAACGCCTGATTGGAATGCCGGGAAATAAATCCATTGCCATTAAAAAGTTTATTATTTTCTCGAATGGCGGAACCCCGAAGTCAGTATATCTTGCCCGTGACCAGAAAATTAAGGGTTACACCTTTCAGGCCGGAAGGGACAGCGTTGATTTCCATGCAACAGGCCATGTAAAAAGAGGGGTCCTCGCAAAAAACTACACAAAAAGAATTGGCAGACTGCGGTTGAAAAAGAAGACATATAAGGCCGGAAAACCTTATACCTTCAATCAGCGCGGCGATATTCAGTAGAACACTCTATGGAACACCGTTCCATACCTCATTATATATCATCCCTGTAAGCCCCCCTCCGGGGGGTTTGGGGGGTGTTACGGGAGAGAACGCATATATACTACTTCACCGAATGGCTCCCGTCAGCATGTACTGTCACATGAACGGTGACATCCTTCGCTGAATCCTGTTTCTGTATTCCCCTCAATACAGTATCCGTAAGATAATCCACATAGTCCAGAAGATCATCGGGCTTTCCGTGCAGGAGCCGGTGCACCACCATATGCTCTATGGCCCCCAGCACCATGGACGTCGCCACGCCGATCCGTATGGAGGGGTCAAATTCCCCCGAGGCAATGCCTTCACGGATAATTTCAGGGATCATGCGGTAGGTTTCCTGTATTATGCGGTACGCTTCGGTATCGACAAACTTGCGGTTCTGCTTCAGAATAAGCAGTGCCACCGATGCATAGTCAGGGTGGCTCTGCCAGAACCAGAGGTAGTGATATATAAGGCTCCGGAGCTTGTTGCCGGCGCCGCGCGCATGGGCAAGGTGAAATTCGATACTGTCTTTTTCCTCCAGGGTAAGTTCCCCCGGTATGGAAAAAAGAAGCTCTTCTTTGGAGGGAAAGTATTCGTAGATTGTGGCGTCGGAAAGCCCCGCCTCCTTCGCGATGTCCGAGATTGTGGACTCCTGAAACCCGTTCCGCGCGAATACCTTTTCCGCTGCCCGCTGTATCTGGTCGCGCCGCGCCTCTGATTTTGATGATACCGCCATATCTACCCCGCTCCGTGTGTATTGCCCTGCACTATGCGCCACCAACAATATACAACATCTTATTAAAGACCGGCAATGATTTTTTATATTTTTTCATAGTATCGCTATAAATATATTGACTTTATCATACTCCATCTATACATTATTATGAAATACGTGCCAATACACACAATATCCCCTGCCAGGAGACCCCGGCCATGGAGAACGACGCACTCTACAGATCACTGAAAGAACACCTGGACGCAATGCCCGCGGGATTTCCGGACTGCCGGGACGGGGCGGAAATACAACTTCTGCGGAAATTCTACACCCCGGAGCAGGCCCGGGCGGCACTTGCCTGCACCGCCATGCCGGAGCCCGTTGCCGCAATCGCGGGACGCCTCGGGACGGATGAGCCGGAGGCGGCGGAAATCATTGAACAGATGGCAAGGGAAGGGCTCCTGTTCCGGGTCCGCACATCAAAGGGGCCCCTGTACGCCCAGCCGAACTTTATAATGGGAATTTACGAATGGCACGTGAACACCATCGACAGGGAAACCGCGGAACTCGCCGACCGCTACTACGAGGGCATGTTTGCGCATCACTGGAAGGGAAAGAAAACAAAGCAGCTCCGCGTGGTCCCCGTAAACACCTCAATTATTCAGAAAGATACCGTACGAAGCTACGACAACATCCGCAGCCTTGTCCGCGGGTCAGGGAAAGGGCCCTACGCCGTCGCACCCTGCATCTGCCGCGTGGAGCAGATGAAAAAGGGCAACACCGTGACCCGTCCCCTGGAAACCTGCCTCACCTTCGGATACACCGCGAAGTACTACATCGAAAACGGTATAGGACGGGAACTCACAGAAGATGAGCTCATGGCGAAACTCGATGAATGTGAAAAGGCGGCCCTGGTGCCCTTCGGCACCAACTCGCAGGAAATCACCAACATGTGCATGTGCGACAGCGACTCCTGTCAGCTGTTCAGGATACTGAAATCATACAGCCGCCCGGCGGAGGAAGTACACAGCGCCTACCGGGCGGAAATTAACGCGTCACTATGCTCCGGGTGCGGCGTCTGCGCGATGCGGTGCCAGGTAGGCGCCATACGGGAAAGCGACGCAGCCGCGGCAAAACCAGGCAAAAACGCCTATGCCGTTATTAATGAACGCTGCATTGGATGCGGGCTCTGCGTACAGCGGTGCCCCGCGGCGGCGGTTGCCATGGTGCGGAAAGAAACAGTCCCCGATGTTCCGGAAAATATATTCGCCATGTACGGAAGAATGGCACAGGAACGCGGGTCGATATAACACTGCGCAATGGAGCCGGTCATACGGCAAATGGAGGACATCATGACAGACAACATATTCAGGACACTGCAGAAGACACTGGACACCTACTCCCTCGGTTTCCCTCCGGCGGAATCCGGCGTGGAACTGGAACTGCTCCGGGAGATATTCACTGAAGAGGAGGCGCGGTTTTTCCTGAAACTCTCCCCGAAGCTGGAAACCCCGGAGGAGATTGCCGCCCGCCTGGAGCGGCCTGTTGAAGAAATACAGGACCGGGCCGAGGACATGGCCTCCCGGGGGCTTCTTTTCCGGCTCCGAAAGGGTGACACTGTTCGGTACGGCGCGATCCCCTTTATGCACGGCCTTGTGGAGTTCAGCACCCCCTCCATGACCCCCCGCATCGCGGAGCTCCTTGAACAATATTTTCATGAAGCATTTAATGAAGCAATTTCCAAAAGCTCGGGCCTTTTTCTGCGGACAATACCCATAGGACAGTCAGTCACCCCGGAACAGCACGTGGCGTCATTTGACGATGCCGTGGAAATACTGAAAAAGTCCAGCCCCATTGTGGTGACCGAATGCACCTGTCGTAAGCAGAAAGGCATCCTGGAAAGGAGCTGCGGTAAGCCCCTTGAAGCATGTTTCATGTTCGGTTCCATGGGACAGTACTATATTGACAACAACATCGGACGCCGGGTTTCCTTTGAGGAAGCCCTTGCGATAGTGAAGGAATGCAATGAAGCGGGACTGGTAATCCAGCCCGGCACCTCACAGAACCCCGCGGGAATGTGCAACTGCTGCGGGGACTGCTGCGCGGTTCTTGCGGGCCTGAAGCTCCTCCCGAAACCCGCAGAGGCGGTTTTCAGCAACCACTATGCCGTCGCCAATGAAGACCTCTGCACCGGCTGCGGCGCATGTATTGACCGCTGCCAGATGGAGGCGCTCACGCTCAGCGACAGCACCGGCCTCATACTCGTGGACAACGACCGCTGCATCGGGTGCGGCCTCTGTGTGCCGTCGTGCCCCTCAGGAGCGCTCACACTCGCGGACAAGGAGGAAGGGAAACGCCTTACCCCTCCCGCGTCGAACTTCGAGCAGATGATAGCCCTGGCAAAGAACAGGGGAATCATCTGAGGGGTCAAAAAAGCCCTTCCCCTGCTACCGGAGCTGTCCCCTGCGCCCTGTTTCAATATTTTCTTCAAGGAGGGTTTTTTTCAGCTCCTGCTCCCGTTCAGCGTGATGTTTCGCTTCAATTTCGGCTTCAAGAAGGGACTGTTCCAGCTCCCGCCTCCGGGATTCCTCGATGTTTTTTTCAAGAAGGCTTTTTCTGAGTTCCGCGATCCTCTCCTCCCTTTTCTTTACTTCAATTTCCTGTTCCACCGGGGACATTTCATCCGCCTGCCTCCGCCCCTCCTCAATATTTTTCTCAAGAAGGCTTTTCCTGAGTTCCGCGTCCCGTTCCTGTTTTTTCTTTTCTTCAATCTCACGTTCCAGCAGAGATATTTCATCGGCACGTTTCCGGGCTTCCTCTATGTTTACATCAAGTGGGCTTTTCCGCAATTCCGCCTCACGTTCCTGCTTTCTCTTTTCCTCAATCTCACGCTCAAGCAGGGATATTTCATCGGCAGCCCTCCGGGCCTCCTCTATATTGACATCAAGGGGGCTTTTCCTCAGCTCCGCCTCGCGCTCAAGCCGTTTACGCTCCTCCATAACCGCCTCAAGAGATTCCGTAAGGCTTTCATCGCCCGGGGGCATACGTTTTCCCTTTACCCGGGGCGCAATACCCTCAATACGCATCTTCTTCCTTCCGGCACCTTTCCGCGCTGCCATGTCATTACCTCCTTTATACAGGTTATTCATAATATACATATACGAAAGGGGAGAAGTCACCATTAATTGCTTGCAATCTGGTCAGCATGTGCACTATCTTCATTACATACAATGCATATCAACAGGGAACACGATGATACCCATTCATACGAAAAAACAGCTCCTCGATGCATTTCTTGACGCGCTGAAAGATATAAATGAAGCACTGAAGATCAGCTACATTGAAGTGCTTTCAAAAA
>DAOSYC010000237.1:0-4948 GCA_035380905.1 Spirochaetota bacterium | reverse complement strand
ACAAAGGAAATTATTGGAGTGTCAGGAAATGTGGTACCTAATGTTTTCCAGAAGGATTACAACAATCTGGTAATGAATAATGATTATGTACTTACTGGTGTTCTAGTGGTTGATGGGGATAAACGATATGTTGATTTAAGCAGAAGCTATATCCCTTCAGAAAACTACTGGAGTAACTCTGGTTGTGTCGGTTCAGTATATTCAATGGCTGATTTGCATTACAATAAAGATGGAAGCGGCCCGTATGGAGTTGATGCAAAATTTGATTTAGCTGGAGCATATGCCAATGCTTCGCCTGATATTGTGTGGGGAACCGCAGCAAGAGCATTGGGATTTTATTATAAAGCTGAAGATATAACAAGTGAGAATTTTGATTCCAGGATGAATGAAATTAATAACGCATTGGATAATAATGATATAGTGCCAATCCGCTATACTGGTCATAGTGCAGCAATTGTAGGTGCAAAGTATGATGCAAACGGAAAAGTAATGGAATATATTGTACGAGACCCTATTAATCGACCAGGGAGAACACGTCTTGAAATTCAAAATATAAATGGGAATAGATGTCTGTATAATTCTGACCGGGGAAGAACTCATGGCAAAAGTAAGGGTATTGTAAATAGAATAGATTGGCTTTTGCCAAGATAGTTATATGAATGAAGGGAGGCAACATGCATAATAAACAATGTTTTGTTATGATAAGCTTTGTAGTGTTGATACTGGTTCAGGGATATGCCTTTGGTTTAGAGAAAGAGTATGGTATGTTTACCGGAAATAATATTGCGGTCAGGGAGATGCCAACTGAAAAGTCGAAGATACTGTACAGGTCAAAAAAGAGAGAATTGGCATTCTTCCTGGGAAGAACAGAAAAAAAGGATAATGGTAATCGTGATTGCTGGAACAAGATACGAACGCAATACAACCGGTTGGGGTGGGTTAATTGTAAATCGTTTAAAAAATTTGATAAAGGAGATGGGATCGATAACTATTATTTATTCTTAATAAAAGATCAAATAATTGATTCAGGTAAAATGGTTATTACAACATATCCGTATAAGAACAATACTGTTGTGTATAATGTTACGCATGAATTTTTGGTGAAAGATAAGTATATCGTTTTCAAATATGAAGCGTTTGATAGATCAGAACCCTACAGTAAATTTCCTAATATGATCATTTATGAGATAAAGCAAGATAAAAAACTAAAAATAGCCGTCAATAATCTACAGCCTGATTGGAAAATTTCGTTAATCAATCGATTTATTATAGTTTCAGACAGGTTTGGTGTAGATGTATTTGATCCGAATAAATATTATATTGGCCGTGGTGCGAGGAGCATTCTAAACGGTTATCAAAGAATCGATCGAGTCCACTTGCGATACATTACAAAAGGTCGATATAATGACAGCTATGTTGAATTTGATAATAATAGCCGAATGGCAATCGTTCATATACGAGATAACAAAAACGAACCGATGCGTGTAATAAAATACAAATTTCAAAATGGGAAGTTTATCAAGCTTAAATAATAATGATAAAATGAGTGCCAAAAGAAATTTTATAAAATAATGAAATCCTTCACCGAAAAAATCCCCTCCACCCCCGCAGCAGCGACCCTGCTGCTCCAAAATGCCCTGCAGTGGTACCACACCCTGCAGCAGGTAATATCCGCAAACGAAAATAGCCCTCATTTCACAGAAGAGTCCCTCTACACCTTCCGCCTGGCATTGGATGAACTGCTGACCAATGCCATGTCATGGGAACTGCGGCTATCCATCCGCGGCGGTTACGGTGCGCATAGAGTACCGCGATGGGAAAATATTAATTTCTGTCCGTGATGAAGGCGCGGGTTTTCATGCCGCGGACCTACCGGACCCGCTGTGTGAGGAAAACCGGTTCTGCCGTCATGGCAGGGGGCTCTTTCTTCTCAATTCACTCGGAAATGTCCGGTGGGACGGGGAGAGAGGTTGTGTGCGGGTGGAGTTGTGAAATATTTTTTATTTATAAATGAAGTATTATGTCACATTAAATACAGCGGTTCTGTGAAGTGTATGTATGCAATACCTGCATTGTTTTTCATCCTGGGAGGATGTTCCTCTCCGATACTTTTTAAATCGAAAAATTAACAAACGTCGGCTCCCGTCGTCCATGACTCCGCCGACACTTCCGTCCTCCTGACGGTCGCGATCCGCTGGCCGCGGGGGCTGAGGCAATGCAAATAATTTATGCGCTCCCTCATGGCGCGTACGGACCTCCTTCCCGACGCGCCACGTCTCGGAAGTCCGTTTCCTCGAGGGTGGGGTAGCTACTCTACGCCTGAAATATTTTTCATTCCATGAAGTGACTGCAACGCGACCCCCTCCCGGCCTCCCCCGCAACGGGGGAGGTGTGCATGGAGTACATATATTAATCAAAAGAGAAAATAATATTATCAGGACCCCCTTGCCCCTTTTTTGAAGGGGAAAGGGCCGGGGATAGGGGTCGCTCCCTGCAGCCCATGAAAGAAGCAGGAGGCGCTGCCGTGCCGAATCGCCAGGAGGGCGTTGTGAGGCATGAGGGAGTTCCTTTTGTAAATAGACGTGCTTTCGCTTTGATGGATTGCAGTGCCCGTGGTGAGTGCAGCTGCCGTAGCAAGGCTCTCGCTAACAGCAAGGATGATGTTAGTGTCCGGATTGACACGGATGTCAAAATCCGGACCCGCCTGAGAGCGGAGAGAGGTCCGGAGAGAGGTGGAACCTTTCTCCGGGAAAATGCGGTCCCTTTCAGGGACAGATGCGGGTCGCGGAAATGGGATGCATTCCATGACCTGCGTTTCCCTGTGCAAAAGAAATTTTCCTTTACCGGATTTTCATTCCTACAGCTTTGAAAGCAGGTGTTCTGCCTTTTCCAGGATCCTGATTACCTTCCCGGAGGCAGATACGATATCGGTGTATATCATTGATGTCGACTTTTCCGGTGGGACATCATTTTTTCGTGCAAGGTATACGAAGGTCCTTTTCAGGAACGGCGACAGCAGTTCTCCGGCGGCGAATGTGTTAAGGCGTTCCTGTATTTCAGGCGTTACCGATGAAGAAGTTCCGGTATTTTCTTTTTCCGCTATCTGCTGCAGTTCCGTAAATTCCCTCACCGCCTCCTGAATTGCGGAAAGAAGTTTTTCCGGAGCGGGTTTCTTTAATCGTGTGATTGCCTTATTGATGATCTCATCCGGAGTACTGTGCTGCAAAGGCATTTCCCGGATTGCTGCCTCCAGCGTTACCTCTCTGGTGTTGCGTATTTTCGCACCGCCCTCAGTGGCGTTTATAACGTCAATGGATACTTTCTGCGCCGAATCCTCAAACCACCCGCGGTACAGGTCGAATACATAATCGGAGATAACCGGGCTGCCGTCTCCAAAGGCGTCAATGCGTTTGATTTTACGCTTCCGTATGACTCCCTGGTTGATGCCGTCGAGCGTGGTGAACCTGTTTATACCGGGTACCCAGTTTTCATTGTGATGTGTGCCGCTGCAGTGGATTTCCCTTCCGGTATACGCAAGGTCCTGGCCGACGAGGATGATTGAGCTGCATCCCAGGTTAAGGAGCAGGTCAAATACATTTGTCGCGACGGACCCTCCTGACTGAATATCTCCGACAGGCTCAGCATACGCTTCGATCCATTCAATCGCCGGTGTCGCTTCGCGCTGCATGACCCCGTTGCGTCCGGAGTAATATTTCGCTGTGGTGCTTATCATAGTTCTGCCGCGGTAGTTCTTCAGGATTGAAGGATAACTTACCATGTCCGCGAGGAGGACTGTGTCAGTTTCAGGTATGCCGAGAAAATGTTTTATACTGTGTTTCTGGGCATCAAGTGTCATCACAATATGAGGGTGTATCCCGTGATGAAGTAATATTTTCAGAGCTGTATCGACACACACAATCAGTGCCCGGTCCTTTGCCGTAAGGAGACCAGCAACATTGTTTTTCAGGGATGGCCCCGCGGAGACAATTATCCCCGGATATCCTTTAAACTTTCCGAAGAGCGATTGTACCGGTATTGACGTGTAGAGAGATTGTATGTTGGAAAAAATATTCTCTATCCATTTCTCTTCAAATTCAAATCTGGTAAGAAGGTCGCTCAGCTTGGAGGAAATATAACGCCCTGTTTCAGCGATTATCCCGTCATAAAAATCCTTATGAAGTGTGTATGATGGGCGGTGATAGTATACTGCTGACCCGGTAAACCCGGTCAGGTCAAGTTCTTCAAAAATATTGTCAAGGTCCCCGGGGGACTGAATGGTATATATGGTTTCCAGGAGAGAAGGATGTACGGCACGGGCAAGTTCAATGACTTCCCTCTCCTTTTCTATGACAATAATAATGGAATCCGGGAAACGGGCAACAAGTGCCGCGGCATGATATCCGAGTCCAAGGCCGCATACCACAATTGTATCCGCCCGGCCGGGGTCAAATGCTTCCGCGCTTCTTTCCGCTTCCATGACCGGATCGTATTTAGAATGAATCCGGATTTCCCTGCCGTTGTTGTAGAGGAGAGTTTTATGGCCGCTTTTTGTGTCCTGAAGAATGTATGAGCCCATTGTCGAAATGCTGATTCCCCGTGTCAGAGCGTTTTGCTGTGCGTGTCAAACTGGGTTTTCAAATCCTCGTGGAGCTTGATCAATTCTTCCGGCGATTTTATTCCGAAGTGGTCCATTGTAGATTCTTCAACATAGGAATAATCGTACTTCCGGGACTCAACACCGCAGAGCATATTAGCCAGATATGTTACCTGGGTCTGGTCGCGGTATTCCTCTTTCGCCCTTGTGGGGGAGTGGTGGTGCCGTATTGTCTCGGTAAGGTACTCCGGAAACGACCACTTGTTGGAAATAAGTTCTCCAATTGCGGGGTGGCTTATCCCGATGGAAATCTCCTCCATTATTGTGGAGGTCCGGATTTTCCGGTTGTCAACG
>DAOSYC010000236.1:0-4956 GCA_035380905.1 Spirochaetota bacterium | reverse complement strand
GGCATTGTATACCACGGTCTCGGACAATACCTGGGATTTGATATTAAGAAAGTCCAGGACACCGGAGACATCCGGGCCGACATTGCTGAAAGAATGGAAACGGCCATTGACCTCTCTGACCGCTATGACTTTATCCATGTCCACACGAAAGCTCCCGATGAAGCCGCACACAAGAAGGACCCGATGCTGAAAAAACATGTAATCGAGGAACTTGACAGGGGCCTGAAGCGGGCGGTGAAGGACCTGAAAATGCGTCATGATATTCTTACTGTGGTGACTGCGGATCATTCGACACCCGCCGGAAGTGTTCTTGTGCATTCCGGGGAAACAGTGCCTCTCATCCTTTCCGGGGAGGGCGTCAGGCGGGATGGGGTGAAAAAATTCAATGAAGTCAGCGCAGCCGCGGGATGCCTTGGTCCGGTGCGGGGCAGGGAGCTTCTGTATCTGATTTTGAATCATTGCGACAGGGCACGGCTTGAGGGCCTTCGGGACATTCCCGCGGACGTGAAATTCTGGCCCGGACGGTATAGTCCTATGCGGTTCAGTGAGGAATGAAATGACAGGTCAGAGCGGTACCGGCAAATATCCGGTGGGGATCATTCACGGGCGGTTTCAGATCCTTCACAATGATCACCTCACATACCTTCTTGCGGGTAAGGATTTATGCGGTCATCTCATTGTGGGGATCACCAATGCGGACCCGCTCCATATAAAAGATGAAATTGAAAATCCGGAGCGCAGTATGGGTGCCGCGAACCCCCTGACATATTATGAAAGGATGCTCCTTGTTCGAAGCGCATTGTCAGAAGCGGGTGTACCGGAAAAGGAGTATTCAATTGTGCCGTTCCCGGTGAATATGCCGGAACTGTACCGGTACTATGTGCCGATGGAGGGAGTGTTTTTTCTCACAATATATGATGACTGGGGCAGGAAGAAACTGGAATATTTCCGGTCAATGAATCTTTCTGTCCATGTTTTGTGGGAGAAACCGGAGGAGGAAAAGGGGATAAGCGCCGCGGACATACGTGCCCGGATCATTAACGGAGACCAGTGGGGCCACCTTGTACCTCCGGGAGTCGCGGAACTTTTAACGCGTTGGGATATATCGACCCGACTTGCCGATAGTCGTAAATACATATAGGTAAATAAAAAATGAATTGAAATATAATTTAGGATGGTTCATGATATTTACGTGTAGTAGTTTCGGGAAAATGTATGTTGTGTGTACCGCGGAGGTTGTGTAAATGAAAAGATTTGAACAGTACATGCTGACGGAATATCTGGAAAAATCATTTATTGTGCAGAAGAAAGCGAGGACCCTCCTTTACTATTGTATCACAATTATTTTTTTAATGGCTGCTCTCTTTTTTGCGTTTCTCATAATTCTTCCTGAAATATTACTCCAGGCTGGTGTGGTGATTGCGGTTGTGTTCATTTCAGCATTCATAACAATGTTTATTTTGAGAAGCGGCAGATATGCTGCTGCTGCGAATTTTATTACCGGTATTGTTGCTGTTGGAGTTACCGCCGGACTCCTCGCGAAGATTAACCGGGACGCATATGCGGGGTATACGACTTTTATTTATTTTATGGTCGTGGTACAGGTCCAGGGGATCCTTTTTTGCAGGCGTTATTTCCTTATAGCTGTATCTTCAATTTTTATTATTTCCGATCTGTTGTTTTATTTTATGGTGCGGGGCCGTTTGGATGCAGTTTCCCTCAAGGCGGCCACAGTGGGCGCTCTCGATAGTACATTTTCCCTTATTGTTGTTCTTATAATCGGAATAGTGATCATGAATATCACAGACCAGTCCCTCGCCCACGCAGAAACTCAATCTGAAAAAAACAAAAGCAATCTTGAAAAGCTCGAGGAACTGTTCGCATCGCTTCAGCATGCTTCAACAAACCTTGCGGGTTCATCACAGGAGCTTACCGTTACGGCATCCTCTTTTACTGAAAACACCCAGAGCCAGGCGGCATCCGCTGAGGAAATAATGGCCACAGTGGAAGAGGTCTCAGCAGGGGTCGATAATATCGCCGGAGGTTCACGGGACCAGTTTGACAGGATGCAGGGGCTCCTTGTGCAGATGCGGATACTGACGGAAATGATCGGGGAAATGGGGGCCACCATTAAGACCGCGTTGAATGTTACGAAAGATATTACCGCGCGCGCCAATGAAGGGGGATCGTCCCTGAGTTCAATGAATGAAAGCATGAAAAAGATCATTGAAAGCTCGAATGAAATGAAAAATATCGTGGGTATCATTAATGATATATCCGATCAGATAAACCTTCTTTCACTGAACGCGGCTATCGAAGCAGCCAGGGCCGGTGACGCCGGGAGGGGATTCGCCGTGGTTGCCGATGAGGTTTCGAAACTTGCGGACCAGACATCCTCAAGCATAAAGGAAATTGACGCCCATATAAAAATCAATAATGAAGAAACCGCCCGGGGCACCGCAACCGTTGAACAGACCGTTGCAATTATAAGCAAAATCATTGACGGGGTAAATTCAATCAATGTTATGATCAACGAAATATCCTCCCAGATGGACCGCCAGCAGGAGATAAACGCTACGGTGAACAGTGAGGCGGAACACGCCATGACACGGGCCGACGAGATACGTCTCGCCACAGATGAACAGCGCAACGCGGTATCTGAAATATCGAAGTCCATGGCGAATGTAAATGAGCTCACCCAGTCAAATTCCGATGGCGCCGAAAGGCTTTTTGATCATGCCGCGAAAGTAAAGGCCCTTGCCGATGATCTGAAAGAAAGGCTTTCGTCAGCACATGCTGTGTCAGATGAAGAAACAGTGTAAAAGGATTTAGGGGGTTGTAGATGTAGAGGGCTTGTGTGCAATTCTCAATAATACGGAATGAGTGATACACTTTAAACATGGAGATGCTATGGAACTGAAAGATTATTTTGAGAACACCGCGGGAACCGGAATACTCGCAACAGCAAACAGTGAAGGAAAGGTCAATACCGCATTGTATGCGCGTCCCCATTTCATGGATGACGGAACTATTGCCTTCATCATGAATGACCGTCTCAGTCACGCGAACCTGCTGTCAAATCCCCATGCCGCATACATGTTCATCGAATCGGGCCCCGGGAAGCATGGGAAACGGTTGTATCTGAAAAAGGTCCGGGAAGAGGAAAACAGCGAATTAATTGAAAAACTGCGGCGCCGTTATTCCGGATCAGAGGACCATGGTGACAGGAAAAAGTTTCTCGTATATTTTGAAGTAGAAAAGGAACTGCCCCTTGTGGGTAGCGGTTCCTGACAGGAAATCCTCTCTGCATCCCCCTGTACATTTACCTGCAGGGTATGTCCCATGGGGAGGAGGTTGTTATACGCAAACTGTATCTTTCACAGAATAAGGGGTTTTAACCCCTTGTCGTGTTAGCGGCATCAGGCCGGAAATCCCTATCCTGGAAATTCAATAACAAATTTCGTGAACTCCCCTCTCTCAACCCGGATACTGCCGTTCAGCTGATTCACGAGAATGCCCACGAGCCTGATTCCGAAGCCCCCGGATTTTCCTGACCCGTCCGGGTGAATCGATTCCGGGAACCCGATTCCGTTGTCCTGTATCGTAAGCATTATTCGTCCGTGTTCTGATGATGCGGATACAGTGATTTCCCCGCATTCCCTTCCGGTAAACGCGTGTTTCATACTGTTTGTGGTCAGCTCGTTCACGATGATCCCAAGGGGAAAAAGTTTTTTCGGTTCCAGTAATATTTCATCAATGAACGTCTCCACCGTAATCCGTTCTGAGCAGGGGAACATCCCGGCAATTTCATGAATAAGGGGCGGCAGATATTCCCTGAGCGACAGTTCATTCATACTTTCAGAACGGTACAGTTTATCATATAATACCATCATGCTCTGTACACGGCTGCGGGCATCTTCAAGTGCTGAGATAATGGACTGATCATCAGTAGTACCGGCCTGAAGCGCCAGAAGGCTCATAATAGTGCTCATGTTGTTCTTGATCCGGTGATGTACTTCCTGCAGGAGCAGCACCTTCTCGCTGGTCGCTTTCTCGGCTTTTTCGCGAAGAATATCTGCCTCCTGTATCGCGATAAGCAGGGCGTCTTCAGCTTTTTTTCTGTCAGTAACATCGAGGACCTGTATCATTGAGTACACATCCCCCTCTGAGTCCGTGAATACTGAACTAATCACCGCTCCGTACCTGCGTTCCCCGCCTTTTTTAATGAATGTAAACTCGTATCGGTCAGGGACATCCTCGCCCTGCTGCCGTTTCTGATATCGTTCTATCGCGATATTTTTACTTTCTTCCGAAAGAAGAAAAAAGAAGTTGTTACCGATTATCTCATCAGCCTCGTATCCCGCAATCCTGCAGAATTCATCGTTAACGTAGGTGTATCGAAACGTATCATTTACGAGTGCAATACCCGCCGGTGATTTTTCGAGAAGGGACCGGTACCGCTCTTCACTGAGCTGCAGTTTTGTTTCAGATTTGATTCTCTGTATTATATGGCCAAGCCGTTCAGATATAGCTGCAATGAGCTGCTTTTCCTCCCGAAGAAAGGGGGAGGGAGCATCCGGTTCAATGTCATTCAGGTAACATACAATCAGGGAACCCGCAGGCTGCCTGTTGATGATGATGGGGCTTGATATCATCCATTCTGTTTCACGGTAATTGTCAGAACTGAATGTGGTTTTTTCAAAAATAATTTGTGCCGCGGTCTTTTCGGGGAATTGAAATGCGGCAGGAATGCGTGCCGCGGTGCGGTGTAACACCCCGTCAATTGAAATATCCGTCTCCATCATCATCAGGGAAATGTCATAGAGACAATGCAGTTCCTTCATCCTTTCCTGTAAATCATGGTCAGCCTGTTTCCTCGCGGTAATGTCCTGAACAAATCCCATAAACCGTTCCGGAGAAAGTGTTACCGCGTCAACAGTCCAGTACCTCTGTGAG
>DAOSYC010000235.1:0-4985 GCA_035380905.1 Spirochaetota bacterium | reverse complement strand
TTCCTCACAGGAACAAATCCCGATAGAGGAAATGCACCTCCTCACATAAACAGATATCTCCACGTTGCAAAGGTTCCCGGCGATAACAATGAAGAAACGTAATTACCGCGCCGGAGCCGGGAGCGCTCCCGGCCGATCTCACGCGAACTCATCCTTCCAGGGCCAGAGGAACATGCCGCCTTCAACCGTGTACACTTCGGGGAACCCCTGTGCGTCAAGTATCCGCTGGGCGGTAAATCCCCTGAGGCCGAGGAGGCAGGCGCAGAGGATCTTTTTGTCCTTCGGCAGTTCCCCGTGACGGGCGTGGAGCTGGTCAAGGGGGATGTTTATTACCTTAGGGCTGTCAATGTGGGCCCGCCTGAATTCGTTTTCCATGCGCACGTCAAGGACGAGGACATTGTCGTCGTTGTCCAGAAGTTCTCTCGTGGCAATACCGCTCACGGGGCGCATCATGCCGGAGGCGAGGTTCTGCGAAACATTGACCGCCGTAACAAACACGTCAAGGGCCTGTGAGAAGGGCGGCGCGTATGCCATGTCCAGGTGGGCCAGGTCATTCAATGAGGCGCGGAGCCGTAATGCCGTGGCCGCGATATCGACCCGCCTTGCGACGTCCCCCCTTCCCACTGCCTGGAGTCCAAGGAGCCGCCCGGTGCCGTTTTCCGCCACGACTTTCAGCGCCATGATCTGGCTGTCGGGATAGTAGTGGGCCTTGTCGAACCCCGCGACGGCAAAGGCGAAGGCGTCAAGTCCCCGCTGTTTCGCTCCCGCTTCCGTTATGCCCGTGGACCCCACGCTGTATTCGAAGGCCTTGCAGACAAAGGTCCCCTGGACCCCGGGAAATTCGGAGTCAATGCCGCATATATTGTCCGCGATGACCCTGCCGTGCTTGTTGGCGGTTGACCCCATGGGGATGTAACACTGTTCCCCGGTAACGAGGTGGAGGTTTTCAACAATGTCACCACCGGCGTAAATCGCGGGGTCATTTGTCCGGAGGCGGCTGTCCACGCTGAGGGCCCCGGTTTCACCGACGGCAAGCCCCGCATCAGCAGCGAGTGACGCGTTGGGGCCTATGCCCGCCGCAAGTATCACAATGTCCGCCGCGTATTCCTTTCCTCCGGCCCGCACCGCGGCGGCCCGCCCCTCTTCGCCTTCAATGGCGATGTCCCCGGCGTTCAGGACGGTGTCCACCATGTGTTCATAGAGGTGTTCCTGAATCATGGCGGCTATTTCGAAGTCCAGCATCCCGGGAAAAAGCTGCCCCTCTTTTTCAATGATGGTGACGTCCCACCGGCGTTCACCGAAGGCCTCCGCCGCCTCGACACCGATGAATCCGCCGCCGATTATCACCACGGAACCTTTTTCGTGCTCCTTCATGGCTTCGGCTATGGCCGCGGCGTCCTCCATTTTTGTGAGATGATAGACTCCCCGGAGGCCGGCACCGGGTATTCCCCGGTCCTTCGGGGCCGCCCCCGCGGCAAGAACGAGGTTGTCATAGGGATAGGACAGTGTTTCACCGGTAACGGTATGTTCCGCCTGCACCGTGCGGGAGGCGCGGTCAATGCTCACTGCCTTCACCCCGGTATGCACCGTAATGCCCTTCAGGTCTTTGAAGTATTCCGCGTCACGGACACGGCCGTAGGTGGTTTTGAGAAGGTCGTCGAAGTTACGCACTTTTCCCGACAGGTAATAGGGCATGCCGCACGCCGCGTAGGAAATATAGTTCCCCCGGTCAAGGACCACCACCTCGTATTCCGGCTTCAGCCGTGCAATACGGGAGGCGGCCTTCGCACCGCATGCCGAGGCGCCGATTATGAGTACTTTTTTCCTGGTATCCATACAATTCTCCACTATAGTAATACCTTCATTGTTATATAGATGATATGGGGATTACAATTTCACACAGATGCAATACATTTGTCAAGAATAACATCACTATACATACTCCGGCAATTGTGTTACATCCTGCACACCCTCCGCGGGAGAAACCATTCCGCTGCTGCCGGTTACAGGACTGATATTCCCTGTATACATATCTATTTTTATTTGACGAACAGGAGGGATTTGTTTTACTGACAGATAACGCTGTTTCAGGCATATTATTTTTTCAGGCAGGCCCCATGAACCAGATACTGCTGTTTCCCGAAGACTACATCTCCCGCACGAAGGCGCTCCTGAAGGGGAGGCGCTTTGACCACCTTGTTTCCGTGCTGAAGGCGCGGAAGGGTGACTACCTCAGGGCGGGAATTGCCGGAGACCTCATGGGTGAGGCCCTGGTAACGGAACTGTACCATGACCACGCGGTCATTGAGCCCCGTTTTACCGAAGAGCCGCCCCCTCCCCTTCCACTGACATTGATACTGGCAATGCCACGCCCGAAGAGCCTCCGGAAAGCCCTCCATTACGCCGCGGCAATGGGGGTGAAGAAAATATTTCTTATTAGAACATGGCGCGTGGAGAAGAGCTACTTTGACACTCCCCTCCTTGAGGAGGAGAACCTGCGCAGGGAGCTGGTCCTCGCGATGGAACAGGCCCGGGACACCGTACTGCCCGAGGTATACGTAAAGACGCTCTTCCGCCCCTTCGCGGAGGACGAGCTTCCGGCACTCGCCGAAGGCTCCCTGAAGCTCATTGCCCATCCCGAAAGCAGGCTCCGGTGCCCGCGGGACGTCCGGGGCCCCGTGACCCTCGTGGTGGGCCCGGAAGGGGGGTTTGTGGATTTTGAACTTTCACTCCTGGAGTCCCTGGGGTTTCTGCGGGTCTCACTGGGTGAACGTGTGCTTCGCGTCGAAAACGCCGTACCGGCACTCATCGGCAGGCTTTTCTGAGGGCCTGCCATGTTTCCCCCTAAAGGGGATTTCCACGATGCGGGTTGATATCGCCCCGTATAAAAAAGGTTCCCCTACAGCACCATCCTTACATGGCCGTGATAGTATTCGTCGCGGAGCTTGCGAACGTTTTCGTCGGCAATGTATTCGTCAAAGGTCATGTAGCGGTCAATGACCCCCGTCGGGGTGATCTCAATAATCCTGTTGGCGATGGTGTTGATAAACTCATGGTCGTGTGACGAGAAGAGCACTACCTCGGGATATTTGATGAGGCTGTTGTTCAGGGAGGTGATTGCCTCAAGGTCGAGGTGGTTCGTGGGCTCGTCAAACATCAGGGCGTTTGCCCCGGCAAGCATCATGCGCGAGAGCATGCACCGCACCTTCTCCCCTCCCGAGAGCACCTTCACGCTTTTGAGTGACTCCTCCCCGGTAAAGAGCATGCGCCCCAGAAACCCCCGGGCGTAGGACTCGTCGGGATTGGTGGTAAACTGCTTGATCCACTGGAGGATGCTTATATCGGCGTCAAAGAAACTGCTGTTCTCCTTTGGGAAATACGCCGTGGTGATGGTCTCCCCCCATTTGAATGTCCCGCTGTCGGGTTTTGTTTTTTCTGAAAGGATATCGAAAAGCGCCGTCTGTACAATGTGGCTCCAGGCAAGAAATACGATCTTGTCCTTCTTGTTCACAAGGAGGCTGAAGTTATCAAGGACCTTTTCACCGTCCACGGTTTTTGAGATGCCCTCTATTTCCAGTATCGCCTTGCCGCTTTCCCGCTCCGGCTTAAACTCGATGAAAGGGTATTTCCGCGAGGAGGCCTTCACGTCTTCAAGGGTCAGCTTCTCGAGGAGCTTTTTCCTCGAGGTTGCCTGACGCGCCTTTGAGGCGTTGGAGCTGAAGCGCTCTATAAACTGCTGCAGGTCCTTCCGTTTGTCCTCGATCTTTTTGTTCTCGTCACGCTTCTGCTTCATGGCGAGTTCGCTCATCTGCTGCCAGAAGGAATAGTTCCCCACGTACACCTGTATTTTCCCGAAGTCGATGTCCGCGATATGGGTGCAGACCTTGTTGAGGAAATACCTGTCGTGGCTTACCACAATGACGGTGTTGTTGAAATTATACAGGAAGTCCTCCAGCCACGATATTGACTCTATGTCAAGGTGGTTCGTGGGCTCATCGAGGAGCAGGATGTCGGGGTTGCCGAAGAGGGCCTGGGCGAGGAGCACCTTCACCTTCTCCCCTCCCTCGAGTTCCTTCATTTTCTTTTCATGGAGGTCCTCCGCGATACCGAGCCCTGAGAGCAGCTTTGCCGCCTCCGTCTCAGCCTCATAGCCGTTCATCTCGTCAACCAGCTCCTCCAGCTCCGAGGCCCTGATGCCGTCGGCGTCGGTGAAGTCCTCCCTGGTATAGATCTCGTCCCGTTCCTTCAGGACATCGTAGAGCTCCCTGTGCCCCATAATGACGGTATCTATAACGGTATTTTCGTCGAAGGCAAAGTGGTCCTGGCGGAGCACCGCGATGCGCTCCCCGGGGTTCTTGATGACCTCCCCCTCGTTTGGTTCTATTTCGCCGTCAAGGATCTTCAGGAACGTGGACTTTCCGGAGCCATTGGCACCGATGAGACCGTAGCAGTTGCCCGGCCTGAACTTTATGTTCGCTTCTTTAAAGAGGACACGCTTGCCGAAGGCAAGGGTTACGTTATTCGCATGGAGCATGATTTTTTTCCTTTTTTAATGTATTTCCGGGACCCTGCACAACAGCATGACACACGTCAGTATTGGTAATCAATTGCGGAAGAAAGGTCCCTGCGGAATGTGTGAAACTTCTGGAGATCACGTCTTCTCGAAATTGAACAGTGGGGGGCGACGCCCCCGGTTGTCAAGGGAATTTTTTTGTTTTTAACCGGAGGGGTGATTTCATGGTTCTGCAGACTGCAGATCATGGTATGTGCCCTTTTTGACCTCACCCGCGCTCCGCGCCGCCCTCTCCTTCGTCAGGAGAGGGCTCATATAGAGAAAAGGGCTGCAACAGTCAGGACAGGATATTCTTCTCCCACAGGACAACGGGCTGAAGCCCATTGTAATTCCATGACATAGGGATTTCTTTCAGGACCACAACAACAAGGGGCTGAAGCCGCCTTGTTCTCTGTAAAATGAAAACATCTCC
>DAOSYC010000234.1:0-5046 GCA_035380905.1 Spirochaetota bacterium | reverse complement strand
AAATTTGCGGCGGCCCGAAACCGGGAAAAATTTGCGTGAAATGAAAAACGCTGTATAACGCACGTTACAGGGCGGTCAAAATAGTGTCAAATAAAAATTTTGTAATGAGATGTAAAAAAAGCAGGGTTTTTCAGGGGCCGCGCTTCATTGTAATGAAATATCCCTTATACAGCCGGTGCGTCTTTGTAAGGGCCCGCCACACGTTTACAGCTCGGTGTTGTAGTACCACGTACACTTCCATGCGGCCGCCGCACCGGGGGCACGTTTCCGGGTCTGTGCCAAAGGAGTGCGCGATTGCACAGGCCCATGCGGCGTCCCTCATCAATGCCAGTTTTTGTCCCGCCCCCCGGGCGTAAATGCCGTAATAGCGTACCGTTTTCTGGTGTTTCTGCGGTAAATAAAAGAGCATTGCCGCCATGAACTCATAGATGTCCATGGTTTTTGTGGAATAGGTTTTCTCTTTTGTGGAAACGTCCAGCCAGCTTTTATAGCGGAAGGTCACCGTGCGCCGTGCGTGGTTCACCTCAAGTATCTGGCTGTTGTGAAAGTACCCGGAGGCGAGATACTCGGCGGTGCGGAACAGGACGTCGTTTCCGCTGCCCCTTACCGGCTTGAAATGGACGTGGAACCCGTTCCTGTAACGCTCCTTTATCGCGGTAATCTCCTCCGTGCTGTACAAACCGTGGCGCGCAAACAGGCGGCAGGCGTCATCCATCCAGGCAAAACGTATCCGTTTGAAGCGTATAAACGAAACATCGAGTATTTCCCCGGTGCCGGTGTGTACCAGTTCCCGTGTTCCTATCATGTGGACATGGGGATTATAGTTCAGGCCGTTGCCGCAGGTGTGCATGGCCGCCACTGACCCGGTCTTCCATGCGCGGTCTGTCTCCCCGGCGCTTGTGCGGAGCTCGTTCCAGTAACACCCCGCCGCCGCTTTTATCAGCAGCCGTGCGTCAAATCGCCGTTCAAAAAGCCGTGCGCGCACTTCGCCGGGGAGGGTAAAGGTAACGTGGAAATGTGAAAGGCCGGTGTTCAGAATGTGCGAAAGGTGGACCGACCATCCGAAAATTTTCTTCCGGTAACATGAGAGGCACAGCCGTGATTTACAGGTGAAGGGGGTAATGAGCGTTGTCCCGCAGTCCGGGCACCGGCAGGCCCGAAAACCGTTCCGGTAATTGCCGCAGCCCAGTAACTTGCGCACCTCCATCCGGGACTCCGGGGTCAGGGGCCCGTATATCGCCCCGAACTGTTTCAGGTATGCGTCCTGAAAACCCTGCCAGTGCCGCTGCCAGATGTTCTTGTACAGCGAAAACCGGTCAATGCCGGGACGGTAGGGTGTACCGTCATGTTGGGTATTTGTAATAAACATACACTATACACAAGTGTAGTATATGTATCAAAACGGACAAATTTTTTTACTTTACCTTCCCCGTTGTGGTATGACATACTGGTTGCGAAAACATGATTGCAGGGTGATGTATCAATTTCATTATTTTTATACTTTTTCTTGACTAAGTGGTCTGGTCTGACTAGACTATAGGCAGAGGAAATACAATGCATATCACAAACATTTCAGAAGCAAAAGCTCAGTTATCCGCTTTAATCGAGCGGGTACTATCAGGAGATGAAGTCATTATAGGAAAAGCAGGGAAGCCTGTTGCAAAAATTGTTCCATATAATAAAAATGTTGAGACCCGGACACCTGGAGCGCTAAAAGGGCAGATAAGAATTTCAGATGATTTTGATGAACTCCCGGAGGACATTGCCAGGGCTTTTGGAGTATCAGATTGATGAATGTTTTATTGGATACTCACACCCTTCTCTGGTGGCTTGATGATAATCCAACCTTATCCAGAGAGGCAATTAATATTATTTCTGATGGAAAAAATGTTGTTTTTATAAGCGCAGCCTCCATATGGGAAATAAGAATTAAAGAATCCATAGGAAAAATCGACATTCCAGTAAATTTTAAAGAGATACTGGAAAAACAACCCTTTGAAGTGCTCTCCATAACATCGGAACATACCCATGCTGTAAAAGAATTGCCATTAATCCACCGGGACCCTTTTGATAGAATGCTAATTGCCCAGGGAAAAATTGAAAAACTGGCAATTATTACCAGAGATGTCATTTTTTCTGAATATAATATAAATGTCATTAAAGCATAGTTTAAATACCTTCCCCGTTGCGGGTGATATATGGGGTGCGTACAATATACAGACGCACAAAGGCTGGTAACGAAATGTCCCGGAAAAAATCAATCAACGAACTTCAGAGCGGACTTCGTGATATCCTTCTTTCAATGGGGGATGATACCGGTCTCCGCAGCCGCGCCCGCGGGTACGGGGAGAGCGCCCGCCAGTCCCTTGACTTTTTCGGTGATGTGGCAGGGGCCCTTGAAGATGCGCGGGAGGCGCTCCGCATAGCCGGTGAATGCGGAGAGGACACTGAAGAATACCGTTCACTGTACTTCCGCGTCCTCTTCCGTGCGGAAAAGTTCGACGAGATTGTCCGCCTGGCTGATGAAGAGAATTCCCCCGGCCCCGAAACCCGCCTCTGGCGCGGCATGGCCCGTTTCAGCATGAAGGGGGAGTTCCCCGTCCTTTCCGATGATGACATGCCGCTGATTGACAAAGACACCCTCCTGGAATACGCCTATCTCGCGTATCAGAGCGGGTTCACACAACAGGCACGGCGTGCGGCGTCGCAGGCGAAGGATTTCACGCGCTTCGTACAGTGCGAACGGCTTATTGCCGAATGCCATTACGACGAGGGCGCGTATAATGAAGCGGCGTCAATATATGAAAACCTTGCGATGTATGACGCTTCAAACGGCGCGTACTTTGTCCGGTACGCGGACTCCATGGCCATGGCTGGCCGGTACGGTGCGGCAGTGGATTTCCTTGCTGCGACCCCGCCCCGGGACCCCATGCTCGGACACCTTCTGATGTTCAATCTTCACTGGCTCATGGATGACCTCGAAGGGATGAAACGCGCCCTGGCGCGGATCGGGCTTGTCCATAAGGGGGTGTTGTATTACCAGCAGCAGACATGTTATTTCCGGAAGAAAGGGGCGTACACAATTGCCTCCATCGCCCACGGGAAGGCGAGGGCATATATTCCGCGGCGTATCGGGAAAGCGCCCCTGCACGAACAGGTAATCTCCCTTGTGCTGGACTGTGAAGAGGCACTCCTCTCGGGGGTCCCTGCCTCTGCGGAGTCTCTTCTGCCCGCGATCGCACAGCTTCCTGTCACCGAGGCCATACTGTACGGCAGGGAACTTTCCGCCCTTGCACGAAGCCGCGATGACGAGTGCGACGGCGTCCCGTGGAACCCGCTCCATTCCCCCTGGCTGAAAGCCGTAGTTGGCCTCATGCTTCTCCTCATCCTGTTCCTCATCTACCTCGAAACGAAATACGGCTGGCTTAACCCGTGAGCAGTATTCTCGCTGATATACCCGAATACATCTTCTTTTCGCATACAATGCAATTTTTTTCTTGACGAAATATACTCGAATAGCGATATTATTAATATCATCCTTATGAGTCGAAAGAGTCTCATAAGCCCCCGGTTGCCTGTGCGCCGGGGTTTGTTCATTATGGAGATAGCTTGGAAAGATCTATTCTGCTTATAGATGGATTTAACTTCTATCATTCAATCTCAAAAATGCCCCACCTTAAAAAATACAAATGGGTGAACTTTCATACACTCGCTTCAATTCTCATTCCAAAATCGCATAGAATTAACGGTGTGTATTATTTCACTGCACTTGCCCATTGGGACCAGAGAAAAGTGAGAAATCATCGTCTCTTTATTGGAGTTCAGGAGCATTTCGGTGTTCAGACAATTTATGGAAAATTTAAAATGAAAGACCGGGAATGCAGGTTGTGTCATGGTGTATATAAAATTCCCGAAGAAAAACAGACAGACGTAAATATTGCCATAACACTCCTTAGTCTCGCTTTTAGGAATGAATTTGATAATGCGTATATTATTTCGGGCGATAGTGACTTGATACCGAGTATAAGGGCCGTAAAAAATATTTTTCCATCGAAAAAAATTGGAGTGGCAGTACCCATTCACAGAACAGCCATAGAATTGCAGAATATTGCTGATTTTCATATGCGAATCAAAGAAAAACATCTGAAATCCAGTTTACTTCCTGATGAAATCGATATAAACGGTAGAAAAATAATAAGACCATCACATTGGATTTAACTTCAAAATCAGTTTGACTCGTTTCAATCCAGGCCCCCGCAGATTATTTTCCCCTGCAATCCCGTAAAAGTCTTTACAGCATAATTCCCGATACCAGTATATTAAGTTCGAACCAATGAATAAAAGAGGAGACGGAACCGGGATCTATGCTGACAACACTTGATATTATTATACTTGCCCTTTATTTTGCTCTCAGTATCGGGATAGGTATTTTCTACTCCAGAAGGGCAGGCCGAAACACCGAGGAGTTTTTCCTGTCCGGAAGGAACCTTCCCTGGTGGATCGCGGGGACCGCAATGGTTGCAACAACCTTTGCCGCGGATACCCCCCTTGCAATTACGGAAATGGTTGCCTCAAGGGGCATAGCGGGAAACTGGCTCTGGTGGAACATGCTGGCGGGAAGTGTGCTGACGGTGTTTTTCTTCGCGAAGCTCTGGCGGCGGGCGGATATTCTCACGGATGTTGAATTCATTGAAATACGGTATTCCGGGAAGCCCGCGGCGTTCCTGCGCGGGTTCCGCGCCCTGTACCTGGGCGTGTTCATGAACTGCATTATTATGGGATGGGTCAATGTGGCCCTGGCGGAAATTCTGGCACATATTTTCGGTATTCGTGAGTATGTGTTTATTACAGTGATTCTCTGTATGTGTTTTGTGGGTATATATTCCGCTATATCCGGTTCCTGGGGTATCGTAATTACCGATTTCGTGCAGTTTGTAATTGCCATGGGGGGCTGTATTGTCCTTGCGGTGGTGGTGCTCAATGTGCCGGCAGTGGGGGGCATTTCGGGACTCATGAACAAACTTCCCGGGGGGACCTTTTCCTTTT
>DAOSYC010000233.1:2413-5142 GCA_035380905.1 Spirochaetota bacterium | reverse complement strand
AACCGGGGGAGGTGGCCGAGCAACCCGAGGCCGAAGGGGGCGGGGATCACTCCCCCTTGAACACCGGGGGCCTTTTTTCCATGAACGCCCCGATTCCCTCCATTGCGTCTTTGGAGCTGAACAAAGCGGCAAGCTTTTCCCGTTCCATCTTCAGAAGCATTTCTGGAGAAAGGCTCCGGCCTTCGGAATAGGTCTTCAGCACCGCGCTCACCGCGAGTGGAGGCCGTGCCGCGAGGCGGGCAGCGAACGCCAGGGAATCCTCCAGCGTTTTACCCTCTTCTGCAAGATAATTTGCCAGTCCAAAATCGAGTGCGCTTTCAGCGTCAATTTCCACACCCATCAGAATATACTCAAGCGCTTTCGCGGGACCGATATAGCGCTGAAGCCGCATAGTCCCTCCGTAACCGGGCATGATACCCAGGTTTGTTTCCGTGAGGCCCATCCTGGCACCTTTCTTCATAATACGGAAATGACAGGCCAGGGCAAGCTCACAGCCTCCGCCGAGCGCGTGTCCATTTAATGCTGCAACAACCGGTTTGGGGAAATCCTCCACCTTGTTCCACAGGTCCTGTCCGCGTTTGAGAAAATCGACCGCGTCAAAGTCTCCAAACCCGGATGAAAGGTCAGCACCGGCACTGAAAATCTTTTCACCGGAACCCGTGATCACCAGGGCCCGTATATCCCTGTCTTTTTCACATTTGTAGAGGATCTGCCGCATCCCTTCAAACACCCCATGGCTAAGCTGATTGGCACGTGGTTTATTGATAGTGATAATACCCACCTGCCCTTCCTGTGTAAACAGCACCTCATCCGCCATTATCGCCCTCCTTCTTATTTAATTACTGTTCTATTTAAACCGCACTATGCCGTTTACGTCAACATCATTTATTACAACAATGTTGATCAACAGCAACCACTACGGCAAATGTACACATAGCGCATTTTCACGAGAGACGCAGTCTCTCCTGTGAATATATGTACTGTATCCGGAAAGAATTTTCCCGCCCCGGAGCACACCGGGGCCCCGAAAAGAGGTCCCGCCACTTAGGGTCATGGGTCACGATAGCGGAGAAAAGCCCGCGCTTATAGAAACACCGACTTCAAAAATGTAATATTTTCTGCAACGGCATTTTTGAAATGCTCCCCCTCAAACAGCATAAAATGGCTGCAGGGATATTTACGGGCAGTGATGTAGTGCCGGTTACTGAACGCTTTTTCCGTCAGATCCGCATCCATTAAAGAATCATATTCACCGTAAATAACCAGGCCCCTGCACTGTATTTCCGGTATAGATTTGACCGGGCGATACCACACCGCAGGGAATACACATCTCCCCGGCAATTCATTTTTCCATTCAGTATCCTCAGGCACCATTGACATATATCCGTCATAGGAGTCCGGAGTGTTCATAACTGCGACATCTCCCGGTCTGCCGACAATTTGAAAACAGTAGGGACTGCGGCCGGTAATTGCACGAAACACGTCACGCATGGCGGCGGTGTTCATTTTCGCGGTGTTGCTGAAACTGCTGTTTTTCATGAAGTCCAGTGAATCAAGAAACGGCACAAGGGCAATAAATCCGCTGATGCTTCTGTCCTTCGCGGCAGTAACCAGTACATGGCCCCCTGAATAGGAACACCCCCAGATACATATTCTGCTGCCATCCACCTCCTGCAGATCCCGGACATACCGTATTGAAGCTTCCCAGTCCTTTAACTGCTCTTTTTTCGAAACGTATTGCCGCGGCGTTCCGTCACTGACGCCGAAATATCTGTAATCAAAAATCAGTGCAGCAAATCCCGCATTCGCAAACGCCTCTGCATACTGCGGAATGCCGAACACCATCTCCGCGCCGAAGCCATGGGCCATGACAACAACCGGGGGCTTTTTAACACCCTTCGGCACATACAGCCTCCCCCTGCACTGCAGGTCCCCTACCGGGAACGCAATCCCGGTAACGGTAAAATCCTTTTTGACCCCCGGCGCGGTGCTCACCGCGCCGGTACCTTTTTTCGATCTGTTTTGCATGGCAACGCCTCCACATAGGTCATTATTTACCACCCTGTACAAGCACTTAAACAATATAATATTTATTCAACATTTTGCAATCATTTATTCATTATTGCTGGACAACTTCAGAAAAAAAAAGGGGGGGGAGTACAGGAACAGGAACTTCCATTTCATCGCTGATCATTTCCGCTGCTGTCGAATGAAACGGATCTTCATCAGTGGGAGGTGTTCCCGTGGAAGACTCCAGTTTTGCGATTCTTTCCTCCAGGTCTGCAATCCTCACTTACACCTCTGACGTAATTGAATCCAGTTCGCGGCGCAGTTCCTGCAGTTCTTCTTTCATGTTGGAGTCCTTCATTTATATCACCCGGAGTACCGGAAAGAAAAATATACGCTCTTTCAAAGAAGGCAGACAGCAGCGGCTATCCCTCAATACGGGTTAAAAATACTTCCTCCCGGAAATGGACCCAGGCGTTCTGCCCGCTGTCAAACCGGTAACCCATCAGCACCTGCTTTAGCCTGTTTTCATGTACGAATTCAAACTCCATCGCATTCACGAAATTACCGCTCTCCGGTCCCGTAGAAATCTCACACTGAAAGAACTTTTTCCCGTCAGGGCTCAACCATCCGTTATGAAAGATATATCCGGTATCGCCCCCATCTGCCCCCCGGGTTTCTGCGAGGTGCAAATTCCGGAAATCATCCCACAGGACGTTTCC
>DAOSYC010000233.1:0-2313 GCA_035380905.1 Spirochaetota bacterium | reverse complement strand
ATACCATGACTTCCATATACTGTGCACACACTACATGACGCAGACAGCCGCAGCCAAATCCATATTCAAGAGAAATGCCATGGAACTGATCGATCTGAGTTACCCCATAGACAGCAGCATCAGGGTCCATCCGTATGATGCACCTGCCTTTGTAATACAGGATAAATTTTTACATCAGGACGGATTCAATCATCACAGGCTTGAAATCGGCATGCATACCGGGACCCATATTGACTCACCAATGCATATAACCGGCAGCAGGAAATATATCAACGAGTATGATCTCGACATGTTCTGTGGCAGGGCGAAGGTGCTGGATGTGAGGGGGGAGGATGTGATATCACCGAAAGCATCCTACGAAACCCTTATCGGCGGGGGCGATATCGTTCTGTTCTACACAGGCCATGACGAGCAGTACAGCACCAGCACATATTTCACCGAACACCCGCTGCTGGACATTACAATGGCAGAATTTCTAGCGGCAAAAAACGTCAGGCTTGCAGGGTTTGACCTGCCCTCGCCCGACAGGCCCCCGTATCCCATACACAAAAAGCTCCTCGAAAATGGAATCCTGATAATAGAGAATTTGAGGAACCTGAAAAAGGTCCTCCATAAGGAGATCCGGCTGTACGCGTTTCCCCTGAACATCAGGGCTGACGCGTCAATAGTACGGGTCGTGGCGGAAACAGCGTCAGAAACGTAAATGAAGACAGTGCGTCACCTGCCGCATAAACACAGGCCAATATCATCAGCAGACGCAATAGTCCACGGGGACTGCCTCCGCGGGCCTTTCGTCATGGTTTCGAAACACGCCTGTTTCGCTTTCGTACTGCGATCATCAAAGCCCCCGCGCTTCCGGAAACAAATACGAAAAACCAGACGGGGTATAACACTGCCATAACCACCGGATACAGCAGAGCGCGGGTTATCGTCCGCAATGATTCATGCCTTCCAATAATCTTCGCCACAGGCGGTGAAAAACGGTAATACAAAGAAATAAACATCCTTCCCGGAGCATACTTCTTCAGCACCCGGTCCCTGAATCCACGGAGCGCCGCAACTTCACCGGCAAGGGGGGAGCCGAATGCCGCGGTGGCGATAAAGCATTCCTCGTCGGTACCCTCCAGAAATTCCCGGAATGCGTCATAATCAAAGGTAAGATCAAGTTCTGCGTTACTAAGGTAATAGCAGTTCCCCTCACAATAACTTTGTGAAGTGCTGTCAATGCTTCCACCGTCAATCGCGGTAACGGTAACTGTCCCTACTCTGTAGTCCACCTTTGCTGAATAATGCCCCAGGGGCACACTGGACTCGGAATACGTTGCCGCGGTCCAGCTGTCAACCTTCCGGTAGAGATCATTGTTTTCAACATTACCTTTGTAGATATAGATTGTGGGTGAAGGATTTTCCTCATTGATCGAAAGGCTTATCGATAATGAACCCGCCGTATAAGGTGTGGTGACACAATCATAGGGACGGTGCTCACAGCCCGAATCCTCATCTGTATCTTCATACGTGTCACACCCGGCAGCAATACATGCAGTCAGCAGCACTGCCGCTATGAAAACCTTATAATATCTGTTAATTTCCTTCTTCATGACTGTTGAGTATAATCCGTCCGGATTGCATTAATCTTTTTCCGTATCTACCGGTTTTATTGTTTCGTGCTGAACCGTTTCTCTTTTTCCAGCATCTTTTGCATGTGACTCATTCACAAAACTGAAATTGAATGACAGCGAAGTAAAAATAAAATGGTCCGGAGAATGGGGTATCCGCGTAAACTGGTATCCTCCGGCAAGATTCAGCATTTTCCCCGCCGAAAGAAATATCCCCCCGAAATACATGGGGCTCCACTGGCTCCGTGTGGGTTCATCTGTTCCGCTGAATGACCCGAAGGTATATCCGTATCCCGCACCGCCGAAAATCCCCCCGCTGTTACCCAGCCATATTTTCGAGCTGCATTTGATGCCGGTAATATAGCGGTGTTCTTTATATTGCCGGTATGTCGTGGGGCCGGTCTGCTCATAGGTTGTTTTCTTATAGGGACGCCCGTAAAAAAACATGGTTACATTCAGGTCAAGTGGGTCAAGCTTGAGAAGGGGGTGCTCGTAGCTGGCACCGATAAAAAAATCCTTATTATTGAAAAGGGCATCAATCCCGTAGTTGGCCCACAGGAAGGACATACAGCCGTTCTGAAGGCACCCCTTTTCATAAGAACTGCGGTCCCTGATTTCATGACGTGACGTTGCCCCTGCTCCATCAGGTAATGTTTCACCAGACACTACCGCTGCAGTACCTGATGTGAATAACAAC
>DAOSYC010000232.1:0-5253 GCA_035380905.1 Spirochaetota bacterium | reverse complement strand
CAAGTGCGGCAACAATTTCGGCTTCAGTGCGTTTGTGTCGTACGGGGCATTCTGGCTGGGGCTGGCGTTAATGTGGATGCTCATAGACATGAAGGCAGGGGGGGCTTCATTTATCGGTTCTCATCTTTCTGTTTCAACAAATGATGTGGGTATTTTCCTTCTTGGGTACACAATTTACACTGCAATAATGTTCATTGCGTCAATGCGTATTCACGGTGCAATGGCGTTCACATTTCTCACGCTTCTCTTAGGCTTTATCGGCCTGGATTTTGTTTTCCTCGCAGGGATGAAGTATCTCTTAACAATAACAGCAATTGACCTGATTATCTGCGCGGGCGGGGCGCTGTATATGATGGCGGGAATCATTATCAACGACGTCGCGGACAAGCCTGTCCTTTCAATGGGGAAGGCCTGGATCGGCAATAAATAAATTTAACTGCTCCCCTCTTCATGAGGGGAGTACAGTATCCTTACCATCAGAAAATTTCACCATTCAGCAGCATCACCCCCGATAGAATTATTTCCGGTCAATACACGGACCTGTACAGTTCACACACTTCCTCTTCCGAGTCAGGTATTCGGGGATTATTCAGGGTACTGCCGTTTACAAAGGCATCATGGGCCATTTTCGCCAGTCCCTCTTCAGGGATACTGAGTTCACGGAGGCTCTTTTCAAGAGGAGAATCATTATACAGTGTTTCGATCGCGTCAACCACCGAATATGCGCATTCCCGCAGGGACATTCCTTCTGTACGTATTCCCATGCAGTCAGCAATTTCACCCAGCCTGTGCAGACAGGAGGGAGCGTTGTACCTCATGACCGCCGGAAGCAGTATCGCATTTGCAAGGCCGTGGGGTATGCCGTAATGCGCCCCCATGGGCCGCGACATCGCGTGGACCAGGGCAACCGAGCTGTTGTTGTTCGCAATACCCGCACACATCTGCCCGAAAAGCATGTCTTCCCGTGCCTTCATATTGTGGGCAGAATAGGTAGCCTCCGTTATGCTGCGGCAGATACGCCGTATACCTTCTAACGAATACATCTGACTAAACGAAGTCGCCTTTTTTGAAATATACGCTTCAATGGCATGGGTAAGGGCGTCAAATCCCGTAGCCGCTGTTATATGCCGGGGCATTGTTACAGTGAGTTCCGGGTCAAGTATCGCCACAGCGGGGAGCATGCCGGGACTTGCCAGGAGCATTTTAATATTCCGGTCCGTATCGGTGATCACAGAATACCGTGTCACTTCAGACCCTGTCCCCGCGGTGGTGGGTATCGCGACAAAGGGCAGTGAGCTGTTTTTCTGCGGAACGGCACCCTCATAGTCAACAGCACTTCCTTCATTCGCCGCAAGCATCGCAATTGCTTTTGCGGCGTCTATCGCGCTTCCTCCTCCAAGGGCAACCACCACATCGCATGTTTCCTTCAGAAGGATGTTCCTCCCCTGCTCCACAGTGGATACGTCAGGGTCCGGATTTACATCATCGTACACTACATAATCGACTGACGCCCCTTTCAGGCTGTCTTCAAGGGTGCGGAGGGCCCCGCTTCTTTTTGTGGAATTCCGCCCGGTCACTACAAAGGCCTTTGATCCCAGCTTTGCAATTTCAGTTCCGGCAGTTTTCACACTTCCTGCACCAAACACTATTTTTTCAGGAATTTGAAACGTTATTATGCTCATTCCCGTATCTCCCTTTTCGCAATATTATTGGTACTATAAAAAAAACCTCCCTCCTTTGCAACAACGATATCTTCCCGCCATGCAGGGTCACCGCGAAATAATTTGACCGTAACAAAAAATATAAGTAGTTTCATTACAAGGATTCACATGGTTAATACTACCTGAAAGCGTTTTTTTACGGGGCGATATTACCCGTTTCAGACATGGTTATCTCTTCCGTAGAGAACGGAGTGCCATGATGAAGTATAATGCACCACTGGAGGCATACAATGGGCTTCACCAGCCTCAGCCTCAAATGGTCTGTGGAATGCAGCAACTGCCGGGAGAGCCTTCCGGTCAACAAGGCCGCGGAACGCATTTTGTGCCACCACTGCGGCGAGGAGACAGATACCCCCCTTCCCCTCTGGCAGCGCCTTGTCACGCCGCAGCTCACCGAAGCCATTGACATGGAAGATGAAACAGATTCCTGGGCAAACGGCATGATGGCGGGCCTTGGGAGCTACTCCATGGAGTTCGGGAAAATGCTTCCCCGGTGCGAAGACGGCTGTGGCGCAGTATGGCCCCTCAGGGAAGTCGTGAAAATCGCGGAACGCGGAGCAGAACATTTCACCTGCAGAAAATGCGGGAAAATATTTACCGTGAGAAAAATCCCTGAATTTTTCAGTGATGTAATTCCATTCGCCCGGTACATTGTTGGTGAGGAATCGCCGGAAGCGGAAGGCAGGTTTTCCGGCAGTGACGAGGGGATCGGCATGCGATGCTACCATTGCGGGGCATCGCTGAAACTTGACGGATCCAGCCGGAAGGTACACTGCACATACTGCAACAACGACCTCCTTGTCCCCGATGACATCTGGCAGCGGCTGAATCCTGTAATCACCGCCCACTTCTGGTATATCCTTCTTGACACCGGAGACCATGTCGGCCTGCTGCCGGTTGAAATCGACGATTTTCTGGACCTTGAGGTAATGCCCAACGGCGACACAATCCTCCTCTGGGAACAGGACTCCACGGGGCACATCGGCCGGAGCGACCGTACCAACGGCCTTGTGTGGCACACAAGTGAATTCGAAGTAAATGACTATACGCGGCTGCTCTACGACAGAGGCCGGAACATCCTGTGGGCCCTCCACAGCTGGGAGCACATGGTATACTGCTTTGACGCGGCAACGGGCAGAATGATTAAATCATTTGTTCAGGATGAGGACAAGGAGAAAAAGGGCATTATCACCGCGAAAGACCACGAGGGCCTCGCGATCTGCACCGACGGCACTATCGTGATTAACCGGATCTGGGGCGCATCGGCAGTAACCATGATCGTTAAGAACGGACAGCTTTTTTATCCTCCCGGTTATGTACCGCACTATACGACCATGCGCCGCTTTAACACCAAAGGCAGGGAAATTCCATTATGGGAAAATCAGGATAATTCAGTTAAAGATGACCGGGACGAAATCCTCTTCGAAAAGCTTGTCGATAGACCCTCACGTATCCCTGAAGGGGCATGGCTCATGGGGGGGCCAGACAATACAATGTATGTCCTTGACCGCACCGACGGAAGGACGGCAGTTTTTGACCGTGAGGGGAAACTGCTCCATACCATCAGGCCTGAACTGGATGGAGTAAGCCGCATCCAGGACGCGGGGGTCGCCGCGGACGGTTCCGTATACGTGCTCTTTGATCACCGGAAAAAAATCCGCCATGAAAACTACTCCCATGCGGGGAGGATAACCCGTGACGGAAAATTTACGCTCCTTGCCGGGCCGTTATGCAAAAAGAACAAATTCCCCCTCGGCACGGAACTTGAACTGATGGCAGTCGGGGAACGCGGCGAAATGCACATGTGCGACTACAGAATGGGAATATTCCGCATCCTCAATCCTGACGGCTCCCCGGCATGGAAAAGCCTGGGCACCTTCAGTGAAGATGAGGAGATGGAGGACCACATCGCGGGGAGGGATTGAAAAATAGTGAGGGATGTCTCTACGCTACACCTTATCCAGCAGTGCCCATATTCGCTTTACGGATGAAATGTTTACACCACTTCTGACTTCTTCACGATCTCCCCCATAGATAATACATTTTATGGGAGCATCGGTTGATATATTTTCATCAAAATACTTAAATCCTTTGAAAAATTCTTTCGTAATTGTTTCCGCCGATTTAATTTCAATGGGAATAATTTTGTTCGCTATGGAATACATCAGGTCAATCTCATTGCCTTTGCTGTCCCTGAAAAAAAACAGGTTATTGGAACGTCCACGGTTAAAGCGGAATTTCAATATTTCCATCACGGCCATGTTTTCAAAGAGATTTCCGCGTAGAGGATGGTATGCCACATGTGCAGGCTCTTCAATACCAAGGAGATTTGAGGCAAGTCCGGTATCGTAAAAATATAGTTTGGGAGATTTGACAAGACGTTTCCCGATGTTCACGAAATATGGTTCTAAAGTAAAAATAATATAGCTGGCCTTTAATATAGAAAACCAGTCATGTGCGGTGGTGTGAGAAATACCAGTATCACTGGCAAGTGAAGACAGATTGAGCAACTGACCAACCCGCCCTGCACAGAGTCGAATAAACTTGTTAAACAAGCTAAGATTGTGAATACTCTTAATCTGACGAAGATCGCGTTCTACATAGGTGGTGTAATAATCTGCCAGCGCCTGAGAAGGAACCAGATTTTTGTCATATATACGGGGATAGAACCCACGATACATATAATCATCATTAGATAAACCCGGATACCGCAATCCAATCTCCTCGAAAGAAAACGGGAGCAGTTTCAGCAGGGCTGTTCTTCCCGCAAGAGACTGGCTTATCGATTCCATGAGCTCAAACTGTCGGCTTCCAGTCAGCACATAGAGCCCTTCCTTCCCCAGATCATCCACACGGACTTGTATGTATGATGTCAGGTCCGGTACATTCTGAATTTCATCCAATATTGCTCCATCAGGACATGTATTCAAAAATCCTTTTGGATCCTCAATAGCAAAGGTCCGTGTTTCTATATCCTCCAGATTGTAATATGGTAAATCGGGAAATGCCTGTCTGGCAAGGGTTGTCTTACCAGACTGTCGGGGGCCGGTTATGGTAACCACCGGGTACTGGGTAAAGAGGCTTTTAGCCTGTGCTGTAAGCGTTCGCTGTATATACATGGTGCAAATTTAATATATTTTCTTCATTTTGCACCATTTTCTCATGTTTTATTAGAAAAGTCAAGAAAAGAACTGAAAGTATTATTCATTAATCCATAGTTTACTGAGTCCTTGCGGTTCGAAACCCTACAAAACAATCTGCGTGATATGGAAAACCGAAATGCATTGCACCAATCTGCATCCATACATCCGCATGATACCATCCGCCGCCCCGCCTTACATGATCTGAATTGATTGTGTACCAGTCAAAACAACTCTCCCAGATATTTCCACTCATGTCATAAAGTCCCAGAGCATTCGGATTCCTTCCTTTTACCGCATGGGTGGTATTCCCGCTGTTTTGATCATACCAGCCTGTAGCGCCTGTTGCCGGCACATTGCTATACGCTGCTGTTGCCCCGCTTGCGGAATTG
>DAOSYC010000231.1:0-5320 GCA_035380905.1 Spirochaetota bacterium | reverse complement strand
ATATGCTCGATGTTCAGGGAGGCGGAATCACGCGGGATACCATATAATCCGGATAACGCTTCAATATCATATCTCGATAATCCTGAAGCAATACAGTTGCTTAAACTCATGGCAAAGTTCCCTGAAGAAATACAGGATGCCGCGAACACCTGTGAACCGCACAGGATTTCGACGTTTCTCCTGCGTCTGGCCCAGGGATACCATAAATTTTATACTGAGCACCGCATTCTTTCCGATGATCCCGAAGCAACCGCGTCATATATGATGCTCTGCGACGGTGTCCGGATTGTGCTCAGGAACGGATTAAAGCTTCTTGGTGTGTCCGCCCCAGAGAGGATGTAGGATGGAAACCGTTGCGGTATTGTCCACAGGCAACGAAATAATACATGGCGATGTCACTGACACCAACAGCAGATATATCGCTTCCAGGCTTTTCAGGACAGATCTCCGTCTGCTGCGGATTGTAACGGTTGGGGATGATCCGGCGGAACTATCAGAGGGAATTGCAGGGTGTGCCGGAAAGGCTGATTGCGTAATACTAACCGGCGGCCTTGGCCCCACGGAGGATGACTATACCCTTGAGGTGCTGTGCGGCCTCTCGGGATGTACACCTGTGGTGTACGAGAAAGGGGCTGTGAGGATGGAGGCTTTTTTCTCCTCAATGGGGATGACGCCGAATCCCGGCGATATAAAAATGGTCACCGTTCCCGACGGAGCTGTAGTGTTCGAAAATACAACGGGCCTTGCTGCGGGGTATGCGCTGAGCCATAACGGTACGCTGATTATTGCCATGCCCGGTGTTCCCCGTGAAATGGAACCGATGTTTGACAATGAAGTGCTTCCGTTTCTGCAGTCACGACACGGTGTGCGGCTGAAACGTCATCTGACATACAGAAGCGTGATGCTCCGGGAGTCGGAAGTCAATACAAGGGTGAAGGGGCTTGGCCTTCCATTCGATGATTTTGAATGGGGAATATGCACCACACCGGGAATGAATACCGTGACCTTTGTGGAAAAGAGCGGTACACCGTTCCCTGATGATATAATTGATACTGAAGTCCGGAACGTTCTCGGGAATTCCCTCATCCATGAGGACCTGCTGGAAAAAGATGTCGTTCGTCTCCTCGGGGAGAGGGGCCATACCCTTGCCGCCGCGGAGTCCTGTACCGGAGGTCTTGTGGCGGAACGGATTACTGATGTTCCCGGTGCATCGGAGGTCTTTTCAGGGGGGGTTGTGGCGTACAGCAATGATGCGAAAACGGGGATACTCGGAGTTCGTAACGAAACCCTTACGAAGCACGGCGCGGTGAGCGAGGAAACGGCAGCTGAGATGGCGGAAGGGGTACGCAGGCTTTTTGGCGCTGCTGTTGGAATTGCGACAACAGGAATAGCGGGCCCCGGCGGAGGGACCGTTGAAAAGCCTGTGGGGACCGTATGCTTCGGGTTTGCGTATGAAGGCGGAACTGAAACCTGTACGCGGAATATACCGGGAAACAGGGAGCGGGTCCGGCAGTTTACATCACAAATAATACTGAACAAAGTCAGGCTTCACTGCATGGATAATACATGAAGTTTATACGTACATTAACATATAGTGTCATGATCCTCATCTCTGCTGCTTCTGTGGTGCTGGGTGATATAAACTCACAGGACCTTTACGAGCAGGGAATTGAAGCGTTCAAGTCAGGAAATTACGGCAGCTCCAGACTTATCTTCAGGAAAATTATCGACAATGATGATGAATACCGTGATAAGGCGTGGTATCATCTCGCGCTGTCCATATTTTATCAGAAAAAATATGAGTCGGCGATATTCGAGTTCAACAGGTTCCTCCTTGCATGTACAACGGCGAATCTCTGTGCCGAGGCGAAGTTCTGGATCGCGGAATCGCACTACAAAAGAAAAAAATATATAAAAGCGATTGAAGAATATAACCGTTTCATCGCGCAGAAGAGCGGTGAGTCACTTATCCGGAAATCGTATAACCGCATCGGGGAGATATACTACATACAGTCGCGGTATGATGAGGCGGTGATCCTCTGGAAGAAGGCCCTGGAGAGCACCACCAGCAGGAATGAGCGGAATCGCCTCATTATAAAAATTGGCGACGCGCTGTTCCTCAACGAGGACTATGATGAGTCAGTGGAGCTGGTGAAACCCCTCCTGAATGTGCGGGAGGATATTAATGTTGCTTCCAGCGCCAGGCTTATTACCGGCCGGGTCTATCAGATGAAAAACAGGCATCATGATGCCATCAGGCTCTTTAACGCCATTCCCGATCAGCTGCTTCGGAAAAAGCCGTATTACAATGCCCATTATTATAAAGCCCTCTCGGCCCTCGCGCTTCGTAATGTAAATTCGGCAAAATCCTACCTTGAGTTTTTTCTTCTCATAGGAAAGAATTCCGACTGGTATTATGACGCGAAGTATGAGCTGGGCCGTATTCTCATAAAGGAGAATAAAATTGCGGAAGGAGCGGGGGACCTCGAAGAAGTCCGTTCCATGACGGTGAAAATGGAGCTGCGGAGTAAGGCTGCCATGGAACTCGCGAAAATCTACCTTGAAAGGGACCCGAAAGAGGCAATTCCATACCTGGAGGACTCTGTTTCGCTGAGCGACCCCGATGAACAGAAGAAAGCCCTTCTGCTTTTAAGCAGTGTATATATTGATGTGGGAAAATATGAAGATGCTGAACGGCTCCTTGACCTTCTGGCCCAGCGGTATCCTTATGACAGTAATATGGAGCAGATCCGGTTTCTTCTGGCGCGGGTGTATCTCGGGAAGGGGGATGCCCCGAGGGCTGTCCGTGAATTTGAGCGGCTCCGGGAGTCGAATCCATTTTCCAGATATGTCCCTGAGTCCGACTATTACATCGCGGTGGCCATGCAGAAGGAAGGGAAACGGGACCGTGCCATTGCGATGCTGAAAAAATATATCGCCCGGAGTGGAGGCGACAACCTCTTTGATGCGCAGGTTGTCCTGGGTGAGCTTTATGTTAAGACAAAGGATTTCGCGAATGCCAGGAGGAGTATCGCTTCACTGTTGAGGACCTACAGAAACCGTGATGGTGTTGAAAAGGACGTGTACCGGCTTGGGAAAAAGCTGTACAGTGAGGATGCTTCGGCGCGGACATATCTTCAATATGTAGTGCAGCGGTATCCCCGTTCAGAAAGCGCGGGAAAAGTGCTGATTCTTTTTGGTGATGAGTCGTTCCGGAAAGGTGACTACGGTGAATCGGAAAAGTATTACCGCCAGTACCTTTCTGTCCCGGGGAGAGAAAATGCGTCATCAGTGTTTCTCTACAGGATTATTTCTCTCTACAGGCTTGAAAAATACCGTGATGTAATCCGCGTTACAGATAAAGATGACATACCTCCCTCCGATGACTTCACAAAACGGCTCATTGTTCTATGGAAAGGTAAAAGCCTTTATCAGGCAGGGGAGGCACGGAAGGCATATGAAGTCCTGTCGCAATTCAGGACGCGCGATCTCTCCGATGATGATCTGATTATTGTGCTGAAGAGCGCTGTTGCCGCTGGTGATGTAAAGAGAGCAAAAAGAGCGGTACGGTATCTGAAAAGCAACAGGGAACGATATGCTGAGGGGCTTTATACCCTGGGAAAGTTTTACGATAACGCGGGAGATAAAGAAAGTGCCGGACAGTATTATAACAGAGTTGAACGTGAAGCGCGGTCTACCGCGTATGCGCTGGAAGCGATGGTGGCCTGGTCGAAAATAATGATTGATGGAAAACAGTACGGGAGTGCAGTACAGAAACTTACAGATATTAAGAATGGTTCCCCGAAACTGCAGGTAAAGCGGAATGCGCTTCTTGCTGAGGCGTATTTCGGCAGCAATAAGCCGGCAGAGGGGCTGCAGATAATTGTGGCACACCGGGAGGCGCTTAAGGGGTCTCCGGCGGGGAAGTCCGCGTTTAAAAAGGCGCTATCGTATTATTACAAACAGGGTGATGCCGCGGATTTCCGGGTTTATGCGGGCTATCTTGAAAAGTACCGCGGGACAGGTGATTATCTCAATTACATGAGAGGAAAGCTTGATTATAAGCTTGAGAAATTCAGAAACTCCTATTATTATTTTTACAAACTTTCACACCGTGAATCGCCCTACCGCGATGAGGCGCTTTACCGGCTGGGACTTATCAGCCTGTATCATCAGAATAATGAAAAAAGAGCTGTACGATACTTCGAAAGGCTTCTTGTTGAAAGAAACGGGAAGAATACCTACGCCCTGAAGACGAGAATCCTCCTTGCCATACAGGCCCGTGAGCGCGGGGATGATGAAACGGCCAAAATGCACCTTGCCAGGGTAATCGGCAATGCGGAAAATATGATTCTGAGGACCAGGGCCATGAACCTCTATGAACACTATGGCTTCTATGAGCACAGTAAGTAATATCTGCACATGTTTATAAAATAGCACTGTTTTTTTTATGAAAATATTGACAATATCCTTCTAATATGGTATTTTTCAAAACAATATATGTAAAAGATGTTCATATACACATATTTTGGAGGATACAGAATGAAAAAAGTTCTCATCGCAGCACTTACACTCGGGCTTGTGTTTACTTTCGCATCAGATAACCTCTTTGCAGGCGGTATTGGTATCAAAGGCGGTTATTCCTTTATGCAGAACGATTTTGCTGACCCGCCCATTGAATTCAAAGACACGTATAACTTTGGTGTGTACTTTGACATGGGTACATTTCTTTTCAGCAGTCTCCGTTTCAGACCCAGTGTTGATTATGTAACGCTTGAGCAGGATGTTGATAATGGGACTGGAGCACGGGATGCAGATCTCTGGGGGATACACTTTGACTGGTACTGGCATTTCCTGGGGAATGCACCGATATCTCCTTTTATCGGTTTTGGTCCAACTCTCAACTATTATGATTGGGAAGAATCACGTGATGAAGATGATTCAGACGCGGGAGTTGATGTATTTGCCGGTATCACATTAGGTATATCGGGTACTCCTTTCGAGCTCCTGCTGGAAGCACGGTACAAATTTGTTGATATCGCTGAAAGCAGCCAGAATATCCTTCAGGCAAATGTAGGTATTCTTTACAAGTTTTAAGCATCATTGCAATACCATATATAAAAAAGACACGGGTTTGACCGTGTCTTTTTTATTTCACGTTACTGTGTTGAGCAGGTATACTGTTACAATTGCAATTACCGGTCAGTCATGTTGTACCTGTATCTGAGCGATGCGGGGCCTTCACGGGGGGGCGGGGGCCCCGTAGTATTTGTGAAGCAGCCATTCACATTTTATTGCTTACTGGTACGGATAATAAATG
>DAOSYC010000230.1:0-5327 GCA_035380905.1 Spirochaetota bacterium | reverse complement strand
TGATGTATATTATTGAAGAATTGTTCAGGAATCCTGTGGCTCACAATATATTTTCTGATAAAAAACCATGTGTGACAAATAGGCTTAATATCTGTTTCTGTGAACTGTTAATAAAAAAAATGAAACAGGATATTGCTGTATTAACTTTACTTCCGCAGCAGATACCCGTGCCACCAGCCCGATGTCACGCGGTGCAGTTCGCTGAATCCCGCGTTTTTCATCAGGGCCTCCATTTCATCGCGGCTCGCATCGCCGATGCCGCTCACGATGACCGGGGCGCCGGGCAGGATTAGCTGTGCCGCAAGGGGGATAACGGAGCGAAGAACAGGGGGCAGCAGGTTCGCGGTAATCAGCCCGTACGCCGGGACCGGCGGAAGAAGGGCCGCGTCCATCACCCGGAAGCCGATGGTGTCGCACCCGTTCCGGCCGGCCTGTTCACGGGCGCTTTCTATGGCGTCGGGGTCTATATCGACCGCGAGTATGTTTGCAACTCCCATGCGTGATGCCAGTATCGACAGGACACCGGAGCCGGTTCCCATGTCCAGCATCACGCATTGTTTTCTTTCAGATGATGAAAGGCCATTCAGATATTCCTCCAGCAGGGCGAGGCAGAGTGTTGTGGTGGGATGGCGGCCGTCCCCGAAGGCGAACCGCGAATCGAGGCGCAGTACGATGCGGCCGCTCTCATCTCTGTGCGGGCTGTCCCATGGAACGATGAGGATATTTTTTCCCGCAGGAATGGGTTCCCGGTCAAGGGCGTCATGCTCCCAGACTGACCTGCGGTATGCCCGTAACAGGGGGTCGTCATCATAGTGTATTTCGAAATCAGGGAGTTTCATGTGCAATCTGTTGTGGGCACCTTGCTGTTTTAGAATAAAATATTACAGCGTTGGAACAGAGCTGCTTTTGGGCACGGATTCATCCTTTACGTCAAATGGAGACGTGTTATCCTTATAATGATATATCACATTGAAGCGCTCCTCTTTGAAGCCGAGGAAACGCGCTACCCCCATCTTCCCGATGGGGATTTTCTTCATTTCAATAACACCAATATCCTGGCACTGGTTGAACCGTGATTCAGGTCTGTTGATATTACCGGGATTGCTCCATGTTCTCACTGTGTCTGAGATTCCCGCGAAGCCTTCAGTGTCAATAACAACCACTTTGGCCTTCGAAGCGATAAGCGAATAGACCCGGAATTCATTATCTGATCCTATCCCCTTGAACCCGAAGCGGTTTGATACACCCACGGCGAAGGCACTGAGTATTTTCCCCTTCCTCCCGTCTTTATATCGCACGGTCCCCTTAAGGCAGGCAATGTTGGAGTCGGGATAATCGATGTTCCACCAGGTCAATCCGGTAATGAAGAATGTCCGCACATCGATGACCCTTCGCGGGTCTGATGATTCTGTACGGGCCGGGGGGCCGCTCTCCTGATTATGCCCGTAGTATTGCCACGTTCCGTTTTTATCCAGCCTGTAAATGTTAAATTTACTTCCTGGAGCGACATTCGGCATCTGGACATTGATTTTTTTTCCGGGCGCCAGTCGAAGTGGTGTTCCATTCTGGTCTGCATCTACTTTAAACATACCAGCTGATTCAAAAAGGTACCGTTGCCCGCTCTGATCGGTATAGCACATATCCACTCCGGAGAATGCAATCGCCAGGGAACTGTACGCTTCGCGCAGGGTCACGGTGATCGGGCCTGTGGCGATGCCGCCCTTTTTGTCAACAAAGGCTTTCGGGGGGATTATAAGCCTTGTACCAATACCGCCGGTGATTGTGGAAACCCTGTCAGGGTTTATCTGAAAGGACTGCAGCCCGGGAGCAAGCTCGGATACCATGTATTTATAATCTGTGTGCGGGGAACTCTGAAACAGGGAGCAATGAATGCCGGCTGCGGCAATAAGAATAAAAAGAATTGTGTGAAAGGTTTTGATGTGTTTCATTTCTGTTTCAGCCATTGTAGTGATATACTATCGGATATTTTTTCATTCCTCAATCTATCATACAAATCTTTTTTATTATTTTTATTTTCTGCAGGCAGGAGACTGGATAGCGTCCATATCATGAGGGTGGGGGATGATGATCTATATCTCTGCGGCTAAAAGCTGTAGATAGTTATATGCTGCTCCTCATCTGCCCTGGTACAGTTTGTGTGATTCCTGAGTGACGGGATTGTAGTTTATATAATGGTAACTTGCAGTTCCGGTGTTTGCTGTTCTCGTGTTGGTATTACAGTTGACAGAAGAAAGGAAAGTAATTACAGTATAAGAAAAATGGTGTGATAAATAATGTGAGAATTGGCAGAGATATATGGAACGTGAAAAACTGATAGAGTACTGGCTGAATTCTTCTGATCGCGATTATATCACAATGGAAAATCTTTTAAAAAGCAATGATTATCACTGGAGTCTTTTTATCGGTCATCTCGTTATAGAGAAGCTTATCAAAGCGATATATGTTAAAAATCTTTCGGATATTCAGAATCCCCCGCAGTCGCACGATTTGACATTACTTGCATATAAGGCAAAATTAGAAATTTCTGATTCACAAAAAGACGACCTCGACAGGATAACAGCATTTAACATTAATGCACGGTATCCTGACTATAAAATGAGCTTCTATAATAAATGCACAAAAGAATTTACCGAAGGACAAATCGAAATAATAAAGGGGGTTCGGTTATGGCTCAAAGAATTGATAAAGCATTAGAAACGATTGTTCAGCAGTATGCGGAACTTTTACAAACAGTGTATTCAATACACAGCATATATCTTTACGGTTCACGATCAGCCGGGTTGTCAAATGAAGACAGCGACATTGATGTGGCAGTTGTGTCTGAAGATTTTTCAGGGGATCCAGTTGAAGACATGGTGCAATTAATGCGGTACCGCAGGAGCATTGACCTCAGAATTGAGCCGCACCCTTTTACTGTCCCCAGTTTTACTGCCGCGAACCCAATCGCGAAAGAAATTATGGAAACCGGCATTCGGATTGTATAGTGAATATTGTATGTGTCAGGATATAAGAAATTCCTCTTCTCTCAGAGTGCATTTTTGCTCATGAACTCTTTCTTTGAAAGGGTACCCTTAACATGTAGTAATATCTGCAGCAATAATATGTGTTCTTCAATAAAATACATAGAAAATTCTATCCGGGAGTATGTTTATCGTACATGCTCCAATCATTCTTTTCTTCCCCCTGTCTGATTATACGCAGTGACATCGTAATGTCAGTTCCTTTTCAGCGGCCCTTGTTCGCATGTAAAAACTTCAGGTAAATTCCAGCCGCCTCGTCGGGCCTTTCAACCATTGGAATGTGTCCGCATTCTTTCATGATAGCTGTGGTGTTGTTTCGTATCCCGGCAGCGAAGACGCTCGCTGACGAAACGTCAAGAAGCCGGTCCCTGTCGCCCCACAGTATAAGGACCGGCATTGATAATTCGCCCAGACGGGGTTCCAGGGTAAAAGGATTTTTTTTGTAATCATTCATTATTTTTTCATTGAACGGCCTGTTCCTGATGCTCTGAGAGGCCAGGTGCCTTTTTACCGGAGACGGAATCTTCGGGGCCCTGACAAACAGCATGCCGAGCATGCGGTCAAAATCGTCCGCATTTTCAACAAGGAGTGGGTTTTTGCCCTGTTCCATCATTTTGATGTATTCGCTCTTGTTCGGGCTTTTCACGCCCCCGGAGTTGAACAACCCGAGAGTCGTGACCATATTGCCATACTGCAGAGAAAAACTTCCCGCGATGGCCCCGCCCATTGAATTGCCTGCGATGTGTATTTTTCTGATCCCCAGGGCGTCGATGAATTTCTTCACTCGTGACGCCTGTGAAGCGATGTCGTATTTCGAGTTGTTGTTTTTAGTGCTTTCCCCGAAGCCCGGCAAATCAGGGATGACAACATGATAGCGGGGAGTCAGGAACGCGGCAAATTTTGTCCAGTTGTCCTTTTCCGCGCCAAAACCGTGAAGCAGCACGATTGTGTCCCCCTGTCCCCCTTCAAGGTAGACTATCCTGTGGTCGTCTATCCTGAGGCTCTTCTCCGTCAGATGGGCATGGGACCGGTCAATGCTCTGTGACAGGCTGACGATGACCCCGGGAAAGAAAAAATACATTACCGTGAGCAGTGTGAATAATATAGCCAGAGTAACAAGTATTCTTTTGAACCATTTCATAATGTCCTCCTTTGAAGCCGAACCTAATGTGCAATAGCAGTTCCCAATATATCAAGAAGTATTTACGGCGGTGCTGCAGAAAAAAGTAAACCCGGGGCCATTCTTCTATACATAATTTTTCTAAAAATTTCCTTGCATTTTATAGATAACATGCGTTATATGACATATGTTATCTAATGAGGTCCGGGAGAATATATGCCGCCAAAAGTAACATTTACCAGGGATGATGTCATAGACGCTGCCTTCAATATTGTCCGGGAGGAGGGGCTTCGTGACCTCAGCGCCCGGAAGATTGCGGAGCACCTCAATTCCTCCACGGCGCCGGTGTATTCGTACTTCGCATCGATGGATGAACTGAAGCTGGAGGTGCTGGGCCGTGCCGAAACAATGATGCTGGAGTACGCCCGCCGTCCCTACACCAGCAGCGTGTTCCTGAACATGGGGACCGGCCTCACGGAATTTGCCCGGGACAACAGCGCGCTCTTTCACGCCATGTTTCTCGAGAACAACGACTCCCTCGCGATCATCAACAGTTTCTACCGCTCCCTGTACGATGAAGTCATGAAGGACGACCTTGTTTCAAAAATCCCTCCCCGGGAACGGAAAGAGGTCATGCGGCGGATGGCGATATTCACCCACGGGTTTGCCTCAATGGTCTGCGTGGGGCTGGTGAAGGATGTCGATAAAAAATTTATCATAAAAACAATGTACGATATGGGGCGTGACGTCATCGACTGCGCCTTCAGGAAGCATGAAAATGCGGGGGAGGAATGACCCTGCCCTTCGCACGGACGCGGGGAGGCCGATACTGGCCGCTGCATGGAATACAGGCGGCGCCGTCATGCAGGCGCTGTAACAATATCAACACCAATAAAAAAGGAGATACCAATGAAAACAAAAATTACTGAAATGTTCGGAATCAAGTATCCAATTATCTGCGGGGCCATGTACCTCGTCGGCGAACCGGTCCTCACCGCGGCGATATCGAACGCCGGCGGTATGGGAAACCTCACCGCGGGAAACTACAAGACTACTGATGAACTGCGGGCTGCCATCAGGGAAACGAAGAAACTCACAGACAAGCCCTTCATGGTGGGGATCACCATTCTCCCGTCGTTTCACATTACCATGGATGACCACAGGCG
>DAOSYC010000229.1:0-5343 GCA_035380905.1 Spirochaetota bacterium | reverse complement strand
GCCACATACGCGAGAACGCTGCTGTTTGTCGGCTGCACCACGGCGCCGGAAAACTCCTTTCTGCCACCCAGAATAATCCGGTTCCACACGTCGTGGGTCCCGGAATTGTCATTACGTATCACCACGTTAATTACGGAATCGGTTCCGCCAACTTCGTTCCAGTTTCTCACGGTTCCTGTGAAAATGTCCCGCAACTGCGCTTTCGTCAGGTTTCTGACGGGATTATCATGATGAACAATCGGGACAACAAGGTCACGCGCAAAAGGAAATTCCTTGATTTCGACACCACTTTTCCTGGCGGCATCCATTTCAGCGATGGATATTTTCGAAGAGGAATCCGCAATGTCACAGCTCCCGCTAATCAGCGCCCTGATGCCGTCATGTGAGCCGTTGCAGGTTGCAGTAACAGCAACAGTTCTGTTCTTCATGAACGACTCGGCAATTTTCCTCGTTATCGGTTCAATTGTTGTTGAACCATGTATCACTATCGTCTCAGGTGCACGGGAAGTACAACCCGGCACACACCCGAAAACAACACATGTTATAATCACCGCAATAAAACCTGTACCCCTGTTCATATTCCACCTCATCGTTTTCATTCTTCCAGCCTGCTCTTGTATCATTGGGATGAAATACCTGTCATTGCCCCCGCAGCTCCTTCAATTTTTCCAGCACCTCCTGAATATGATTTTCAACTTTCACCTTTTTCCATATCCAGGCAATTTTTCCGGCATCATCAATAAGGAAGGTACTCCTCCGGACACCAAAGTACTCTTTACCATACATTTTCTTTTTCTCCCAGACCCCATACTTCTGAAGAACAGTTTTATCAACATCACTGAGAAGGGTAATTGTCACGGCGTGCTTGTCGATAAATTTGCAGTGACTCTCAATGGAATCCGGGCTTACGCCGAGAACAACTGCGTTCTGCTCCTCAAATTCCTTTTTGTAGTGGGAGAAATACACCGCCTCCATGGTACAACCCGGAGTATTGTCCTTAGGATAAAAATACAGCACCACCCATTTCCCCTGCAAGTCCTTAAGGGTAACCTTTTTCCCGTCCTGGTCCGGCAATGAAACAGAGGGGGCTCTGCTTCCCGGGGTTAATTCAGCAACTGCTTTTTCCGCCACATGCTCCTCCATACGTTCACAGCTGATGTCGTCATCTTTTTCCGGACATACCGGAATCCGGATCCCTTCTATTCAGGATAGCGTTTCGCGATACTCCGTATAACATCCAGGCTCGATAAAAACGCTTCCACCATGTCCGGGTCAAAATGCTTCCCTGATTCGCCGCGGATTGTTTCAAGAACACGGTCCTCATCCCAGGCATCCTTGTAGGCACGCGGGGACGACAACGCGTCATACACGTCAGCAATCGCGACTATCCTTCCGAAAGGCGGTATTTCATCACCTTTCTTCCCCCTGGGCAGCCCGTTTTTATCTTCATATCCCGATATCGGTTTTCCGGTCATCGGATTCAGGTGTCCGGGATATCCGGTCCCGTCCCACCGCTCATGGTGGTTCAGGGCAACCTGGTACGCGGCTTCATCAAATGAGGAAAAAAGGTCTGAAAACATTCTTGCCCCGAGATATGTGTGCTGCTTCATTACCTGATATTCTGAATCATTCAGGCGTTCCGGCTTTTTTAAAATCAGGTCCGATATCGCCACCTTCCCCACATCATGAAGCATCGCCGCCATCCGGAGTATGTCCTTGTTTTTCTGTATCTGATCACCCTGACACTGACAGTTTTGTGCCCAGGTCTCATATATTTCTACAGAATACGCCGCAACCCTGTTGACATGGGCTCCGGTTTCCTTCGGGTCACGGAGCTCCGCCATCCCGATCATCCGCAAAAGAAGGGCGCGGGTCATTTTCGCACGTTCTATGGCAACGGCAGCGTTATTGGCGAAATACATGATAAAAGGCTCATCGTCCTGCGAAAAAGGGACTATTTCACCATTTTCATTTTTAGCATTGATAAGCTGAAGGACTCCTATCACATCACCCCGGTTTGTTTTCAGGGGAAAGGTAAGCATGGACTGCGTTTTATATTGAGAGAGTTCATCGTAATGGCTGTCGAATGAATACGGCGCACCAGGTGGAATATCGTACACATCCGGGATGTTGAGCATTTCTCCATTCGTCGCGACAGATCCGGAAATGGAGCGTGTATCAACGGGGACCGTAAAGGTGGAGTATATCAGCTTCTTTCCGGGAGGAAGCTTTTTCTGCTGGGTATCATTCTGGTTGCATTGAAACTTGAGTTTATCTCCCTCGACTATATATATCGACCCCGCGTCCGCGTTTGAAAAGCTTCTGGCCTTGGTAAGTATAAGCTCCAGAAGCAGGTCAAGGTCCTGAACCTGGGTTATCTCGTAGCTTACGTTGATTATATCATTAAGTTTTTCTTTTTCACTCAGCATTGCAGTGTCACATCTCCTTTACTCTGTAATGAACACCTTGCGTCCTGCTGCACCACAATTCCCCCCTCAGAAAGCCGATATGCCCGGAAATTTTACGGTACAGTCTGAAAAGGTAATTCATTTCCTGTATAAGGTCAAGCAAAAGTCGAAGACATTTTCCGCCTTGCCCAGATCAGGCCCATTCTCCCGATACAATTATACACCGGCAGTCCCGCAGGGAGAATGCGTTCAACAAAGGGGGTAAGATAACAAAGCCGGATGAGGGCATCATATAATGACTGAAAACTTTCAGCAGTGATATACACTGTGTCCTTTTCATAACAATATCCCCAGGGCACGGCGGCCTTTGCCGCAGCCTCTGCCCCGTCGCGCATCCTCACCTCCGCGTGAAAGGGTCCCGATGGCCTGAAAGGCTGCGTATTCCTGTTTTCAATTGACGCCGCCGCCGCGTCAGAGGCCCCTCCTCCATGCAGGTGCGTCAAAATTATCCGGCCCCATGGATTTGTCTATCGGATATACATCAATGCCGTGGACCGCTTCACGGGCCTGGCTGCAGGCAACGGGGCACCCCGAAAAAAATACAGGGCGTATTCCATACCCCGCCAGGGAAGCCGAGAATAACTCAACTTCAGTGAGCAGTTTCCCGTTCACCTCCAGCGTTCCGATCCTTGAAGTCAGCGTATGAGGAAGAAACCCCCCGTTGCCGGAAGCTGCATGCATCCCGATACAAAGAAGCGCCTCCGCGTCCCCGGGATCGCCGAAACCGGGGACCGGTCCCCTGCGGTACCCCGATACTATTTCCGCACGGGGATCAATTTTTTCTTTTAACAGATTATATCCTGTCCTGTGAAAATCCTTTACCATAACATGTTTCACCCCGGCATCAAAAAGCGCCGTAACCACTGCGGCTATGTCCGCAGTCATACCCGCACAGGCATCTGCCCATTCCTGTGTCAGAAACGAAGACCCTTCGTAGCTCCAGCATCCGGAACTTCCTTCGATATCAGCAATAATAACGACACGTGTCAATGCCGCATTCATTCCGCCTCCATACCGGCCATTATCATGACCGCTGTAACAATTTTTACCATAGATTGATAATTTTCTTGAACAAAAATTCATCAAATGAAATACTTTCACTGATGATCAGGTATCTTAGCCAGAGGAATTTCAAAAATGAGCAGTGTTGTGGATATACTTATCGATGAGCCGAAACCGGGTATTCTTGTTATATACATAAAAGGGCAATACTGCCTTGAAACGCTTGAACTGATTGAAACGCACCTCTCAGATGCATTCAGCAGAAAGCCCGGGCTGGTCGCCATCAACTGCAGTGAAACAAGCTATATTGACTCAACAGGACTTGGTTCACTGGTAAAGTATTACAATACTGCTCTCAGAAATGATGTTACCTTTATACTCTATGACATCAACAGGGAAATCCAGCGTATCATTGATATTGCGGGACTGGGTAAATTTTTTAATATTCAGACACAGGAACAGTTCCAGAGTACATACCTCCAACACTGACCCCGGGCATACCGCCTTTATTCATTCATATTTCCGGAATGGAAAGCAGAAAACACATCAGGTTTTCTTCAAATGTTTTCTTAGGGCCTTCAACCCCTGCCCTTTTCCTGTATCTCCCGTGGTTTTTCCTGTCGCGGAAGGAACGGTACATTTCACGGGAATCATCAACATCATATTCAGGGTATGCGTGTTTATTTCCCAGAATAACCATTGCTTCATCCCTGCGCAGTGACGTTTTACCCTGTTGTTTCATTTCACCGCGCAGCACTACCAGCTCCTCATAGGTAAGGCCGAAAATGAATTCCTCAAGCGAGAACACCTCATCATCTGACAACTCATCACGCTGAAGATAATCAAACCAAGCGGGCTCTGTTTCACTGGACATCCTGAACAGCTCCGTAAATCCCATAAGTGTGCCGAATGCCGGTATCATCCGGTACCGTGCTCTCCAGAGATTCTGCAGTATAGGGGCAAACTCCCGTACACCGCAGTCAAGACGGTATTCCCAGTTATGGGCGATAAGATTAGCCGCGTTATGGCGGATATGCTGACTTATGCTTAAATCCTCGACTATTGAAAGGTATACCTCTTCCGCCGTCATGGTAAACACGTTATTGGCAATTAATGAATTAATTGGCTCATTATACCGTATAAGTTCAGGAATTTTCCGTATGATATAATGCAGCATCAAGAGAAAGTTTATTTTCGCAATGGTATAGGCCCGCCCGAGAATTGCTTTTGTCGGTATACGAAGTATCATATCAGGAACTTCCCGTTCGCAGATACTGTTTATCAGGCTTTCAATTGTCCTCTGGTCATTCACCAGTTTATGGGACTCCAGAATGGATGGATACCGTGAAATTGAATTCGCGAGATCATGCAGAGAAGACTGATTGTTTTTGACTGTTTCCACATCCTCCCGCAGCCCCTTTGCGGTGAGTACAGAAATAACATCATGCACCATCTGCTCCTCTTCATCTGTAAACACCATGTACTGCTGCATATTACTCACGAACACGTGCTCCCTTTTCCTTTTGATTGTATTCCTGTTGTCACTGCATATCTCATTCCTTCAACACGGCACGCGTACCGTTAAAACGCATATATTCTCCACAATAAATTAACAATAATGGATATTCCATCATGATCATTATCGGCACTTTATACGGCAATCATAAAGGAATAGCTCCGGTAACGGCAGCTGTTATTCACTCTGGTCCGTATCAGGGATATACCTGCCGCGCAGCCCCGCAACTGCAGCAACCCCCGATACCGCGACACGCAGCACTGATAACGCAAGGAGTACCCCGAAAAGAGCTGAAACGATAACCGCAGATTCCCCCCTGGAGGGACCATGGGCCAGACAAAAAATCACAACAGGAAA
>DAOSYC010000228.1:3029-5356 GCA_035380905.1 Spirochaetota bacterium | reverse complement strand
GAATGAACTGCATGTGCGAAAGCCCCGTTTCCTTAAGGAAACCGTAGATTTCATCGGGATGCTTCGACGAATAGTCGTTTACCACGGAAAGGGCGTTGACCGGTACTCCCCGGTCCAAAAGGACCTTCGCCGCATCCAGCACCTTCTCCCAGGTGGAAGCTCCCCCCGCCGTGAGGCGGTAGCGGTCATGGACATGCCGCGGGCCGTCAATGGACAGTCCCACAAGGAACCGGTATCGAAAAAGGAAATCAGCCCATTCCCGGTCAATGAGCAGACCGTTGGTCTGCATGCCGTTCCCCACGGTTTTACCGCGGCCGAAACGCTTCTGGTATTCCACGGCGCGCCCGAAGAACTCCACCCCCATAAGGGTGGGCTCGCCCCCCTGCCAGCCGAAGGAGATGTGTTCCTCTCCCTCTTCCATGGCACGGCGTATCGTTTCACGGAGTACCTGGTCCTCCATACGGTGAATCGTGCTTTCAGGGAAAAGGCCGGCCTTCTCCCGGTAAAAGCAGTAGCCGCAGGCCATGTTGCAGTCGGGCCCTGCGGGCTTAATGAGGAGGCTGTTGAGGGGCTTTTTCATCCTCAGGCGGATCGAAATCCTCTCGGGTTTCTCTGTGCGGCCCGTTCCCAGTTTTTCATGGCGGCCCTGAGCCTCGCCGCCACTTCGGGATGGGTGTTGATCACATTGTAGTTCTCACCGGGATCGTTTTCCAGGTCATAGAGGAGGGGCCAGCGCCGTCCCATCTGTTTTTTCCCGAGGCTGTTTGGAATTGATGCCGTATCCAGGGCGATGGGCCATACATAGCGGTTGACCGATTCGAAGTATTTCCATTTCCCCATACGGATACCCTCCAGCAGATCGTAATGATAGAACATGATGGCCTCATGGGGCGACTGGCGCTGCCGTCCGGTGAATACGTCATACACATTCCTGCCGTCAATTACCCGGTCACGGGGCTGTTCGACGCCTGCCAGGTGAAAGAACGTGGGGTAGAGGTCAAGGTTCATCAGGGGCACATTGCTGGTCCCGTTGGCTGGAATACGGCCGGGCCATTTCACGATGAAGGGGACCCTGAATCCTCCCTCGTAGCTCTGGCCTTTCCTCCCGCGGAATGACCCGGGGCTTCCTTCGTACCAGGGGCCGTTGTCGCTCGTGAAGACGATCAGGGTGTTGCGGTCAAGTCCCTTCTGTCTCAGGCGCGAGAGTATCTGTCCCACGCTCCAGTCGATCTCCTCCACTGCGTCACCGAAGAGTCCAGCCTTCGATTTTTTCAGAAACCGTTCCGATGCGTGGAGGGGCTGATGAGGAAAGGTATGGGCCAGGTAGAGGAAGAACGGACTGCTGCCGCTTTCGTCGATAAACTTCAATGCTTCGCGTGTATACATGCCGGTGATGCGTGCCTGGTTTGTCCCTATATCGTCCTCGAGTTTCTGTTCATTGCGGAAAAGGGGGCAGGGGATCATGTCGTTGCTGTGGGGCACTCCGAAATAGCTGTCAAAGCCGTGCCGGAGAGGATTGAACTCCGGCTGTTTGCTGTAATCCCCAAGGTGCCATTTCCCTATCATCCCCGTGCGGTAGCCCGCTTTTTTCAGTCCTTCCGCAAGGGTTATTTCATGGCGTGAAATTCCCCTGGCAGTGTAATCCTCCCGCATATCAATGACCCCAAGGGCTTTAAGTGCGCTCCCGAACTTTCTGGCAAGCACCCGGCCGTACGGTTCCCCTTCGGGATACACATTGCCGATAACACCGGTCCGGAAGGGATATCGTCCCGTAAGGAGTCCCGCCCTTGAGGGGGCGCATACGGCGCTGCAGGCGTAGTAGTCGGTAAATTTCGTACCCGACCTCGCCATGCCGTCGATGTTGGGGGTGCGGATGACAGTGTTTCCGTAGCACCCCAGGTCGCCGTATCCCAGGTCGTCACAGTAGATGACGATGAAGTTCGGCTTCGGCGCGTTGGGATTGGAAATGGAAAGGGGGTAGTTCGCGGCGTTGTCAGGATAGGGGCCGTAGAGTTCGTCGACGGTGCGTATGCGGAGGAAGCTGTAGGCCCCCGCTCCAAGGAGGGCGGTGCCGCCGATCAGGGCCCCCGCTTTAAGGGATTTCTTTAACAGTTCACGCCGGGTCATCTTTGTTTCCATGGCTGGCTCCTGTAGTGTGATTGAAGAATCCGTCCCTTTGTTCTGCCTGCTGGTATATATGTAACCATACATGAAAAGTGCTGTCAAGATGATTCCCGGGGAGATATAGCTTCAATCCCTGTGAGTTGTCTGATTAACCGGAGGGTTTGACTGTGAATTCCTTATGTCCCATTTTTTTATTATCAATG
>DAOSYC010000228.1:0-2929 GCA_035380905.1 Spirochaetota bacterium | reverse complement strand
TTAACCGGAGGGTTTGACTGTGAATTCCTTATGTCCCATTTTTTTATTATCAATGATGATTTCAGCTTTCCATTTCCCGGAAGGAGAGGGGACCTTCGAAAGATCAACATCGGTGACGGCCTGCCACCACTCTTTTTTGAGTGTCCAGCTGTATCGTAAAAGCGGAGCAGGTATGGAGTCTTTATATAAAAAAATCTGAATTTTCCGGTCTTTTTTTAAATCTATCGGGAGAAAAATTTTAAATCTGTCTTTCGGGGAGAATGTATCAGCGATATCCGCCGGCTGGAAGTGTACCATCCTTTTACAGAAAACCATATCTTCCATGTAGGCAAAGGGCCGTTCCTTCTTTGTGGTTATACCTGTATAGGAGTAGATTCCTGTTTTTTCAGGAGTATCATAATCTGAATAGTCAGTTATGAACCCTGCGGGGATTGATGTGCTTTTTTTCCCGCTAACCGGTTTAAATACATTGAAGTGAAGATGCGGTGATTGCGAGTAGCCAACATTTCCGGAATGCGCAATAATATCACCGGGCCTGACGCTGTCTCCTGTTTTTACCGCGGAACCATTCTTTTTAATATGATTATACTGTGCCAATGTCCCGTCATCGTGAAGTATCTGGACAGTGTTATTTTTATTAATGTATTCTTTTTTAAAGCCGCCTTCGCTGTAATGGTCTGTTACTGCAACCACGGTGCCTCCCCTTGCAGCGCATATGGGCGTACCCTCGGGCATTATCCAGTCGATGGAATAGGCGAAGTCTCCATGGTGCGTAGGTGTATCGTTGAAGCCCTGACAGACGCGGAAACGTTTTCCTTTCAGATAGGGGAGGTGGTATGGGTACTTTTCGTCTTCCTGTTTCCCGGAAGCTCCATACTGCCAGTACCAGTTAAGCTGTGGGTTCCATTGCCTGCTGTAATCACCAATGACAAAGGATAATGCTTTCATTTGCTCTGTTCCCCTGCATACTGTTGTTACAGGGAGAGGGGTGGTGCATTGAATATTTTCCGGTTTACCTGAATGCTCAAATGTTACAGTTGTTATAATGTTGCGGTGAGGGAATTTATTTCGCAGATATACGTTGACGGTTTTACCTTTCTGTTCATAGAGGACACAGACCCCGTGTTCGCCGGAGCAGAACTCCTGCCGGTATTCCGCGGCGGGGGAACCCTGCAAAAAAACCATACCTGTGAGAATTGAAAGCAGAAGTAGTCGTAATCTCATGCTGAACCTCCTTTCATTGAGCAGGGTTCCATCTGTCCCTGACCATTCCCCTCATGGATTTTTGCTTATTACATCTTCTCGACTTTCCCCATGATGTTTTTCACGGCGACGTGCCCCACCACCCGGCTGTCTTGTGCGTTGTCGCGGTTATCTCCGGGTACAACAATCATTCCCGCCGTTTAGGTCGGTATTCTGAAAAATCATTTATAGAATAGAAATATATTGTATGGGTAGTCAAGGTAAAAAAATATTTCAGAAAGAACAGGAGAAACGATCTGCAATCTTCCGCACGGCCCGCACCGTTGCCTCTCTGTCCTGACAGGGGTAGAAGCTGTACACACCGCGGCAGAACCAGTTCGCGATCTCCTTTTTGTCCGGGGCAACAATACGTACGCCGCTGGCCCGGTGACGGTATCTGCCGCCGGGATTGAATGCGTACTCGTTGTGGGGCTCTGTCCATACCTTGGGAGATGATACAAGCGGTGAAAGGCATATCGCAAGAGATATTGAAAGGAATCGGGGATATGTGTGGTGTACAGATCTTTTGTATTGCATCGATTACCTTTGTTTTATTTTTCACTTCGTAACGGGGTCAGAGCCTATATCATACCACACGAAGGGTTCGCATATATGTTTTCTGCCCCCGGGAAAAATCACAGGTGTTTTCTCAATACACATGATGGATCTGACCGTTCTTTTTTTGATGTTGCTGTATTTAACCCAGATGAAATCGGGATAAAAAACCCGGCTCTCAGGGTCTGTATCGATTGTAACAACGTTATCAAGCCATGACGTATTCACGCCGATGCTTTCAATTTTCTTTTTTTCAAAATCACTGCAGTTCAGGTGAATCTGGTATGGTTCCAAATCAATTTTTTCTCCCCCGTAAAACAGCGGCATGTTCTTCCCGCTGACGTTGTACATTACGCTGAAGACCTCCCCCGAGGGACGGAATACCACATCTGATCTTGCGGGAACTGTTATGTCCTTACCATTCGACCTGAAGAGGTAATCCTTCTGTATATTGCTGAGAGACCGTATTGATCCGTCCATGTAAAAGCTGAACTCACGGGCAGCAATATCCCGGTAGATACAACCGGCCCCCCTGACCGTGAAGCCCCTGCTCTTGTCGGCGCTGCGGAATTCTTTTGCTCTTCCCGATTCATACAATATTATATGGCTGAAGATTTGTACTTTTTGTTTGTCGGATACCATACAGTGCCCATTCGCGTGATGTACGATCATGGGCGAACCTCCGGGGTAAAACAGCACTTCACCCGATGCGGAAAAGTCATACATGTCCGATGAAAACCGCGCGGGATGATTACTGTCAATTTCTCCTCCCTTCACATCTCCCCCGGGATAATATGTCACATGGGAATAAGGGTCTTTCACAAAACACACTGACTTGCCCTTTACACTGACCCTGTCTCCTGTGCAGATGAAACGCCCCGCAAAGCGTACTGTGCCTCTCCAGAACCCGGAACAACAGCGACGGGACATGCTTATTGGATTGCAGTCATAGGTGGGGCCCATATGTGCTATGGCAGAAGGAACGGCACACAAAAAAAGGTATACAATGACTGCAGGAAAACAAAGAGGCCGCAGGATAACACAGCGATTTCTTTTATTTGGTAATATCTTCTTCAAGCAATTAACCTTCCGGAACAGATTGTATGTAATAACCGGTTTGATGTGCCGAATG
>DAOSYC010000227.1:0-5392 GCA_035380905.1 Spirochaetota bacterium | reverse complement strand
ACCATAACCGGATAGAAACTGCCATACATGCAATCAATTGAAATGAAAAAAGTCCTCCTCATCGCCATCAACGCGCGGTATTCCCACCCGAACCCGGCGCTGTGTTACCTGCGCAACAGCATCAGCAGCCTGAATACACAAACAATACTCCGTGAATTCACCATACAGGCCGATCCCCCTGACATCGCGCGGACGGTTAAAGATGAAGCCCCCGATGTCCTCGGTATATCTGTGTATATATGGAACACCATTATTGTGGAAAAACTCCTGGTCCTTCTGGAGGATCTGCCGTTCCCATGCAGAATTGTCCTTGGGGGCCCCGAAGTAAGCTATTGTCCGGAAAAGTGGCTCGAAAAATTCCCCGCGCTGCATCACGTCGTCACAGGACACGGCGAAGCGGGGTTCCGCCGCGTTGTTGAGGATGACACCGGCAAAACAGAAAAAATTATCCGTTCACGGAACCCCCATTTCGCGCAGATACCCTTTCCCTACAGTGAGGATGACTTACGCAGCTTCAGGAACAGGAACATATATTACGAAAGCAGCCGGGGGTGCCCCTTCCGCTGCGCCTACTGCATATCGTCCCGAAGCGATCAGGCACTTGAATTCAGGGACGTCGAAACCGTATACCGGGAGCTCGCACTCCTTACGGCACAGGGGCCGTCGCTGATTAAATTCATTGACAGGACCTTCAATGCAGACAGAACGCGGGGGCGGTTGATATGGTCGCATATAATTGAACACTACGCAAACAGCGGGACCTGCTTCCACTTTGAAATACACCCCGCCCTCATTGAAGAGGATGATATCGACCTGCTCCAAAACTGTACCCCGGGCCTTTTCCAGTTCGAGATAGGAATTCAGTCAACCAGCGACGAAGCACTCCGCGCCATTAACCGGAAAGGGAAATGGGAGGAGATCAAAAACATCATAATCCGCATCATCATCCTGAAGACAATTCATGTCCATACGGACCTCATTGCGGGACTCCCGTTCGAGGACATGGTGTCCCTGGAACGCTCATTTAATGAGGTATACAGCCTCGGCGCGGACCATTTCCAGTTCGGCTTTCTTAAAATGCTGCCGGGAACTGAAATACGTGAACGCGCTGAGGAGTACGGCATTGTGTACGATACAACTCCCCCATACGAAGCGCTGGAAACGCGCTGGCTCTCCCGGAAAGAGCTTGCGACGGTGAAAAGAATATCGTTCCTTGTGGAACGGATACTGAATTCGGGGAGATTCACCATGACGCTGCAGCACTGCATCGCGCTTCACAGGTCGCCGTTTCACTGGTATCGGGAACTCGCGGAACACTCCATCAGGACATCACTACCCTCCGCCTCCATGCGGTGGGAGGACCTCTATGAACTCATCTCGGGACACATTGAATCGTCCTTTCCTGAGAGCGCCCCCTTTGTCCGGGACTGTCTCGCGTGGGACTGGTGCGCTTCATCAAACACTCATCGTGTACCGGCGCTCCTGAAATCAGATGACTATCGCGCCTCACGGGGCGCCGTCCTGGGGGAGTTCCTCCGCGGCGTTCAGAAGGGCGCCATTGGGGATGTCCCGGAGGATGCGGTAAAAAAAGCGCGCGTGTTCTTCCCTGCCACGGAGAAATTCCGCAGCGCATTCATGGAAGGGAAACGGTGTGCGGTGTTTATCGGCACCGGCAGAAAACCGTTCCTGTTATGACCCTGTCCGCCGCTCCGCTGTTTCCTGTGCTGCAGGCTGCTGTTCCGCCGGCATATAATCGAAGTCATAGCTGAAGATGATGGTGATTTTATCGTTGTCCGTGTTGTTCAGCATATCAAGGAGGGCGCCGACACTGAATGCGCCGAACTGGATGTCGAAACCCAGCAGGTTCGATGACACCGGCTTTATATCGACATCATATTCAACGCCGTCCACCTCCACCGTATAATCAAAGCTGGTGCGCTGATAAATATAATAGGGCACCACGCTGACGGTGCTGTTCAGCCTTATCTTCGCCTTCGCCCCGAAAAGCGGACCGTATGCCGGCCCCCAGACATAAATATCATACTTATCGAATACCACCTCAAGCCAGGTGTAGGTATAGTGAATACCGCCGAATATGATCAGGTTGTTGGTTTCCGGCGTCCCGAATATACGCAACCCCAGGTTCGCGTTGAGAGGAAGGTTCCAGACATTGATGTCAAAGGTATCGTCGTCATCGGTGCCGTAGAGGTAGAAAAAACCGGCGCCGAGGTTGTACCCCACCTTGTCCAGATTGTTGACATAGTTATAACCGATCCCGACGCCATCCATCGTGAAATCCTCAAATGAATAATGCAGATACATCGCGTCAATGATACGGTGGGAATGCAGCCCGTAGTCAGCGACCGGGACCCGCGGCGGGGACGTGGGACGCAACTCGCTCTGGTCCAGGGAAAACGAAGGGACCGCTGTGAGCATCACCATTGTGAAACACAGCATTGCATACTGCAACACACTCCTCTTCCAATTCATGGCTATTACCTCCATATAACATTCCTGCACAGGGCATAATGCCCTGTGAGTGTATAGTTATATGATAACCAATCCCGCAGAGATGTCAAATTTTGCACACTATATTACTGCGGCACAGGCTCCGCAGCAACACGGAATGCCTGATACACGGGGAGGGAGAATAACGGCCTGTGACCTATTTTCTGAAGGAGAACGTAATGGTAGTGCCCTGTTCCCGCTCAATACTGATGGTCCCGTTAAGCTGTTCCATCAGGAATCCCACCAGCATAAAGCCGAACCCCGTAGAGTGTTCAAAGGAAACAGATTCCGGAAGGCCGATACCGTTGTCCTGTACTGTCACCGATATAATATCATTGTTCAGAGAAGCCCCTATGCGGATGGTCCCGTAATCCCTGCCGGCAAAGGCATACTTCATGGTATTGGTAATGAGCTCGTTGATAATGATACCCAGGGTCTGGAGTTTCTTCGCGTCCAGAATAAAATCATCCACCTCATTCACAACCTCCACCGAACCGCTGTGAACGAAAATGCCGACGATGTCATTCACCAGGGCGGGAAGATAATCCCTGACTGAAGCTTCATTATATTCAACTGACTTATACAGCTTTTCGTACAGCACCATCACACTCTGGACCCTGCTTACCGCGTCCCGGATCGCTTTCACCGCCTCGGGCTCTTTTGCCGCCCCGGCATGCATGGCCAGGAGCCGGCTTATGGAATACATGTTGTTTTTGATCCGGTGGTGCACTTCCTTCAGCAGCAGTTCCTTCTCACTGAGAAGTTTCCGGACCTTTTCCTCCGCACGGGTACGTTCCGTAACATCACCGATACAGGAAATGAGGCATTCCTCTCCGTTGATCATGATAACATCAGCAGAAATATTGCCCACCATGAATTCCCCGTTTTTTTTCCTGAAACGTGTATCGACACCCTTCAGGGACCTGTTTTTTGAAAGCAGCGCAACGACCGCGTCGCGGTCCTGCTCATTCTCCCATACATTCAGGTCCCCTGCTCTTTTACCAATTGCCTCGTCCCGGTCATATCCCATCATTTCCACAAAGCGCTCGTTCACGTCAAAGAGAGTGCCGTCGGACAAACGGGACAGGATCACCGCATAGGGAGTGGAATGGAAAGCCTTTGAGAATTTATCCTCCTGCATGCCGATTTCCATAAGAAGACGCCTGTTTACCATCAGAATGAGGCTGTAGGTCAGCAGAATAAAGAGTATCAGATATGCGACAACAATCACTCCCTGGAAAAGATCATTCATGAAATAGTAATTGCCGCCGGAGTCGGTAACAATGGTCCCCAGTATCCTGACTACACTGACTACGCAGTACCCTCCGAAGACCATGGCTGTCACGAAAGTCAGGGGCTTTAATGCATGCCCCGTACGCCGCAGGAGGAGCCAGCAGCATTGAATACATATCAGGAGAATTGCCGCTGATATGTTGATGTACCGTATTGAAATACTGTTGTGAATGTAGGTAAAATATGCATGGATACCAGTGAAAACAGCAATGAGGACATAATTGTGTATCTGTGAACTGCGCCTCTCCACGAACCGTTCAAGGCCGATATATAACGCGATGAGACCGGCAACAACCATCACATTCGCACACACCACGGAGAGGAACGGCGGGATTACACCGCGGAGGACTATCAGGAAAAAGGCGGTTGTTGCCAGTGAAAAGTATATAAGCCAGTAACCCATACCATCAAAGCGGCCCCTGTTCTGCCGCCATAGATCCATGACAAACATGGTACAGGTGAAGAACACAATGATGTTTATGAGAAACACTGTACGAATATCAATTAACATGAAATCTCCGGTTTATTACATATTCCGTTCAGGGTTCCGGTTATATGCTCTCACTAAAGTGCTATACCGGGCGCCAGGGTCCCTTTCATTCTCACCGCGGGAACGCCCGGGAACACTATCCCTGTTACATTACATACTACGCAGGAGAGTATATTCATGTCAAGAGTAAAGGTCCCGACATCACAGGAATCACGGCTCCCCTCTATTTTCCACCGGGCCTCATCGCAACGACAAAGAACGCGAATGAATCCGGCCGGGCCGTAAGAAACCCGCGGCGGGACATGAAAAACCCTTCCCCGTATATGTAATCATCGACCCGGAAACTGCCTTCAATTTTTATCTTCCTGGAGTAGTATATGGTATTGTCACCTATGAAATCGATGGGCGGCCTTATGGACACCGTATACCGGCCCTCCAGCATATAGATATTATCGCTCACAAGAAATGTCGTCAGTCCTGGATATATCCGTGTGACAGTGACCCGCAGGAGCCCCAGGAGCAAAACAAGTTCCACGGGCGCCGCGATATACAGGAGCCATGGAATGTCCTGATCCAGGGCCGCTTCATACACTGTCATCCAGATGAGGGCCAGCACGGTTATCCCGCACAATATGAGAAACAAAACCATGATACGGTTCGCCATCGACTCACCTGAAAGGAATTCATAGAGCATCAGCTTTTCATCGTCTGTGGGTTCGGCCGGGCGTACCGGGACATCGGGCGTTTCAAGGCCGTGATGTACCGTTACCCCCTTTACCAGCCATCGCAGCGATGAAATGAGTTTTTGGAGCATGGATGACCGCCTTTTAATCACAGTATTTATTTTTCCCTGGTTTCAATAGAGAACCCCGTTACCCGCTTATCCCGCAGTGTAAAACGAAGCAGATAACGCCATCGGGGATCTCCGCAATCTGTCCGGTACGTAATGCTGCTGCCGGTATGATGGGTCTCATGGTTTGGGCCGAATATTCCGTGCAGGTCATCAACTGTGGTCCGCGCAGTAATGGCATGCTTCACATGAGAGAAATCCGCACTATACATGTACTGGAATATCTGATATGTTCCTGTCCGGAAGATCAT
>DAOSYC010000226.1:0-5395 GCA_035380905.1 Spirochaetota bacterium | reverse complement strand
TATTATGGGATTGATTGATATGAACTTATGGATAAAAACTTCAATCTTCTCTGTACTGGTCAAACGGGGCACTCCGCTTACTGTTGCGGTGAACCCTGTGAAAGAAGTATTCCACCAGCACCCAGAGGATTGCTGAAGTCCAGAATACAATAAATATTTCAAATATTGATAATTTCATTGTTCCTGTCCTCTCTGCCAGTATATAATGCATGTTCCATGCCATATGAAAAATATTATCGATCGTAACCGCTGAATAATCCAGGACTTACACAACGCATGTTTGACCATCCCCGAACAGGAGAGGTATTATTGAATAAACTCAACAATGTATCATATATGCAACACCCGCACCTGTCATAAAATGACTGTATTTACAAAAAAGTTTTGCAAGAAGAGCAGCTCCATTGTATGATTTTGAAAAGTTTATATGCTGGCATGGTGTTTTCCGGGAAAAAAACAACATGAAGAAATTCTTCAATTCACTGAGCGAAGGGGTCATTATTATTCATGAAGATGGCCGTGTGCTGTTCATTAACAGGACCGCGTCTATGGTAACAGGTGTCCGAATTCAGGGAAACGGAAACCAGGAGTTCCACGGTCTCTTTAAAAATGCAGGGAGCGAATTCCTTGACCTCCTACACCATGTACTGGTAAAAAAGAAAAAAGTATCCCGTAGAGAAATTCCGTACTACAGAAGAAAAAAAGAACTGCGCCTCAGCATCACATCCCTCAAGACTGACGAGCTGACAGCATGGGGCCCTGTTCATGTTATTCTCCTCAGGGACATTACAGAGGTATGGCGTCTTCACAGCAAGGAGCGGGCACTCCTGAATCAATTGAGAAAAAACTATATCTATCATATGGAGTCATTGCGGGAAATTGCCGACAGCGTGGCCCACGAGGTCCGCAATCCGATATCCAGCATAGGAGGTTATGCCGACCTTCTTATAAAAAAATGCGAAGAAGAAAACCACAGCAATGTTGAACTGAAAAAATATCTCACCTACATCAAAGGGGATGCTGACAAGCTTGACAAGCTTGTGACACTCGTTGAACACTATTCCGACATATCGGATGTATCCTTCACAAAGGAAAACGCATCTTCAATATTCAGGGGACTTCTCCGTTACGCACGAGCAGAGGCAGAAAGCTATGGCATCCCCATTCGGGTGCCGGAGATAAAAGCCGCACGGTATACAGTCTATATCGACCGCAATAAAATTGAAACTGCCTTCCGTGATATTTTTGCAAAATCAATACATTGCGCGACACCGGAAAGGCCGTTCTTCATTGACATTCAGTTTACCCCGTATGAAACACTGGCCCTTATAGAGTTTTATACGGATACGATCACCAGGGATGATATCCATTTCATATTCAACCCCTTCATGCTGATTAATCCCAGGGAAACCAGTTTCAACCTTTCCGTCGCCCAGAGAATACTTATCCTTCACGGCGGGATTATTTCCATGTCACTTCACGAAAAGGGCCTTATCAGGGGAAGGGTTTCGTTCCCCAGGGAAAAACGTGTCCGCCGGTAACGCCGGTCCCTACAGTATTTGCTTCAGGGTTTCAGCTATCGCCCCCACTGTCTTTTCGATATCCCCGCCGGTATGGGCGGTTGATAAAAACCCCACCTCAAATCCCGATGGCGAAAGATATATTCCCCGCTCCAGCATCCCGCGGTGATACCTGGCGAACATCTCCATGTCGCACTGCTTCACCTGGTCCACGGTGCGGATTGATTTCCGGTCAGTGAAGTACAGCGAAAAAATGGAACCCAGCTGTACCAGGAGCACCTGTCCCGCATACTTCCCGAGGACCGGCTCCATCAGGGTCCTGAATTCTTTTCCCTTTGCTGCAAGGAGACTATACCCGTCAAGTTTCTCAAGTTTTTTCAGCGTGGCGATACCAGCCGTCATGGCGAGTGGGTTCCCCGACAGCGTCCCCGCCTGATACACCGGTCCGTCCGGGGCAACCTTCGACATGATTTCCGCTGTCCCCCCGTAGGCCCCCACGGGAAGGCCTCCGCCGATAATTTTTCCGAGGGTGGTAAGATCAGCCTTTACGCCATAGTATTCCTGGGCCCCGCCGGGAGCAAGGCGGAAACCGTTAATGACTTCATCAAATATCAGAAGCACATCATACCGGTCGCAGAGTTTCCTCACACCTTCGAGAAAACCTTTATCAGGGAGAATCAGCCCGAAATTGCATGGTACCGGCTCCATTATGACCGCCGCAACGGAATCCCGGTTTTTCTTCATTACCCCTTCCAGAAGCTCAAGGTCATTGAAGGGGACCACAAGTGTGTTTTTGGCAACATCAGGGCTGACACCGTCAGAGTCCGGGGTACCGAAGGTCGCGAGGCCGGAGCCCCCTGCGACAAGGAGGTGGTCCGCATGGCCGTGATAGCAGCCGTCAAACTTGATTATTTTGTCCCGCCCCGTAAACCCGCGCGCAAGGCGTATGGCGCTCATGGTGGCTTCGGTGCCGGAATTGACAAAACGGATTTTATCTATGGATGTGAACCGGTCTATCACCATCTCCGCGATTTCGACTTCATACCTGTTGGGCGTCCCGAAGCTTGTGCCGTGTTTCGCCGCTTCCATTATCGCACTGACGACATCGGGATCAGCGTGACCCAGGATGAGGGGCCCCCATGACATGCAGTAGTCAATATAGGTATTGCCGTCTTCGTCCGTCATGCCGGATCCGGAGCCCGATTTCATGAACAGGGGATATCCCCCCACAGACTTAAAGGCACGTACAGGAGAGTTTACCCCCCCCGGCATAAGCCGGCATGCCTGTTTATAAAGATCAACTGATCTGTCAATATTCATTATAACCACCTGTTTTTGAAAATTTCCCGTGTATGGTATGATATCACCATGTCCGCGCCGGCCCGGAATATGGAGGTGAGTATTTCCGTCACCAGCATGCGCTCATCGGCGTACCCCTTTTCCGCGGCGGCCTTCACCATTGAGTATTCCCCGCTTACATTGTACGCGCACACGGGTAGATCAACCATGTCCTTCACGCGCCTGATGATGTCCAGATACGAAAGTGCCGGTTTCACCATGACAATGTCCGCCCCCTCCTCTATGTCCAGAAGCACCTCCTTCAGTGCCTCCCGGGCGTTCCGGAAATCCATCTGATAGGTCTTCCTGTCCCCGAACTGCGGCGCGCTTCCCGCGGCATCACGGAAGGGGCCGTAAAATGCCGATGAGTACTTCGCTGAGTATGACATGATCACCGTGTCAGTATATTCCTTATCATCCAGAGCGTCCCTTATTGCCCCCACCCGCCCGTCCATCATGTCCGACGGCGCCACAATATCAGCACCGGCACGGGCGTGGGAAAGCGCGGTTTTCGCAAGAAGGTACAGGGACTGGTCATTCATGATCATTCCGTTTTTTACCACACCGCAATGGCCGTGGCTCATGTATTCACAGAGGCACACGTCGGTAATAACACAGAGCTCCGGAAAACGCTCCTTCAGCGCCCGCACAGCCCGCTGCACAATCCCCTGTTCATCCCACGCGGAGGTTCCCGCCTCATCCTTCGACGAAGGGATACCGAAAAGCAGGAGTGAACGGATACCCAGGTTAAGGTCCCCTTCAACGTCCCTGAGCAGATTATCAATGCAGACATGTTCAATTCCCGGCATGGAGGGTATCACCTCACGGGTGCCCTTTTTATCGACCACAAAATGGGGCATTATGAGTTTTGAACGGTCACATATTGTTTCTGCGGAAAGGTCCCGCATAACCTGCGATACGCGGAGCCTCCGGGGCCTGAATACTGGTTGCATTGTTTTCTCCATGACGAATATACTTGTGTCCCTTTACTACATACATTACAAACTATGCAAGGATAATTTTCTGAGTTATTTCATTGCCCCTGTGAAGAAATAATTCACCATGTGGTTGTTTTTTCACCATGTGTTCATTATTTTATTGATGGGATGAAACCACTTGATGACTATACGATTCTTGAAAAAACAACAATACGAAACCTGCGGGAAGTGGATTTCAGCGCCCTCTTTGAAATGTACCTCAGTTTTCAGCCCAAAAGCTACATGCTGGGGCTTCCTCCCACGGTGGAGCCGGTATGCGCGAAATGGCTGGGCACCCTTCTGCTGGAAAAGCTGAACCTTATCGCGGTGTATGGAGACCATATAATCGGCCATTCATCCCTTGTTGACGTACCGCAGAGCGATGTATGCGAGCTGATCATCTTTGTGCACCAGGACTTTCGGGGGCACGGCGTGGGTACCGCCCTGCTGAAAGAAACCTGCAGAAGGTCATTCGACCTGGGCAAGGACAGGATATGGCTCATGGTATCATGCTCCAACATATCCGCCATAGCGGTATACTACAAATGCGGTTTCAGGGTCACCGGCATGTTCGGCGACGTATACGAAATGGAGCTGGACCTGGGTTCATGCATTGATTTCATGTCGAAATAAGAGTATCCGTAAATCCGGCAGTTATTTTTTTAACCGGGCGATAAGTCTCCGCATCACAGAGTCCGCGTCTCCCACAATGCCTATATCGCAGTGCCCGAAGACCGCGGCGTTCTGGTCCCTGTTCACCGCGACGATACATTTGCTCCCGCCAATTGCCGCGGTAAACTGTGTGGCCCCGGAAGCCCCGGCGACGATCAGCAGTTCCGGACGTACCGCCTTTCCTGTCTGCCCGATAAGGCGGTCATGTGTCATGAAATTCTTTTCAACAAGGGGACGGGTGCAGCCGATTTCCGCCGATATAAGGGCAGCCAGTTCCCGGACCCGCCGTATTCCGCCCCTCCCTATCCCGTTTCCGGCGCATACCACACAGGGTGCCTCTTCAAGGCCCCCTGTCTCCGCGGACTCACGCGTGGAGGAAAGGACCCTGACTCTTTCACGGAATGACCCTTCATCGGCCTCCACCCGCACCAGTTCCGCACAGGCGTTATAATCGTGCGGCCGTTCGCGGTACACCCCGGGGCGAACTGTGGCAATATGGGGATAGATGTCCCTTCCCAGGATTTCCGCCACGGCGCTCCCGTCATGGACCGCGCTCATCTGCACAAAAAATCCTTCATCGTCAATATCAAGGGCAATGCAGTCCGAAGAGGCCCCGGTCCCGAGGCGGGCTGCAACCTTGGGTGCAAGTATCCGCCCGAAGTCAGACCCCGGCACCAGAAGGATTTCCGGCCGGAATTCCCGCACCAGGTCCGTGAGGATGCCGGTGAAGCGCCCGAGAGAATACTCCTTCAGCGACTCGTGTTCCACGAGGAAAACCCTTTCCGCCCCGTGAGCGGTGTATTCCATGCAGTATTCATCAACATCGGCGCCGATCACCACCACGCCGACGTACGTATTCACCTTCGCCGCCATCTCACGTGCCCGTGC
>DAOSYC010000225.1:0-5412 GCA_035380905.1 Spirochaetota bacterium | reverse complement strand
CGTATACATCCTCTTCACTGAAAATCGTTTCAGCTGTCTGATAAAAGGTCCATCCGCTGTTGTAATATATATAATCAACAGCATTCGGGAATACCATTTTCCTAATATATAAAAGTACGTTGTTGTACAAATAGTCAGGATAAGGATCATCATTATCGTACCAAATACCACCCCCGTTGAAAAAAGGCTCACTGTCCAGAAGCGGAAACCGGTAGGTATTCCGGTAGAATGCAAATTTATCAGTCGAGTCCCCCTGGAGCCTGATTTCCGCAATATCAAGCATAAATTCTACCGGCTCAGTAATTGTCGCAACTTTGTCACCGACAACATTTCCCGCATTTAAAGGATCAATATTATCATCAACCGAATTTCCCGCAACATTATCAGACTCAAAACCAGTCGTCCACGGGGCCGGTGAATTAGATTCATAGGTACCCTTAATCACCACACGAAGCCGGTTTGTGGCGAATTCATCGAAAATCGGCACATCCCCGCACCGGAAGAGTGTTATCACCCCTAAAAACAAAACTATTGTAGCATATATTTTATTCATTCTAATCTTCATCGTCCAAGGTTGAAAAATACAGTTATCCCGGCATTTATAAAATGCCCGTCCCGTTGAGCACCTTCAATATGCCGTTCCATTACATAAAGATAATCTATCCGCAGCCCGATATTAAAAATCCTCCCCGCGGGGAATGACATTTCAAGACCTGTCATAAACAAGGGGTCCCATTGTTCATAGCCATCAGGCCGGGTCTCGAGGTGAGCCCCGCCGGCTCCAAATTTCAGCTGAAAAGAAAGCGGCAGATTGATTGGAAGACGATACAGCAAATTTCCATACACTGGTATCATCTCAAGTCTGTTAACACCCCTTGACCGGTATTGCTGGTACGAACTGTCAAGGCCGATTTTCAGGTCCTTTATAAAAGAATTCGTCCGTATGAATAAACCGCCCCCAAGATATGTGTCCAGCACTTCATCGGTCGTAAATATCGGTGTAACCGGACCAAACCATAAACCTATCTGGGGCTTCTGAAACGGATCCCGTCCCCGCCTTCTGAGAGCAAACAAGTCAGTCGACGTTGAAAAAATCAAAACAATAATAAATGATATAAATGCTATTTTCTTCATTAAAATATAACTTTGATAAGCCGCAAAAAAATAAAACTGGCCAGGGTAATGTACAACATCTGACACTATTATTACAACACATAAGTACTATATATGTGTCCTGCGAAACAAATGCCTATCTTTCCTTTTTGTGAGCAGAATTTTCTGGTTATTTACTAAACCAACATTGTTTATGTCAACCAAATATCACTTTTGATACATAAAGAATGAATTATAAAATGATTTTTTCTATTGCAATATTAACAACTGCCTCAACTGAATTAACTCTGTCGCTGTATACGAACATACATTCCTATCACGTTATCACGCATAACCGCTAAAATGCTTTTTCCATTGCAGAAAGCTGTGGATTATACTCTACATTACTCAAATACAACCCATAGGGCGGTGCGGTAAAACCGCTTTTTATTCTATCTTCACCCGCCAGAACTTCCTTAATATATTCCGGTTGTTTCCCATCTTTGTGCATCTGCACAAGTGTACCCACAATAATCCGTATCATATTGTGCAAAAACGCATTCCCCTTAATTGTCAGCACCAGCAGGTGATCGTGTTCATGAATACGTATATCTTCTATTTTCCTTACTGTATTCATATCTGATGATTTTTTTTTACAAAATGAAGCATAATCCATCTCACCCACAAGGAATGCTGCGGTATCTCTTAAAAAAGTAATATCCAACTTGTGATTCACCCACATTGCGCGATACTGCATGAAAGGAGAACGAAGATAGTAATTATATATATAGTATTTATATTCTCTCTTTACAGCACTGAAACGAGAATGAAAATCACCAGCAACATGAAATGCATTTTTTACGGATACATCACGCGGAAGGATCCCGTTCAAACCAATAGAAAGCTTCTGCAGGGTTATATCAGATGAAGTATCAAAGTGTACAATTTGATGTAACGCATGGACACCAGCATCAGTACGCCCTGACGCCGTAATACGGCATTCTTCTTTTGTCAGTATTTTTACTGACTCCTCAAGCACACTCTGTACAGTCCTACCACTGTTTTGAATCTGCCAGCCGTTAAAAAAAGTACCATCATACTGGATCTGTAATGCTATTCTTCTGCAGATCCCGTCTCCCCTATTTCCATTTGCCACTGTTCAACCATTTCAGTCATCTTATCATAAAGGTCTCTGGTCATGTCAAGAATCTGGCTGGGACGAGATTTTGATGACCTGCCACTACCGAACAATCTGCTCAAATAACGCTTCGTTTTTTCAAAATTTTCAATTCTTTTAACTATATCAGATTCTCTTGAACCAATTTTCATTGTCAATATTGCGATCATATACAAAATTCCTTCATATCCCCAGTTTTTATCTGTATCCGGCCCCATGTTGCCCGCAGCGTCAACAGGCTCCTTTCCATCCTGAATGTATCCCAGAACATCCTGATAATAACCATAAGCTTTTTTATAAAAGAAATCTGATATTTTGCCGTATGGCTTTTCGGGAATTTCTTCTGCCAGATCACCGAATAGCCATGCTGCCCTTATAGATGAAACTGCATTTTTAAAAGTCGGGGCGATATTTTTTCTTCTGAAAGAATAACAATCAACCGCCAGGAGATATGAAGCTGCTCCAAGAATTAAATTTCTGTCATTTTCAAATGAAACATTCCCAAAAAACTTTTTTAATGAACTAATTCTTGCCTTTGTTGTCTTTTTAATATTTTCAATTTCATCAGGTAAAATATCATTAAAATCTTTTGTATATGCTGTATATAAACAATTCGGGCAAACAGTTAAGACATAAGCCATTGGGTAGATTTTACCCCATTTCTGATTTTTTTCATATTGCCTGCGAAGTTCATCAGTAAGTTTTCCGGCTATAAGCCTTCCTCCTCCTGTAAGCATCTCTTCCTTATTATGCTCATACGAACAGATTGGACATTTTATAGGATTTTTCTGTCTGAAAGAAACACGCTTTTGTTTTGAATCAGTATTTGTATCCATATCCCCTTTTGTTCCATTGAAAATGATTTACATATACTATTTATTTCCCGAACCGGTAATTTTTTTCTTTTTGACAAAATACTATCATTACCAATAATTATCAATTATCTTTTTCTTTCATTTTACTGAAGCACAATTATATTTTTGATATTAATTTACATTCATCAGAAATCGATCTCACCAAATCATAATATCTATACTATAAGTAATTTTTTATTTGTCACTAATATTATTTTTTACTTTGTCATTCTCACATTAAAGACTTGTTCTATATCTGCCGATAATAAATAAAATTGGTATCCTCGGGGTAAATATATGCTTAATAAATTTCTTTTCAAACTATTACTATTTTTAATAGCTATTTCATTTTTCACGAACCCTGCTTTTGCTGTTTCCCCTGCGGCGAAGTCCCAGGATGATTACGTATATCTTTTAAGACAACTACGTGATATCCAGATTATGGTAAGCAATTTCGCCAACGAAGATCAGAAAAAAAAATTCACCGAAGTGAAAGACGACTTCCGTTCAGCATCAATAGATTTTTACGCACATAATTTCGTATATTATGATAAGGATGCCAAAAAGCATAGAATCAAATATTATCTTGTAAAATCAAAACTTGTCGTGTTACTCGAGGATCTTGCGAGAGAATATATTAAAAGAACAGAAAATATTTTGCGCTCAACATCAAAACAAACCTTCAACATACTTGTTAAATATAACAAAGGAGGTTATGCAAAATATTTCATTCAACCAGTAAATCCGGTCTCGGTTATCAAACAACAGAAAATTTATCAACCCGATGAATACCACCTGTATCACGATAAAAGTGTAATAGAAGAATATATTCGTCGCGGTTATAAAGCATTGGAAGACGGTAAACGTGCTTTCAATGATCCTGAAGTAGCAATTCTTAAAACAAAAAAAGAAAGAAGAAATGAAGATTTAAATTTCATGATAGGGAAATATTATGACACGATTGCCCAGTGCAGAAAAGCAAAAATGCTTGGGATTGAAATCTATAAAACTATCCATCTTTACAATCTTATGACAGTACGGACAACACTTGAAAAGTATGATATTCCTACTGCTAATCCTGAACCAATTTTTGATGTCCGTATACCGGAGGATTTTAAGGTTGATGCAAATGATAATCTTCAACTGATTCACTCTCATGAAATGAAAAAACTTCCTGAAGGATATCCCAAAGGGCCTACAGTTCAAATAGAAGAACAGGAGGCATCTCAACAGCCTGTACAGGAACAAACTAAAGCTGCTGAACAAACCAATCAGCCAAAATAGTAGAAATGTTTATATATAATAAAAAAACCCCACGTTTCGTGGGGTTTTTTTATTATATATAACTTATAAATTTATTTTTCTTTCTTATCTTTTTGGAAAAGCTTTTTCTTCTCTTTCTTTTCGCTGTCTACCGGCGCAGATTTTTCGGGAACTCTTCTCTCGACAAGCTCAATCATTGCCATCTCGGCAGCATCACCTGCTCTCCTGTTTCCGAGCAAATAAATCCTTGTGTATCCACCATTTCTACCCTTGAAACGTGGAGCGATATCATCAAATAGCTTACGGATAATATCTCTATTGTTAATCGTCTTCATTACTATTCTTTTATTATGAAGACGTTTCCCGACTTCTTCTTCAGGAATGTCCAGATTCCTTTTTGCTCTGGTTATTAAACGCTCTGAAATCTTCTTCAATTCCTTCGCTTTCTGCTTGGTTGTTACTATTCTTTCATTCTCGAACAGTGATGTTGCCATGTTCGCGAACATAGCCTTTCGATGTGAATGTGTCCTGCCTAGTTGTTTAACTCCACTTTTGTGTCTCATCCTGAAATTCCTCTACCTATCATTTTAAACCTAAACTTAGGTGTAATGCTTCGAGTTTTTCCTTAATCTCTTTAAGCACACTCTCACTATAGTGCTTAGATTTTTTTAATTCCTCTTCTGTTTTCTGTACAAGCTGTTCAAGCATGGATATATCCAGACTTTTCAAAGTATTATATGAACGGACAGAAAGCTCAAGTTCATCTATAGATTTTGATAGAAGGACTTTCATTTTCTCAAGATTTTCATCTACAACTTCAGCTTCCTCTTCAACATCCTCTTCAAAATTAATAAAGATCGTCATATGATCTTTTATTATTTTTGCAGCATGAGCTAAGGCATCATCCGGAGAAATTGAACTATCAGTCCATATTTCTATTATGAGCTTATCGTAATCAGTTCGCTGACCAACTCTTGTGTCTTCAATTTTAATATTTACTTTATCAACAGGAGAAAACAACGCATC
>DAOSYC010000224.1:0-5528 GCA_035380905.1 Spirochaetota bacterium | reverse complement strand
TCTTTTTCTCGGACCCGCGAAGAGCGGCGGCGACCTGAATTACCTGTATTACACCACGGATTCATCCGCGAGCCTTAATTTTTACTATATGGATGTATCAGGGGCACTCACAGCAACTACTTCCGGGACAGAATCATTATTTGTATATTATAACAAACTGTATGCCGGTTATGCCGCCACATCCACACGGCCGCTTTTTCTGAAAATCAGCACGATTGCCTCTGTACCGTCACTGACAAATCTTCAGGCAACCAGTATGCCCAGAATCGGCGATGGCGGAACAAACCCCAATACCGCGACACGTGTCGGCATTGACATGATGCGCGAATACAACGGCCTGCTTTTTATCGCGAACGGAGGAGGCGCCGCGTTAAATTCTGACGGCGGCATCGTATCTTCAACAAATACTGATCCGGGGAATTATAACGGACAACCAACAGACTGGGACACAACACTGACACCCACCGGCGTAGCGCCATGGCAGAACGGAGGGACCCGCTACTCCATCGAACTCACCACCATGAATAATATCACCCCGTCACAAAAAGCGTTCCCCGCACAGGGCGTGTTCAACAGTGTACTTTATATAGCACGAAACACGACAGACGGCCCCCAGATATGGGCATATAACGGCTCCGCGTTTTCCCTTGTCGCCGACAACGGTTCCGGTATTTCCAATATGGGGCAGAGCAGCAACACCCGCATTACCATGCTTACGGTGAACGGCGACCGGCTCTATATCGGATTTGACAATGCAACTGAGGGAATTCAAATTTACCGTACGGTGCCGGGAGTAACTGCCCCGACTGCGCAGTCCGATTTTGAACAGGTATCATCGAGCGGACTCGGGTATGGTGCGGCAAATGAAAAAATTTTTCACGCCATATCGGTACCCGATGGCGGGCTTGACTACGTATGGGTCCTGTGCGGTAAATCGGGCGGCACCATGTATGTGTTCAGGACAAGCAACTGATGCAGGTGATCATTATTTCATATCTCATATACCTGTGATGCTATGAAGACTATTCACGCAATAGGTACATTGTATATCGCCCCGCTGCTTGTAATTTTTTCATTATTCTTCAACAGCAGTCTCTCCGGTGATCCTGCACAGAGCACATCAGGGAATGCTGACAATACCATTCGTTTTATTATTTTCGATTTTACTCCCCGCGGCAGCAGCATTGACAGCAGTACCATATCACGTGCTTTCCGCGAAGAATTCAAGAGGAGAAACCGGTTCAGCGTCCTTGATATTGATGAAATCAATAAGGAGACCGCCCGGAAAGATACAGAATTAAGCCCCGGCGGCACCCTGAACAGGGCGGTGTCAATCGGAAAATCGGTTCATGCGCACAAAATCATAATCGGCGAAATAGCAACCATTGAAGGAAAGGAACGGCTCACCGTCGATGTTATCGACATAAAAACAGGAACTACTGATTTTTCAATGCAACATGACGAAGATCCCATGACAACGGGAACGACCGCGATGTTCGCCAACAGCGTTGCCGACCGCGTTCTTGGCATTGAACCCGAAACAAAGAAATCAGCACGAAAAGACGCGGCGGGCATTTCCTTCGGGATGTTATCACCCTGGCGTGAAATCGGGCCGTACCTTAACACCATGCTTCTCACAAAGGCCCATTATGAATACCCGACAGGCATATATAAAAACACCGCTCTTGACTTCAGCATCGGGTACGCCCGAACAAGCACAAAAAGTTCAATAGCGGGAGACCTTACAATGAGGTTTGTCCCCCTTACCGTGAGCCTCGCGGCACGTTTCCCGGTATTTTCAACGTCATGGCTCCCCGTGCCGGTGCTGTATGGGGGCTGCGGAATAACATATTTATCACTTTCCGGAACTGCCGGGAACCAGAGTATTTCCAGACAGGGGGTCGATATTACGGCCCTCGCAGGCATGGGACTATCGTTTTCACTTACCGATACGCTTTATTTTCAACTGCAGACAATGCTGTACTATCTCTATGAAGATATTGAGGTAACGTACTATTACTACGGGGTCATGCTTCAGTACCGTCTGTAGCTCAGGGGACAAAACTGATAAGCGCGGGCGCGAGAAAGGAAATCGCGTTGAAACTCTTTTTCTGATATTTGCTTTCAGGATTATGATAAAAGATGATTTTATACTGCTGGTCCCCATGACGGTTTAAAATACCCATAACAAGCTGCAGTATCACCTTGATCCCGGATGAATTGATAAATTCCAGCTCCTTAATGTTAAAACCGATTTCATGTACCTTTGACTCAACAAAATCCTTATCGAGCTTGAGAAGTGCCGGCAACAGGAGCTCATCCGGATTCTGGATGTCCACTTTACCCGCCAGTTTCAGGCAAATTCTATCATCAACGATGCTGCATGAAAGTGTAAAGCTTTCACCGGATACATCATTAAAACTGCGTATTGTGTCTGAAATATTCATTGTAACACCTTTAGAGGCACGGTACAGGCAATAATAATTGAAAGATCCTTATAGTTGATATGGATCTTTCCTTCACATCGTTCGTTGATCATTACCAGGCCCATTGCGCCTTTCTCGTTTTCCCAGAATGATTCTTCGCTGAATTTTTCACAGTACAGTTTTTCAGCGTTTTGTGTACATGCCCTCTGAATTTTATTTTTTAATGTAGTATAGTTTTCTTTATTAATTCTATTACTGACTTTTATTTCCGCAATATCATCTTCAATTCTGCATTCTACACGTATCTTCTTATTGTCTGAATTTTTTACAGCGTTTTCAAGCAGTTCGTTGACGATAAATGCGGCATCATCTGCACCTTCTTTATTACCGCTCTTAATGAACACAAATACATTAATAAATTCACGTATAGAACGTATATATTCCCATTCAGGGCTTATTGAAAGTTTTATTATTTCTGAAGTCATTATTATAATAAAAAAATGTATTTACGAAAAATAACATAAAAAACATTATACTACAAATATATTTTTTCAAGTAATAATTATGGAAAATCACATAGAAAAATTACATGATATATGCAGCATTGTAAACGCAACTCCAATTGACAATTATTCAACTGTTATGGAGATTGCCGCCGTTATCGCCAGGAATTTCTTTCGCGCACAATCCGCGTACATCTTTGTTCTCGGGGAACAGGAAAACCTCGAGTGTGCCTCACACACAGTTCAGCATGCTACGGGGGACGCTGCCGATACCTGTCCGGCTGTCGAATTGTTTTATGAAGTGATGAAAAAGGAAATGATAGTATGGGTAGATGAAAATACATCTTCACAGGTACGGTATATTGAAACCCGTTCACTTGTCATCCCCCTTATCGCCAATGGAAAATCTTTCGGCGTCGTGCTGATCAATACCCCTTCACAGGATTTTTCCGTTGATGATACAGATGTATTTATTCGCACCACATTTTCTGTAGTATCCAGTCTGATTTTCAATGGAATACTGTTCAAAGAAAAAAAGAAGGCATCCGACACTCTACTCATCCGAAATAGCGAACTTGCGGAATCTCTTTCCGCACAGGAAACACTGCTCCGGGAACTCCATCACAGAGTAAAAAACAATATGCAGATTATTCTCAGCATGATAAATCTCCAATTACAGCGTTTAAATAATCCTGAAATGATACAAATTGTGCGGACAATTGAAAAAAGAATCCGGTCAATATCCATAGTTCATGAAAAAATGTTATGGAAAGAAACCGCATCTTCTATTAACTTTAATGAATATATTCAGGATATTGTTGATGATCTTATTTCCGTGTATCAGACAACAAAGGATTCATGTAAAATCCTGATTGAAGGAGAAATACTGTATTTATCACTCAATCAGGCTATCTCATGCGGTCTCATAATAAATGAAGCCGTGACAAATTCGCTGAAATATGCGTTCTCTGAAACATGGAAAAACCCTGAAATATCTATACAGATCACCTCCGATTCAGACAATACAATCATTGTCCGCATCAGAGATAACGGGAGGGGACTGAAAGAGCATTTCGAAGTACGTAACTCCAATACACTGGGATTATTGCTTATGAGTGCACTGGCACAACAAAACCTTAAGGGTACAATCACAATCGAGTCACAGGACGGTGTAACCGTGTCCGTGCGTTTTCCGGTTGATGCGGGATGTGTCATTCCTCACCGGAACAATGAATAATGGGCTAATTGTAAGTATATCAATCATGAATACCATATATCAACAACTTGAACAATTGAATGCGATAAGTAAACTTATCAATTCAGTGCCGATCAATAATTATACCATGGTGCTGGATATCGCAATATTGATTTCAACTAATTTCTTCAGGGCGGACAATTCCGTGCTTTTTATTAAAGACAAAGTGTTTACCAACGACAACCTTGTCCTTGCCTCTCATAATATTCGTGATATTGATAGTTTTACTATTCATTTTTTTGAGCCGCTGCCGCTGTTCTACACGATATTGAAAGATGAAAATCGTGTACAATTAAAGAACTCCGGTAATTTTGAAACAGCACCGTATATCGGTACGACCGCATTAGCGCTCCCATTAATTACAAATGGCGAACCATTCGGGCTGCTGATTGTGAATAATCCCATTGAATTTTTATCCGAGGGTGATGATTATTTTATAGAAATGGTATCCACGATGCTTTCCACAATCATTTACAACAGCATCCTTTTTAGAAAGCGTGAGTTGCTGTTAAAAGAAATAGAAGACAAGAAAACAGAATTAGATATCAGCCGTAATCAGATGAATGAACTCACGCTCAGTATTGTAGGCGCCCTTGAGGATGCAAGCCTTATCCGTGACGAGGAAACCGGGACCCATATCAGAAGGGTCTCCACATATTCTGAAATTATTGCAACATACTATGGACTGGATCAGTCTTTTATTGAAAAAATCAAGCTTTATTCGGGATTACATGATATCGGGAAACTTGCAGTAAAATATGATATCCTTCACAAACCTGATACTTATACGTCAGAAGAATTTGGCATAATGAAAGAACACTGTAATTTCGGATACCGTATAATAAACAAACAGGGAATTGATGACGTAGCAAAAAATATTGTATTGTATCACCATGAGAAGTATGACGGTACAGGGTACCCTTCAGGTCTTAAAGGGACTTCAATACCAATTGAAGCCCGGATTGTTGCCCTTGCAGATGTATTCGACGCATTGTCCACCAAGAGGGTGTATAAGGGAGAAATGGATGATGAAAAAATCAAAAATTTAATACTCTCAGAGAAAGGAAAACACTTCGATCCTGACCTGGTTGACATATTCATTGCAAATTATGACCGTATTTTAAAAATCAAGGATGAACTTACTTTTCATGTAGAATAATAAGGAACACACCACACCGATGACCCCCTGAAATTATTTCTTAAAAAGCATTCTCGAAGTACCCTGCCTTGTACACAATAAAATAAAGAATTTTAAATAGAAAATTTTTTATTGCTATTTACCATATACAGTGAATGGATTAGCAGATTCGTGTCCGTAATTTTTCTTTTCATGAATGAATATGT
>DAOSYC010000223.1:0-5556 GCA_035380905.1 Spirochaetota bacterium | reverse complement strand
GAATAATCATACCGTCGTTTGATCATCAATCAATTTTTTCAATTCCCCGGCGGTACGTGAGGGGGGCGATACACTTACCCCTGTCCGAATATCCGCTGTATAAGACCCGGAACATACTTCCCTGCTCCGCTGTCCGGGTATATAATATTCTCACCATCGGAGAAGGCAACAAGTTCCGCAAGTTCCGGAACAGAATAATCGTACTCTCCCCCGGGAGTGTACACAAGATACTCCTCACCCTCGGGCACTATTGTAAATACTGTCCCTCCGGAGCGGACATCAACAGCCACGATCGAAAGGTCAACATTTCCAAACAACAGGAAGTTTCCGGAATTATGGAATGCAAGGATGTTCTGCAATATCGAAAATCCCTGAAAGGCGCTCACCTTTATGCCGTTGATATCGTATACGATAATATCCCCCCGGGCGTACCCTGCCGCAATCACAGCGCCATCATGTGAAAACAATAATTTCACCGGAACATTATACACATTGTCGCCCGGCACAGTGCGCATCAATTCCCCCGTGATGCTGTATATTCCAATACTGCCGTCCCCGAACCCCAGGGCAACTGAATCTTCATCCGGGCATAATGCCATTGCGGTAATATTATTTCCCGCCTGAAACGAAGTCAGCAGTTCCCCATCCGTTGAAAGAGAATACACCAGGGCATCCGCCGTTGCTGTAAGAATTCTGTTTCCGGACAATGCAATGGCATTCACCGCACCACCTTTCAGCTCAGTACAGGCAATGACATCCCCGGTAAATCCGCGAAGCTCCAGAGTGCCGTCTTCAAACCCGGATACGATAAGGGAAACCTCCGGCGCTGCATTAATCTCCATGGCAGTTATCCTGGCATCAGCTGTCTTTATCGTCCCTTTAATGTCGCCATTAAAGTTCAGCAATGTTACCCTGTTTATCATGGCTACGGCAATACAGCCGGAGTTTTCATTCACCGCCATAGAAATCTCAATTCCATAGGACATATTGCTGAGGGATATTTTTTTCAGGAGCTTCCCGTTTTTATCGCGGATGGTTATCATAGTCTCAATTTTATCATTCAAATAATTGATATACCCGCACACAAAGGCGCCGTTAGACAACACCACTATCCCCTGGACATCAGCGCTGTTTTCATCTTTCGGCAAAATGGTCCTGCTGCAGCGTTCCCCTTCCCATATCCTCACAGCTCCGGTCCCGGAACCGGTAAACACCCTCCCGTCCGTTCCCATGGCAACAGCGTGAACCGGCGCATCATCAGGATCACGTAACTGCCGGCAGGCCTCCCCGTTCAGGCCGCAGATATGTATCAACCCGTCACGGGACCCGGACATAATGAACTCCCCGTCATTACTGAACGCAAGTGCAGAGACTTCATTTCCCGGACAGGAAATCGTTCTTATAAACACTCCCGATGTATCAAAAAGCTCAACTACAGATTCAGGCTGCATCCTCGACACGGCCCACAACCGTTCTTTGCTGTTCCAGGCTGATTTTATAACCGGCACACCAGCTGCGGAGGATTCCCCCAGCAATTCACCCTGCACATTCCAGAAAAAAACAGCACCGCAGGAACACCCTGCGGCTATATATTTTCCATCATCGCTCAACAGGGCGCAATTAATATGATCACCTCCCGTCCTGATACGTATGCCGGGAGCGCCGCCGCTTTCGTAAATCTGAATACTGTCATCCCATGCCGCCATTACACCTCCCTCAGGCATAATGCCGACTCCCGCTATGGAACCCACCGGCAATATTGTCGCATGGCCAAGGAGAAAATCACGGACATCCCCGGGGACACCCAGAGAATCATACATTGACTCCTTCTTTGCAAAGGGGGTAAAGGCCCCGTCATTTTCCAGCCTGAAGCCCCGGACCATTGAATAATTTCCATGAAGCTCCCACATGAGACTCCCTTCAGAATCATAGAGCCGGACACCGCCGTCGGCACATCCTGTGGCAAGATATTTCCCGTCAGGGGTCCATGAAAGATCAAGGACGGTGTTGGATTGATGCGCAAGTTCCCGGATGACCTCCCCGCTTCTGTTCAGCATAACAACTGCGCCATCAGCATGTGCAGCTGCAATCACGTTCCCGTCAGGATTCAAACGTACACTGCATACACCCTCCTGTGCTTTATACAGGCAGGAAAACACTTCATCACATTCCCCTGCACAGAAAAGGCCCTCTGACATTGCCAGAAATATTGCACCGTCCCTCCCGGCCTCAAAGGACTCAACTCCCCCCGGTGGGTATTTCACAATACGGTCAACCTCTCCGCCGGATTTGACGACGTTCAACACATCTTCACCTTCCAGGTAAAACACTTTTCCATCGTGAAGAAACCCCGCACGCCGTATATCCTCCCTTCCTTCAGCAATTTCTTCAATCAACGCCCCCCCGGTGTCCCAGAGACGCACCGCGCCATTACCTTCGGTGACTATCGCCGTGCCGTCAGCCCGTATCGACATACTGTTGAGACAGGCCCCATGGTCCAGAGACATATACACTTCGCCATGGACATCACGCAATATCACTTTTCCATCATATGATGCTGCGAGAAACCTGTTCTCTGAAGGGTGCCACTGGAACCAGCCCACAGACCCGTTATAAAGAAGCCGCCGCGCCACAAGACGTCCCTGTATATCACGGAAATCAATGGAACCTTCAAACGGGACCACAGCCAGGCAGGTTCCGTCATGGCTGAAGCTGACAATCTTTACAGTCCCGAAATGACTTTTCTGGATGATAATTTCCGTATTTCTACTATTCATATAATCCTCATACTCATTGTATTGCAGTTATACAGTATTTGATTATTAGAATTACAATCGCTTCATATAAAATAATTTGCCATACATACGAATACCAGCTGGCGGCAATATGGGAAGTAAAGATAACACTCCCCTGGTAATGTTACATAGCATTCGATACACTACGTCAATCACAAACAAATACATATTGACCATACAGCAGTAAATATCATAACGCCTTAGTTCACTCCGTTATCCAAAATATTTTAGTGCGGACAATTTATAGAAAAATCGTGTTGACAAAAAAAACCTATAGTTGTATGTACAACCATAGGTGGGTAATGATATTATGATTGAAGAATATCTGCATAACTGTTTGTTTTTCACTGCCAGTAAGCTTTCACGAATCATCACAAAAATGGCGGAGGAGGAATTCAGCATCACCGGATTGTCTCCCGCGTATGCCTTCCTGATTATGCTCGTAAATGACAAACCGGACATCACCCAGAAGGAGCTCTGCGGGCACCTTCACCTGACCCAGTCAACAGTAACCCGTTTCATTGACAAACTGGAATCAAAGGGACTTGTTACAAGGAGAACCGACGGGAAGAATTCGCACATCAATACGACGAAAAAAGGAAAACAGCTGCAGGGCAATATAGAAAAATCATGGGAACGGCTTTACGAACGGTATTCCGCCATTCTTGGAAAGGAGGAAGGAGACCTGCTGACACAACTTACCGATGAAGCCGGATTTAAACTTGATTCAGAATAAAATTTTTTTCACCAAAACATTTGCATGTACATGCATGGATATTAAGGAGGATTCAATGAAACAGGTTACCATCAACAACAATGTTTTTATTCCTATGCCCATGGGAATAATTGGAACACAGTACAACGGGAAAGCAAATTTTATGGCCGCAGGATGGATTTCAAGAGCAAACGCAACACCCCCGACGATTTCCGCAGGAATCGGCCGTCATCACGCCACCTGGCAGGCAATCAATGAAACAGGAGAATTCAGCGTCTGCATCCCGGGAAGCGATCTGCTGATAAAAACCGATTATGCCGGAATTGTGACTGGTGAGAAAATCGATAAATCCGGGATATTCAACGTGTTTTACGGAACCCTTTCACATGCGCCGCTGATTGAAGAAGCAATTGTTTCTCTTGAGTGTACACTGGTACAATCTGTGGACCTTCCATCAAACACAGTATTTATTGGAGAGATACAAGGGGCATGGGCCGACGAACGGTACTTTGACGGAAAACAAATTGATTTCAAAAGCGGTTCAGCGTTCTTTCTCACCATGCCGGACAACATATACTGGTCATTCGGGGAAAATATCGGCAAAGCATGGAGCATTGGAAAAGATTTTACGCCAAAATAAATTTTTAATTGAATTATTCAACCCCGTAATTATGTAATATTCACACATTGATCTAACTTCTACGATACATGTTCAGGTATCAACTCCTGAGCATACACGGGGTACCGTATGAAAAAAGTTACTCTTTCAGGCTTGCTGGTATTATTTTTTGTAGCATCAATATCTACGGGGTTGTTTCCACAGGTTCCCGTTGCGGTGATACCCGCGCAGGGATATGATGAAGCGAAAGAAACACTGACTCGGGAAATCCGTCAGGGAATTGCCGCCCTGGGGGGAATATCCGTCATCGGCGACAATGAACTTCGTCATGTAATGGAATTCCATGAAAAGGCACAGGCCCTCGGCTCCGAAGCGCACGATCCGTCACGGCTCAAAGTCGCGGAATATATGGTAAAAGGGACCCTCGAAGACGGCCGGGCACGGGTTTCAGTTATCTCTATCAACACGAATCTCGAAATCCATAACTCGGTTTTTCAGTATAACGGTGTCAGCAAATATTCCATTGAAAGGGAAATCGGAAAAATCCGCGACGCGGTGTACATCGACGCCTATTCGAAAGAAAGGAAACTTCCCTCCGGCACCGCCCCCTACATGAAGTCGCTCAATGAACTCACTGAAAGCCTCAGCATGGGTGACGCGGCATCATATCCCTATATCGCGTTCTACAACGCGGGGACCTATAAACATCCGGAAGGGGGAAATAAAAAGCTGGAACGCATGGCAAAAGTACTCCTGGGAGAAATACGCCCCCGCCTGATACGGTCAAAGCTGATATTTGCCGGAACGCAGGCGAAACAAAACATGGTAAGCGTGTGGGTCATTGCGGATAAAATGGGATCAAAGAAGAAACACCGTTTCGACTTCATGGACCTTCCGGACGGCTCCCTCGGCGTAATCCAGTTCCAGCCGGAGATGTAGCTGTTCAGCCTGCCTCAGTAGTTCGCAGTTGCCCGCACCGGAATTCTTCCGGCGCGTTCAATGAGCCGCCGCAGATGCGCTTCGCTGCCGAAGTCCGGGGTATGTGCCCCCGCCGCATGGACCACCTTCTCGTAATGGTACGTCGCGCCGATATCGTCCACGCCGAAGCTGAGAAGCACCTGCGCCATCTTCTCCCCGAGGTACATCCAGAGCGCCTTCAGGTGCGGAATGTTGTGAAGAAAAATCCTGGCCGTCGCAAAGATCCTGATATCATCATAGCCGGTGCTCTCCTTCCGCTTTGAACGGACCGACGTGTTGTCCTCATGGAACAGGAGGGGCACAAATGTTTTGAACCCGCCCGTTTCATCCTGGAGGTCCCGGATCCGTTTCATGTGGTCGACGATATCGTCCCTGCTCTCAATATGGTTATAGAGCATCGTGGCGTTGGTTTTCAGTCCCATGGCGTGAGCGGTATGCATCACCGCGAG
>DAOSYC010000222.1:0-5571 GCA_035380905.1 Spirochaetota bacterium | reverse complement strand
CTCCCTGCCGACAAAACACGGGGCACCGGCGGCGGTGTCCGGGGAGCGGGGGACGATATTATGAACCCCCGCACATGCGCGGTCCAGGTCTTCCGCGAGGTCCGCAACAGACCGGTACCGCTGTCCGGGGTCCCGCTCCAGGCATCTGAGGACAATTTGCTGCAAGCCCGGTGGAAGGATCTCCTGCAGACCGGAGGGAAGGGCCCGTATCCCTGCAGACTGGTGATACATGAGAGACACAAGGGAATCCGCAGTGAATGGGAGCCGCCCGGTCACCATCTCGAAGAGCATGACACCCAGGGCGTAGATGTCCGTCCCACCGTCAACAGTGCTTCCGGAAACTCCGGTCTGTTCCGGGGAAAGATACCAGGGACAGCTGAACAGGTGCTCCACGGGGCCCGGCAGACAGGCATCACCAAAGTCAGAAATGCGGACAACGGGCCCTTCGTCCCCGGCGCCTTCAGTATCAATAAACACGTTTTCGGGCCTGAGGTTTCCGTGTATCACGCCCCGCCCATGTGCTTCCGCCAGGGCGCAGCACATCTGAAGCGCCGCCTGGAGTGCCTCCTGCGCCGTCAGGGGGCCTCTCTCATCAAGGAGCCTGCGCAGGGTAATGCCCCCCGCATACTCCATGGCGGCATAATGGTGCCGGATTTCTGGGCGGGGTGAAAAAGTCCCTGCATCGATCGTTTTGACAATATTCGGATGGTGAAGAGATATAATGGGAAGCAGGTCCGCCCCTGCCATTGCATCAGGAACTTCGCCGGGAGATGGAGAATCATACAGCTTCAGTGCAACAGGGGCCCCGTCCGTCAAATCTACGGCATGGCAGACCAGCCCCCGCCGTCCCCGTGCGACCTCCCCGCCAATGCGGAAGCGTAAGTTTATACATACCCCCTGCCAGTTCATGTACCTGCCACACTCCTGTTATAGCGACAAAGAGAAGAAATATCTATGTACTCGAGAAATGCAATCCGCAAATATTTTATCTTTTACCCATCATACAACAGTACCATGAACAGGTAAAACAATCAACAATAAAATTCAGCTTTTCATATATGCGGCCCGATAGGCCCGTTATTCATCTTCGGAGAATACAGGGGCTCCGTTATACCGGATATCCCCAATACACACTTTTATCAAAAAAATGTAATTGCCAAATAAACCGGTACCCGCTACCTTTCTGACTCCGGAACAAAATGAATTGTAATAATTAATGAAAACGCAGGGACCATGGTACAGATAACGGGACTGAAGAAGTATTTCAAAACACGGAAAAGCGGGCTTTTTGAAAAACCCGGTATTGTACGGGCGGTGGACGATATTTCGATCTCAATACCGGCAGGGACGACTCTGGGAATGGTGGGTGAAAGCGGAAGCGGAAAAACTACTGCCGCACGGTCCATACTCCGGCTCATAGAGCCCGATGGTGGCAGGGTTTCCATAGGGGACACCGATGTCACCTCACTTCCCGGAGGTGAACTGCGTCGCTTCCGGCGGAATATGCAGATCGTCTTCCAGGACCCCTACAGCTCCCTTAATCCGCGAATGACCGTGGGGAAAATTATCTCGGAACCCCTGAAAATTCATGAAGACCTCACAAAAAAGGAACTCCGGGACCGTGTTACCGAGCTCCTGTCCCTGGTGGGGCTGCAGGATGAACATGCCGACAGATACCCCCACGAGTTCAGCGGGGGCCAGCGCCAGCGCGTCGGGATTGCCCGCGCCATTGCGCTTAACCCGAAATTTATCATACTTGACGAGCCGGTGTCAGCCCTTGACGTCTCCATCCAGGGGCAGATACTGAACCTCCTCATGGACCTGCAGGAAAAGCTGAACCTCACCTACCTGTTTGTGGCCCACGACCTCGCCGTGGTGGAGCACATGAGCGACCGGATCGCGGTCATGTACCTGGGGAAAATCGTGGAGGAAAACACGAAGGTCGGACTCTACACGAAGCCCCTGCATCCCTATACCAGGAACCTGCTGAAATCCATTCCGAAAAACGAGCCCGTGAAGCACGGATTTTCAGTTCTTCACGGAGAAATACCTTCACCGGAAAATCCTCCAGCGGGATGCCACTTTCATCCGCGCTGTCAGCATGCAATGGACATCTGCAAAGAACAATATCCCGCCATGGTTGATGAAAACGGGGCAAGGGTCGCATGCCATCTGTACTCGTCATAAAATACGGAAACCGGTTTTTCCGGCGCAGGGCACTGCGTTTTTTCACCGCGGCGGCCTGTATCCTTATCCTTGCCGTTACGCTTTCCACCGAACCGGCATCCGCCCTTGATGACCATGACGCCTTTCTCAAGGAATACATGCGGCAGGTGTATAAAGAAAAACCGCCGGTCATCCCGAAAGAGAAGATGTATTCCAAAAACAATGTCATCTACTGCACCGGCACCTCGAAAGCGGCCATCCTGAACAACAACGCCGCGAACATGATGGAGGACGGGGAATACAATTCCGCGAAAAAACTGCTGGACAGGGGCCTCCGCCGCGCGCCGCTTTTTTTCCCCTTTCTGTACAACCGCGGGTCCTGCAGCCTGTACCTCAAGGAATACGAACATGGCCTCATTTTTCTGAAACGCGCGAAAAATATGCTGCCGGAGTTTTCACACACATATCTCCAGATGGGGTACATTCACGAACTCATGGGGGATAACGACACCGCGATAGAATATTTCAGGAAGGCGCTGAAAGTGAACAGCAGGGAACTGCTTTCATTTATTCTGATCGGCGATATTTACTACAACAGGCGGCAGGTAAAGACCGCGGAGAAATACTACAAGGCGTCCCTTAAAATTGATCCGGAGTATCCCAACGGCCTTGTGGGGATCGCGAAGATACATTTTTACCGCAATGAATTTTACAGCTGCATTATAGTAATTAAATCGATCAACATGGAAGAGGAATACGACAAGGCGCTCCATTATTATTACGCGGAAAGTTCCTACAAACTGCGGGACTACAAGACTGCATACGAACAGTACAAAACGCTTCTGAAGTTTAAAAACGATAAATTTTTCATAACCCATGCCCGGAGTCTTATACAACACAAACTCAACCTGGCGCAGCGGTTCGTCAACAAATAACGGCCCTACCGGACAGAACGGTACAGGGCCCCGATAAACTCCTCATCCTTCACATCAGCAGGTTTCCTGACACCGGTCTTCGATTCAATCATCGAAACAATCTCCCGCGCGACTTTGACTCCCGCATCAGGTGAAAGGTCATTTTTCACCGCGAAGTAGTTCTCAATAATCCCCAGTGATTTTTCCGTGAACAGGGCCCCGGGGTCACTGAACCCGTTAAAGCAGTCAAGCTCACGCATGTCGCCGAACTTCGGGATGTCCGCCGGCTTCTCCCGTATAACAATGGTCCCCGCGACATAGTCACCCACACGCTTTCTCCGGCGGTTCAGCACCATGGTAATCAGCCCGACGATATAGCCCGCGGGAAGCATGTCAACAATCCGGAAAACATTACGCAGCATCGCGGTGCCGAATGACATATACGAGCCGTCGTCATTCACCGCGCGGAGATGCATCACCCGTTTCCCCGGAGTCTGCCCCTTCCAGATCAGTTCAAAAATAAGCTGATACGAGAAAAGAAATATCGCGAAAATCAGGAGCAGCACCGCCATCACCGTCGCGTGGAGGGCCTCTGCATGAAAGAGTTCATGCATCACGGCACTACCCACTACAATGAAAAGGAAAAGAAAATAAAAAAGGAACAGGCACGCGCCGCGTATCGCCGTATCAACACAATACGCCGCGATCCTGAGGGCCGGTGATGCTGTTTCAAAGGAGACACGCACCTTTTCCGACGTCTGGTAGGTAAATACGCCTTTTTCCATATACGTTATATTACATCCGGCACGCTGCAGTTGTACCCTACATTATTTTTCCGTCAACATCATCGATATCGATATCTTCAAGGACTTCCTTCATCGTTTCCCGGTTACCGCTTCTGGCCACGTTTTCAATACCCATGGCAAGAGCAAAAACCTTGCGCTTCACGAAAATCGGGCACCCCGCCCTGAGGGCCACCGCGATTGCGTCACTTGGACGGCTGTCGATCTCCACGACCCGGTCACCGGACACGAGGGTTATTTCCGCGAAATAAATATTTTCCCTGAGGTCGGTAACGCAGACCGACTTCACCTCATACGAGAGCTCTTTTATCATATTAATAATAAGATCATGGGTAAGGGGCCGCACCGGCTTCTGCCCCTCCAGCTCAATCGCGATCATGCTCGCTTCGAGGGGGGCAATAAGAATCGGCAGCACGTCCCTGGACTCAATATCCTGGAGCAGCACCACCGGTGTTCCGGTGTCCTTGTCCACAAAAATATTCACTATCTGAACTTCACATACGGGCATTCAGGTACCGCCTTCGCGTATATTCTATATGTAATATATCGACCCCAGAATAAAAAGCAATATAATTTTACTTCCCCTCCCCCCGCCGGAGGGGCTGCAGTATTATTCACTCCCAAGCCCCCCGTCAAGTTCCCGATAAAAATGTTCCACATGAGAAATCCCTCCGTTGTTCAGGAGCTCAAGAACCTTTGTGCCGATAATAAAGCCGTCAGCGCTCTCAAGGGCGAGCCGCGCGGTGGGGACATCCCTGATGCCGAACCCCAGGACAACGGGCACACTGCTCCCCTGTTTCGCGAGGGAAATTTTATCTTTTGTGTCCCTGTCAAGGGTGAGGCTGCTGCCTGTAGTGCCCCGGATGGACACGAAGTAAAGAAACCCTTCCGCATCCCCTGCAATCTCTGATATCTGCGCCTCTCTGTTTTCCGGCGTTGCGAATTGAATGAACTCCACGCCATGTGAACCGAACCCCTCCCTGAAAGCGGCGCTTTCAAGACGCGGAATATCGGGGACGATAACACCCTGCACGCCGTTGTCCCGGCACATTTGACCGAAACCATCAATGCCCCGCCTGTACACCATGTTGGCGTATGTCATAAAATACAGCTTCTTTTCAGGGGACACCTCACTCCGTATCCGCGATACCGACTCCAGGAGCTCATCCAGGCGCAGCCCCTTCGCGACCATCGCCTCAATGGCGTCGGTAATCACCGGGCCGTCGGCGACGGGATCGGAGAAGGGAATACCGATCTCAAGAAAATCAAAATACTGCAGTCCGGTCACCGCGGCACGGACAAAGGTGTCCGGGTCTGGATAATTCCCCACAAGGTACAGTCCGTTATATCCTCTCATAATCCAAGCTCCTTTTCAAGTATTGGCATGTCCTTGTCCCCGCGCCCCGAAAGGCTCACGAGGACTCTCTTCCCCGCGAATTCCCCGGCGTTCGCCATAAGGAACCCCAGGGCATGGCTGCTCTCAAGGGCGGGGATGATCCCCTCGAGCCGCGTCAGCATCACGCATGCCTCAAGGGCCTCCCGGTCATTGCAGGTGCGGTACTCCACGAGTTTTTCGTTTTTATAATAGGTTTCATAAAACTGCTTCATTCTCCATAAATTCTGAGATGAAATGCCCATGCTTGGTAAGCACCAACAGTGATGATTATTAACTATGGGCATTCCATCTG
>DAOSYC010000221.1:4042-5575 GCA_035380905.1 Spirochaetota bacterium | reverse complement strand
AACCGCAAACCCTTTCCCTGCTTCTCCTGCTGTGGCTGCTTCAACGGCTGCATTCAGCGCGAGGAGATTTGTCTGGAACGCGATTTCGTTTATTACCGATATGATCTCTCCGATTTTTTTACTCGATTCATTGATTTCGTTTATGGAATTTACAGAATCGATAACAACTTTGCCTCCATCCTCTGCAAGGCGGGAAGTGCTTGTTGACATCTTGTTTGCTTCCTTCGCGTTATCCGCGTTCTGATTTGTTGTCGATGTGGCCTCTTCGATTGTAGAGGCGATTTCTTCAAGAGACGAAGCCTGCTCCGCGGTACGTTGAGACAGGTTTTCATTGCCGCTTGCGATTTCATTGACCGCCTGTGAAAGGTTCTGGGCGCTTACCATGATTTCAGAAATAATTTTTTCGAACTGGTCCATGGAATTATTTACAGCACCCGCGATTTCTCCCACTTCATCACTGGTTATGGTCCCATTGTATCGTCCTGTCAGGTCGCCCTGGGCCATGTCGTTGATGACATTTCTGCATTCCTCAAGGGGCTTCAGCTTGCGGGCAATGATATAGTAGATAGCAATTGCAGCGAAGAGAATCCCGAGAAATCCGAAAATGATCATGGTTATAGCCATGGACTGCGCGCTTTCGTTGATGTCTGACACATAAATCGTGGCCGCGGAAATGAACCTGTATTTAAGGTTCCTGAAAAACGTCTGTATTTTCCACAGTCCCTCGAATTCATACCGTATTACCTCGCCGTCCTGCGCCGCGAGGAGCTGCCGTCCCCAGTCGTACTCCTTTATGTTCAGTTTTAATATTTGTGCTTTATCCGGATGCGCAAAGGTGAGGCCTTCCAGGTCGGTTATATAGGGATATCCGGTTTTCCCGATTTTTACATCTTTGACGAGGTTTCTGGCAAATGTTCCCACATCCACAACCAGGCCGACAATACCAACATTTCTATTGCCTGATTGAACAGGAGCGGTGACGAGTATGATTGGTGTATCAGTAACCATTGATTTTACAGGATTGCTGACCCATGCTTCCCCCTGGAGGGCTTTTTTTATGTTTTCCTTATAGACGTCTTTTCCCCACTTAACACCGACTGATTTTGCAAGAGTAGCCGCTACCATTTGCGGATCATCACTGGCGGTGGAAAGAAATATATACTGATACACGCCCTGATTCTTTTCAAAACTTTTCAACACGGTCGTGGCATCGCCGTAATTATTTGTCAGTGCGGCATTGACAACACTTTCATTTTCGGCGAGAAACCGGGCATTTTTCTCCTGTTGAGTAAAAAAGGACTCCAGCTGCTGCGAGATGTCCTTATTAAAGTTTTCCAGCTGATTCAGGTATGAATGTTCCACAGCGTTGTATGAGGCGTTGTATGAAATTATTACCAGAGCAACGGTAAGTACTGTCACAATGGCTACAACGATGCTTGCGAGAATCACTTTGAGACTTTTTAATCTTGTCCTTTTCATCATTATCCCCCTGACGTTCCGTTAAATAGTTACAGTTACTATCCAGATGGCTTT
>DAOSYC010000221.1:0-3942 GCA_035380905.1 Spirochaetota bacterium | reverse complement strand
ATACATATAAATAACAAAAAAAAGTGGAAGTGGTCAATCGGGGACAGGCCCTTTTTAGGTTTAATGGTAACCCCTGTGTGGAGGTAAGGGAATCCCTTACCTGTTATGTCGCATATTAATGCAGCCGGTAACGGTGTTTTCTGCTGGAAGCAGTATGGAAAAGCAGTATGATATTGTATCCGTGGGTATTATTTCATATCCATACTCTGGACCCACTGGACAGCCTGCTGCACCAGCTCGGTACTGTCATTAAGGTTCAGTTTCTGTTTGATATTCTGACGGTGGGTTTCAATGGTTTTTATGCTTAAATTAAGTTTTGACGCGATCTTTCTGGTGCTGAGCCCCTTGCCGATCAGCTGGAATACCTCCAGTTCCCGGTCAGTGAGGTCTACTACAATTGAATATTCTTCATCCTGGGTTGTTCCGGGTTCACCGCGCAGAAGACGCTGGAGAAGGCGGGTTTTGATCTTTTCACTTACAAATATTTCCCCTTTCAGGACCTGATATATTGCATTAATGAGGGTCTCTGTGGCTTCCTGTTTCATGACATATCCCATGGCGCCCGAACGGATTGCGCGTTCTGCGTAGAGGTTTTCATCGTGCATGGACAGTACCAGGAGGGCCAGGTCCGGCCTGCGGGCGCTCAACGCTTTTATCAGATCCAGTCCGCTGGCATTTTCAAGGGAGAGGTCAACAATTACAAGGTCAGGGTCCTTTTCCTTTATTGCGTCCCAGCCTTCGGTAGAGTCCTTTGCCTCCCCGCAGACAACAAGATCCTGCTGCATATTAATAAGCTGGGCAATTCCATGACGAACTATGGGATGATCATCAATGATTATAATTTGAATTTTCTTATCCCTGTTTTTTTTTGTCGATTCAGCCATATTCAGTCCTCATTATGTATATGTTGCGGATTACGGATAATCTACGTCAGCGTATTCTCCTCTTCCGGCTGTTTGTAGCGGAATGTGCATTGTATCAGGGTCCCTCCTGATTCCGGTATGGAAATTTCGAATGATGATCTGATCATTTTCGCGCGGTAGCGCATCAGGTTCAGTCCAAGTCCGGTGCCGGGGGAGACTTTTTTATCAATTCCTACACCATTATCAAGTATTGAAAACGTTATCAGGTCATTTTTGCTTTCAAAGGAAATTTCAATATTGGTGGCACCGCTGTGACGGACGGCGTTATTTACCGCTTCCCTGACAATATAATATATATGAAGAGCGATGGTATTGTCCTGTATCAAAACGGGTCCGGACGTCGTGAAGCTGCAGGTGATACCGAACAGGTCCTCAGTGGATATTGCCAGTTCTTCAAGGGTATCAATGACACCGCGTTTTTCAATAGTTATCGGGTTCAGGCCCTTCGAGAGGGTCCGTGTCGTGTTGATAGCACTGTTGATGAGCTCTGTAATCATCGCCGCGTCAGATATCTCGTCCATCTTTTTTTCGTTCAGTTTCTTTTCCAGTACCTTGCTTAAAAAGGCGATGCCGGTGAGATGCTGTCCGAGGCCGTCATGGAGGTCCCGCCCGATACGCTGCTGCTCTTCAGTGCTGATTTCAAGGAGCTGGTTCATGAGTTTCCGCTGATCAGTTACATCGAGGATTGACCCGACTCTGAGGTCTGTACCCGGTATTATGGAAAAGTTGCCGATACATTCCCGGGTGTGTCCGTTTTTAGTAATAAGTGAAAATTCGTATTGCCCGGGAACTTTTTTGGGATCCTTGAAACTCAATGCATGGTATCGCAGAAGCATCTCCAGATCATCGGGTGCAATGAAATTCACCCATTTTTCTGTCCCTTCAAGTTCCTCCCTGGAGTACCCCAGAAGATGTTCCAGCCTTTTGTTGAGAAGCTGTATCTTCAGTTCTCTGTCAAAGATAATCATGGCGGTGCCGGATGTCTCAAATATTGTCCGGTATTTTTCTTCAGAGGTGCGGAGTTCCTGTTCCATTTTTTTGCGTTCGGTAATATCGGTAAAAATTCCGAAGTTTCCTGTATGGGTACCCTCTTTGTCAATAATCCGACGCGGAGACACAATAGAATAAAGCCGGTTCCCGCTTTTTGTAATGAATACAATTTCATGCTGTCCTGTTTCAGAAATTAGCTCCTGGTTGTCTTTTACATTCATGAAGCCCGAAAAACCGCTATCAGCAAATTCTGAAAGATGTTTCCCCGTGAGTTCATTCTCTGTATAGCCAAGCATCTCGCATATGCGTTGATTCGTATAGGTAATCCTGCCTGTTGTGTCAAGTGTCAGCAGGCCGTCATTCATTGTTTCAACAAGCATCCGGTAGCGTTCTTCACTTTCACGCAGTGCCGTTTCCGCGGCTTTCCGTGTGGTGATGTCTCTGCACATCGCGTGGAACATTTTTTTACCATGAAGTGATATTGTTGTCAGGGTAACATCAGCCGGAACAGTACCTCCTGAAAAGGTGTTGAATATCCACTCAAAGCTTAAACTTCCCCTTTTGACTGCCTGAGCGAGGTAGTTTTTTTCCTGAATAGCGGACAAACTGCTGTCCGGCTGATTTTCCGGGGAAAGATCAGCCGGATGTTTCCCGATAATGAAATCTTTCTCAAGTAAGCCGAGGAGCCGCAAAGCCGATTCATTGCAGTCAATGAATACGTTGTCTTCAATAATAAACTGCGGGTCTTCGGAGTATTCAAACATCAGCCGGAATTTTTCTTCACTCTCTTTTAATGCGGTTTCAATCATTTTAAGCGATGTGACATCCCTGACTGATTCAATAGCCCCCACGATTTCCCTTTCAGTATTAAAGAGAGGTGATACTTTTATCCATATATGTGCCCCTTCCCCGGCCCTGAGATTCGGGACAAATGATTCCGCGTACAGTATTTCATTTTCCCGGCTGAGGTTTTCGTACAGTATATCTTCTTTCCCGGTGCTGTTGAAGATTGAGTCGAGAAGGATCGGGCGTTTCTCGTTGTACAGAAGCAGGCCAATCATTTCACTTGGTTCCCCGAGCATCTCCTCCTTGTTGTGTCCTGTGAGGAGTTCCATTGCCTTGTTCCAGGCGATAATATTTTTCTCGCCGTTTACGACAACTGTTGCGTCAGGAAGAAATTCAATAATGTCATTAAGCTGCCGGATTGCCTCCCTTCGTTCGTTTTCTGCTTTTTTGATATCCGTGACATCACGGATCATTGAGAGCATGCAGAACTCCCCGTTAATATCAATCAGCTCAGCGGAGTACAGGGTGTGCAGGCGCCTGTGGCCGAAATGAAAATCTACTTCATAATTTGTTACCCTCCCGCTTATGGTGAGCTCATGAATAATCATTTTTCTGTCGAGGGGGTTTTTCCACAGGTTCAGTTCTATCGCGGTCCTTCCGATTACATCATCTCTCCTCATTTCTGAAAGCCTGAAAAATTCATCGTTGGCGTCTATTATTGTTCCTTCAATTATGGTGCTGATCACAATTGAATCAGGGCTTGATTTGAATACCTTGGAAAATTTCTCCTCAGAGGCCTGAAGGTTCTGCTCAAGTTTTTTCCTGGCGGTTATATCAAGCCCCACGCAGAGTATTTCCCGGAATTCCCCGTCACTGTTGTACATCGCCTTATTGTTCCATGATATCCAGACACGGTCCCCGTTTTTCAGGATATTTTCATTTTCATTGGTTCCGTAATTTCCCGGTTCCCTCAGAATGGCCATTAATAGCGAATTAAGGTCCCTGCCGTCTGACTGGATTTCAGGTATAATGGTGTTTATTACGTGTTTCCCCAGTATTTCATCACTGGTGTATCCGAAAAACTTCTGCGCGAATTCGTTAAAAAACGTTATGTTCCCCAGGGTATCAATACGGATTATTATACTGTTGGCATTTTCCACGAGCTCACGGTATTTTTTTTCACTTTCAATGAGGGCGTTTTCAGCATTATGGCGGTCAGTAATATCTTCAAACATTACCCCGA
>DAOSYC010000220.1:0-5586 GCA_035380905.1 Spirochaetota bacterium | reverse complement strand
GTTCCCCTCATAATAATGTGCGCAATACCTCTGACACTGACAGGTTCCTCCGGAGCACTGCTTCTTACCGGTATGACCCTGAATATTAACTCCGGAATCGGCATGGTGCTCCTTGTGGGAACGGTTGTGAACAGCGCCATTGTGCTTATCGATTACATCAATATTACCCGAACCCCCGGTAACGATCTCCGGAAAACGGTAATCAACGCCGGCAAACGACGTCTTCGCCCTATCCTCATGACCACGGCTACCACGATTTTCGCCATGCTCCCCATCGCCCTGGGTATCGGGGAAGGTTCCGAACTGCAGCAGCCCCTCGCAATTGCAACAATCGGCGGCCTTTTTGTTTCTACGGCACTGACCCTTGTTTTCATTCCGGTCCTTTACCTGTGGGCAGAAGAAAGGAGACAGAGATGATCCGCTATTTCATACAGAACAGGATAAGCGCATATATGCTTGTCGGCGGCATGCTGATTTTCGGCATCATCGGCCTCACGAAGCTCCCCATGGCGCTGATGCCCCCCACAGCATATCCCGGTATTTCCGTAATCATTGAATATCCCGGCATCGCCCCGGAAAAGATAGAATCCCTCATCACCAAACCCACGGAACAGATTATACGGACAGTCCCCGGCATAGAGAAAATTCTTTCACTTTCAGAGGAAGGAAAATCCCGTATCAATATCACGTTCCATTTAGAAACTGATGTAAAGATTGCCGCTCTACAGGTAAGGGAAAAGATCGCCCTGATCCGTAACAGTTTTCCCCGTGCGGTACAGGAACCGGTCGTGGTGCGATATGACCCGTCAGACAGGCCCGCCCTCATTGCATCCATAGAAGGAATTCGCGGGCGCAATGCCACTCTCACGCAATTACGGGAATATGCCGAACGTCATCTAAAACCGTCCCTTCAGCGGATTGACGGTGTAGCGGAAATAGTTATAGCGGGAGGCCTCCAGCGCGAAATTCATATCGATGCGGACAGGGGACTGTGCGAAGCACGCTCTGTTTCATTCGGTGAACTCTTTTCCGCGGTACAGTCATCCAACGTATCCCTTCCCGGCGGAATACTCACGGGGGACAGCATGGAGTATTATCTCCATACCCCCGGGCGTTACAGCACCATTGGGAATATCACTGAAACGCCTATCAATTATTCCGAACAGGGTGCCCTCGTAACAATCGGCGACATCGCACAGGTGCATGACTCATTTCGCGAGCGGGAAGATATCGCCAGGCACAATGGAAATGAGCGGGTCATGGTGTATGTTCACAAGGCCGGCAACGGTAATATACTTGAGGTATGCAACAATGCCGCCCGTACCATTACGGAATCACCATTGCTTAACACAGCCGTCGTATACAGCCAGGGACGATACATCCGGCAGTCCCTCAACAACGTCCTTACCGCGGGCATCTGGGGACTGTGTATAGTTGTCCTTATCGTTGTACTTCTTTACCGTGGTGCCGGACCGGCAATTGCCATCAGCCTTTCAATTCCGGTGTCCCTTATTACCGTCTTTGCATGTATGTATTTCGCCGGCATTCCAATTGACGTCATGAGCCTCAGCGGCCTTGCCCTGGGGGCCGGAATGGTTGTGGACAGCAGTATTATTATGACTGAATCGCTTCTCGGACAAAAAGACAGTTCCGAAACAGCAATACTCGGCGGGGTGAAATCCGTGGCAACGGCCCTTACCGCATCGACCCTCACCACAGTGATCGTATTCCTGCCGATCGTCTTCGGCAATATCATGACCCGCACCATGTACGGCGGCATGGCGTTTACTGTGTCTGCTGCCCTTCTTGTATCACTGCTGGTGTCCCTTATCCTGGTACCTGCAGTGTATATTGACAGCAGAAAAAGATACGGCAACATACTTTCCGTCGGCAACAGCATTTTTAAAAAAAAGTGGCTTACATCCCTCCGTGAACGTTCGCAAAACATGGAAACATGGGGTACCAATTTCTACAGAGAACTTCTCGCATGGTCCTTTCAACGTAAAAAAAAGGTACTCATCATCGCGGGAATTTTCGGTGCTGCGTCGCTTATCATCATTCCCCTTGTAAAACAGGAATTCATTGATCCTGCCGGCAGCGGGGAGCTTTACGTATACTGTGAATTCCCAACCGGAACCTCACTTGACTCCACCGCAACAGCGGTACAGGCTGCTGAACAGTATATCACTTCTTCCGATTTTGCCGAACGGGTTTCATCACGTATCGAGAAATGGCGGGGTACACTTGCCCTCACGTTGAAAGATTCTATTTCTTCATTCAACGAAAGAAAAACCGTGATGGAAACGCTGAAGCGCGAGTTGAACCGGATACTCAAGCCCGTGAAAGGGTTTGCCTTTGTGACGGAAACAAATGAACTTCAGTCCCGGGAACTGGGAATCACGTTTTTCGGGGATGATACCGAGACGCTCCGCCGCATCGCCAGGGATTCCGCAGGAAAGATCAACGCCCTTCCCGGGACCAGCGAATGCCTGCTTCGGTTCCGCGACGGAAGGCCCTCATACCGCCTCGGTGTGGACCGCAGGAAAACAGGGTCATCAGGACTCTCTTCATACGAGGTCGCCACGTTTCTCCACAATGCACTCTACGGCCCTGTGGTGACGAAATTCATTGACGATGACCGGGAGATAGATGTGCGCCTGCGCTACGCCGGAAGCCGTATGAAGACCCTCGACGACCTGCTCCGGTATGCCGTACTCACCGATAAAGGGAACCCGGTGTCTCTCGGGGAGCTTGTCAGCGTTACGGAGGAACGGGCCGCAACAAAGATATGGAGGCAGGACGGCCGGCGCTGTGTCACCATCACCGCACGTCTCGGCGACATCACCTTTGATGATGCTGTTCTGGCGATAACGGAAACACTGAAGACAGTCGCGATGCCCGGTGACTACAGCTACGAATTTGACGACCAGTACCGGCGTACTGTCGAAAACCGCAACGCGGTAATCGGGCTCTGCGCGCTTTCGGTGCTCTTCGTATATATGCTCCTTGGGGGCCTTTTCGAATCCCTGGTGCTCCCCTGCATAATCATCCTTACGGTGCCCTTCGCATTTACCGGGGTCATCATTACACTTTTCAGCACCGGCACTTCATTCAACATCGCGGTGTATATCGGCATGATCATGCTCACAGGCATTGTGGTTAACAACGGCATTGTCCTGGTGGACAGGATCAACTGCACCATGAATGCGGTTTCCGTTGGAACTGTGTCAATTAATGACGTGATCAGTTCAACGTCAATTGAACATTTCCGTCCTGTAATGATCACCACTATATCCACAATACTGGGACTGTTTCCCGCGCTCATCAAGGGCGGAGACGGGTCGCACCTGTGGCGGCCGCTTTCCCTTACCGTTATGAGCGGCCTTGCATTTTCAACGGCCCTGACCCTGGTTCTCATTCCGGTGGTCTGCTCATTCTATTATCATTATTCACAAAGGAGAAAAGAACAATGAAGCATAATGACATATTCACGTTCACCTGCATAACCGCCCTGCTCTTCATAACAGAAGAATACAACAGGATCCTGTTTTTCAACATGAAGCTGTTTAACCTGCTCAACATACTGCTATACGGTATTACTGTCCTGCTGTTTTTACTTATGTGTAAAGAATCTATTGATACTGTCACCCTGTATTCATGGACATCTTTGTTTCTGCTTTTCATGGCGGGAATAAATATCCGTTATAAAATCAAGTTCTTTGTATTTCTCACATTACTGCTGTCCATCCAGTGCGCAGTTACAATTTTCCGCTACAAAACGACCGGAGGTACTATTTCAATGAGGAGAATATTACTTTTTGCTGCAGGTGTACTTATATCTATGGTCCCCCTGGTTCTGCTGTATTCGGGGATCAGCAATCCCCTCTATTACATCCTCGGGGCAATTTCCCTGGGAGGGATTGAAGCAGTGCTGCTGCTCAAAACTCCGGAAAAGGATTCAACATCTAAAAGTAAAGGTACGCAGTCATGAAACCTTTGTTTGCCATACTTCTGCTCCTGTGCGCAATAGTTTCATGCTCACAGTTCGAGACGCTGGAGATAACAGCATACTCTCCCGGCAACCATGAATATGGTGTTGAGGAAACCACACCGATATTCATTGAGTTCAACAATGATGTTGAGAAGAGTGATATTGAAACAAATTTCATTCTTTCGGGGGATTCAGGGCGCATGGAGGGTCAGTTCACCTGGGCTTCGGGGAAAAAGTTCTTTTTTGTTCCCAGGGAAACCCTGCAGCGCGGAAACAGGTACACGATGGAACTTCCACGCACCGTCCGCGATACAAAGGGGAACAGGATGGAGGAACAGTTCCTCTCGGAATTTTACGTAGGGTCCGACCTTGAACGTCCCTCGGTAACATCCTCTGAACCTGCATACGTTGAGGGAGGAGCGGAAAACATATCAACCGCCCTTGACCGTATCGTCATTCGGTTTTCCGAGCCCATGGATACCATGAAGACGGAACGTGCCTTCTCCCTGAGTCCGGACGTGCCGGGATATTTCGAATGGACTGACAATGACGCAACCATGATATATCACCTTACCTCTGAAATGGAATACGGTACCCTGTATACCGTCACTGTGTCAACATCCGCCGAAGACAACGCCGGAAATTCACTGGTGCAGGCATACCGGATGGTGTTTCTCACGGGTTCCGATTTTCAGTGCCCCGAAATAGTCGGAGTATATGACGCTGCTGTTATTCCGCCGCCTTACTGGGACAGGAATGTCATTACATCTGTAAGCCGTACCGTAGCCATTGCAGTTTCTTTTTCCGAAGCTATGGACAGAACATCTGTTGAGTCCGCCTTTTCTTTAACTCCCGGCGTAAACGGCTCATTTACATGGAACCCGGCCTCCGACCGTATGGAATTTACCCCTGAAGAGCCACTTGCAGAAGATTCAGTATATACAATAAGGATTTCATCCTCCGCAAAAGACCAGAACGGCAGGCGCACCAATGGCGATTATGATCTCTCAGTCAGGACCAATGCAGAGAACTCACTGCATATCGCTCCCGGCGTAGTGTCAGGTTCAAATGACGGATCTACATTTATGCCTCTATTTGCCGGAAGCCCGGCAGTGTGGCCGGTTGATATAAACCTGGGCTCCCCTGTCTCAGGAACAGATTATGATTATTTCATAAAAATACAATTTAAGCGTGGAACAACAGAACCCGTTGCCATGGACCAGTATTCAATATTTGACAACCTTTTGCCTCCGGAAAGCTTTGGCGCACCAGGTGAACCTGTCATTAAGGATGTTACCTGGAACACGGGAGCAACCGAACTCACGATTGTACTTTCACGGCTAAATAAAGGCATACTGTACCGCTTCACCATAACCGGAGGTGAATACGGTATCATGGATGAATTCGGGAACACAATGATAGAAAATTTTGTTTTCGAGTTCAGGGATGACAATTAGGAGGAACACGTGAAGCATATACTATTAAAAATTATAATACTTTTCATCGTGACCATACTGCAGGTTTCATGCAGCGCTATTGCTGACCGTCTGGATTTTTCACAGCCTGAAATTGAGTCCGTCTCTCCGGAAAATTTT
>DAOSYC010000219.1:0-5586 GCA_035380905.1 Spirochaetota bacterium | reverse complement strand
CCTTTCTTTTCCGCCTGAAGTGCTTTGAAAAACTGGGCAGCGGAATTGTATACGGCTTCATCCACGCGTTCACGGATTTTCTTGTTTGATTTGTACTCTTCATACATTGCGTCTTTAAAGGGGCCGTTGAGCTTTTTCATGTTGCCCCCCTTCATGTTGTTGGCCGCGGCGTATTCTTCCATCTTCTTCCAGAGTTCCATTGAAATACCCTTGTCAGGGCTTTTTTCATATGAGGTTCCCTTTTCAACGGCGACGCCGGCATCGTCTACTTCAATACCCCAGACAACATTCTGCCAGTTGGTCCCCACGTTGGCCTTAAATATCCCGTCCTTGTAGAACTCGCCCACATCTTTAATGGGTGTCCCCGTGGTACCGTGCTGGGCGATGCCCACTCCCCATGGCTTCAATGCCTGAAATGTTGCACGTGTTAATGCAAGGTCTATGTTGCCCCTTACATTACCGTGAGTGGTGCCGTTATTAATTGCAATGAGATCAGGGGTGAGCCCGGCCTTTGCCATCGCCTCAACGAGGAGAACTGCCTCGGATACGGAAGAGTTCCCTTCTTTCCCGCCGATCTCACCGACCTCTGATTCATACATAAGCCCGGCTTTCACAACCTGTTCGCAGAGGAGCATGCTTATGGCAATGTTCTGTTCCATGGGGAGGAAGGAAACGTCAATAGAGAATGAGCCGTATCCGGCCTTAATCGATTCCCTGATTACTTCATCCGCTTTATCAAAGGCTGAGCGGGTTGGTTTCTGTACAGTCGTGTGGTCCCGGTGGCAGGTAAAAGGTGTTGCCTTTTCTCCGGTGTTGCCCATTTCCTCGTTTATTTCAACAACTACCCGGATGAACTCAAAGGGGTCCATTTGCGTGTAACCGCCCTTCATGTCACTTTCAGAAAGTGCAAGTTCATAGAAGACCGGCGCGTCAAGTTCCATTGATGCTTTTACGATGCCGGGTATAGCGATTCTGTGGCGGGTGTTGACAGCCATGCTGACCCAGTGTGCGCCGTCTTTAATTGTGGATTTAAGTATGTGCTTCCCGTTAACATGCAGAACTTTTGAGTCAGGAAATGTTTTCCTGAAATTTTCCGGTCTTGCGTTCAGTAATGACATATATTCACCTCTCAAATCTTTATTGTATATCTTTCGTGAAAAGTGCGGCGTTACCAGTAATGTCGGAGTCTGGTATGGATTCGGGAACTCCAGTCACTGTACAATGAGAACAAACTGTTGAGTGGTGACGCCGCATGTTGCATACTATACAGGGTGATTATTATTTATCAAGCAAATTATGTGTGACAGCCATCAGTAAATTTGTTTCACATGCCGGGAGTGCCGGGTGTTTTTTAAGTGGCTAATTATTGCCCGATTTTGTTTGTTGACAAAAGTAGAAATAATTTATATCCGGTAGTATACTGTGGCCACAGAGAATGTTTTTGTCTCTATATGACGGTGTGATGCCGGAATAAAAAATCGTGAAAAAGATTGAGTGTAAATGAGTATATTATCGTTACAACAAACATGCCGTAGACACCTGATAATTATTACAGCAGTTCCCGTGCTTGTTTTCGGAAGCTTTACTGCGCTCCATGCAAGTCATTATGGAGCAGGGGTGCGTTTTTTTATGCATAAAAATTATGAAAAGGCGCAGGAAAACCTTTTAAAAGCTGTTGAACATGATCCGAACGGTAACGCGTATTATTTCCTCGGTGAAATTGAAAGAATAAAAGGCGATTATGATAAAGCAACAGGATATTATCAGAAAGCGGTACAGGGACGCATAAGCCAGAAGTTCCTGCGGCTGGCATACTGGAACCTCGTAATTATGACAGAGAAGCGCGGCAATTACACAGAGCTTGTGAAGTCACTGCGGATATTCTGGGAGAAAACCGGCAGTTACGGGGCCAAGAGTAAAGTTGAGGAGATAATAAATAAATCGATCTGGTCCAATGACGCAGAGGCAATTGCTGCATACAACAGGGGAATGGTGAAGAAGAAAGCTGCTCCGGAAGAAGCCCTGAGGGACTTTCATGATGCCCTCGGGAGGGACCCGAATTTTATGGCACCGAAGTTTGAAGTTGGCCTTATGTATTACAGAAAAGGCGACCTCAATGCAGCCCTGGGGAATTTCAGCGCCATCGTCGGGAAAGTGCCGTTTTACGGTGATGTACATCTGTTAATGGGTGAAATATATTTCAACAGCCATTCATACAGCAGCGCGGTGAATCATTTCAGCAGGGCCCTTGACTTCTGTTTTATGGGGAAATCCGCACTGTATTCAGTGTATATTAAGCGTGCCACATCATATTACAAGCTCTCAGATTATAATAATGCAAAGGAGGACCTCACAAGGGCCCGCCGGATACGGTCAGGTGAGATGGAACCGCTGCTCCTTTTGTCGGCAATCAATATTAAACAGGGTAATTACCATGAAGCCCTTGAGTCCCTTACTGATGCGAATGCCCGGCAGCCCGGTAACAGCAGTATCGTGTTTCAGATTGGCAGCATTTACTACAAGCTGAATGACAAAAAATATGTGGGATACTTCGACAGGCTTTTTGACATGGAACATGCCGGAGGGGGGCGCGTTCCTGAAAAGTATTCCCGGGCAATGTCCATTCTCGTAAAAGATCATTATAATGCGGGGAAGTTCCGAAGGGCTGCGGTAATATTACAATCACTACCCGCAGTAGAGAACAGCAGCGAAATGAACGCTATTGCCGCCCGCACCTATTATAATACCCGTGATTATGAAAAAGCTGCTCTCTATTATGAAAAGCTGTATGCCGGACCTGAAAACAGCATGTATCTCGCGTCCTCATATGCGAGGACCGGCCGTAAGGATAAAGCGCGTGAAATTGTACTGAGATACTATAATGACGAATCTTTCATGAATAATGCGAAAAAAAATAACGGCCTCCGGAATATAGTGGATACCGTTACACGGGAAAAAGCGGAAGAGATGAGGGTAGCCAGGGAAAAGCAGCTCCGGGAAAAGAAGGAGCAGGAACGCCGGGAGGCGCTGCAGCGTGAACTCAGGGAGAAACGTGACCGGGAGCGAAAGGAAGCGCTGGAGAGGGAAAAAAAGCAGGCCGGGGACATGAACTCATCCGTAGAAAGATCTTCCATCCCCGGCAGTGAAAAGGTTTCCGGTGAGCAGCAGTAGATTCAGGGAGTTTTACGATTCTCCCCTTGCAGTGTATGTTATGGTCCTTGTGTGCGCCGGGACCGTAGTGTTCTCAATGATGTATACCGATATTCCCCCCCTGCGGACCTGCTACTATTTTATTGCGTCAATTTTTTCACTTGTCCTGGTTAAGCTTGCCAGGGCTGACTCGGGGGTACGGATAGACTATGTTCAGTCAGGTGAAGCGTGGGCCGGTATTCTCGGGGCCCTCATTATTTTTTTTCTGGTTTCGGATAACCGGTATCTCCTGTTTCTGTCGGTGTGGGTTTCTGTATTGATGTATGAGTTATACATCCATCAATTGTCACGGGGCAGAAGCTCTGACAGGCTTATGGTCGGGTACGCGTTTGGTGCAATGGCAGTTGTTGCAGGTGTGTATCTTGTTCTTAACGGTCTCAGGCTGGATGCTGTTACTGCGATCCTTTCCGGGATCTGCTGTACGGAACTTCACGCAGGGTGGATAATTCCTGTAATAGTTTTGCTGTGTACACTTCTATATGCCGGGGAACGGTTTTTTATGTACGAACTTCTTTTGTTCTCGCAGGGGGAACAGTATTTTTCGTCCGGAGGCTATCCATACGGGAAAGTGAAATTGCTGGTGCTGTGTCTCCGGAGTGTTTCAGCAGCGTTTGTTATATCCTTTGCAGGCGTCCTCGCGGGGGTGTCCGCAATATCAATCATGCTTCCTGAGAGGGAAGGTGTGCTGCAGGATGGTATGACGGTACTGGTGGTGTTTTCCTTTATAAATATTGCGGCCCTGATGATGACGTACCTCAATACATTTTCAGTCCTCGCGGCAGTTGTTGTTATATCATATCTGCTCCATCTTTTTGGTGGGAGGAGAGTCGTCAATGGTTGAATTCCGGGATCTGAGCTGTGTCTTCGGTGCGCGCAAGGCGGTCAGCGGGATAGGTGTTACGCTGAATCCCGGAGAAACAGTAGCGGTGATTGGACGGGGAGGGAGCGGCAAGACGGTGCTCCTGAACATAGCGTCACTGGCAATCCGGAATTTCAGCGGTGATGTCTTCATAAGGCACCGGCCGGTTCAGTCATATTCGGCCAGGGACCTGCGCCGGGCGGTGACGTTCCTCTCAGAGGCGCCCCGGAATATGGAGGAGACGGTAATGAACTTTCTCCTTCTGGCGAGGATGCCGTATAAAAAGATACTGAATCCTTTTACCGAGTATGACCTGCAGGTGGTGGAGGAAAATATTGCAGCCTTCAGCCTTGACCCTTTCCGTGATGAGCAGCTTGGAACCCTTTCTGCGTCTTTGCTCCAGAGGGTGTATCTCGCGTTCTCCTTTATCCGTGAGTCATATCTGCTCCTTCTGGACAATCCCACAAAGGACCTTGATCTGGATTCCGTCATAATGCTGCAGAAGGCAATGGCGCGGTATGTGTTTGACGGGAATAAAATTATATTTTTCGCGTCAAATGACCTGAATTTTGCAGCGCAGACATCGGATAGGATACTGGTCCTGGAAGAGGGTAGGCTGGTGCTTTCCGGGAGTTATGATATTATTGAGCCGGACACGGTAAAAAAATATTTTGGCGTTGATGTCTTTATCTCGAAAAATATTTATAACGGGAAACCGAATGTCCATTATTTCCCGGAAAGCTGACGCATGCTATATAAGGCTGTACACGTAACGTGCAATCGCGGGTGCGGAGGTGAGTCCCGGTGATTCAATACCGATGCAGTGAATTACGTTGCCGGGATTTTTAATAAATACAAAGTCGTCGCAGCGCTCGCCGTTTTTGTATGCCCTGGGGCGGTTGCCGGAAAACCCTTCATACATCTCCAGCATTGCCAGGGTCTCAGGGCTGATCATGGCAAGAAGCGCGTTCTCGAAATTTTCTTTCGGTGTTTCAATCTGATAATTATCTTTCCCCGATGAAGGAATTTCCGAAGGCCCCAGTATTGTTTCGCGGCCGAATGTCGGCGTAAGGTGTATCCCCAGCGTTTTGTGATGATGGTTCGGGACAGGGTATACCGGGATGCCGAGGTCAAGTTTCGTGGTGTAATAGTAGTCTCCTTTAAGGGGGACGATAGAATATTCTGTAACTCCCCAGAGGCGGGCAATATCATCACAGTACAGCCCCGCGGCATTGATGATAATGTCGGCTTCCAGGGTGCCCCGTTCAGTTTCAAGAGATGAATCACCGGCTCCTGTGACCCTGCAGGAGGTGAGGATGTTGACATTATGCTGAAAAAGAAGGCCGTTCATTACCGACATATAATCGGCGGTGTCGATTATTCCCGTGGTCCCGGAATAAATGGCACCAGAGCACTCTATCCATGGGGCCGCTGACGCCACTCTCTCCGGAGTAACCCGTTCCATGCCGGGAACGCCGTTTTCCAGTGCAGTGCCCAGGAGGCCTTCAATTTCATCA
>DAOSYC010000218.1:0-5613 GCA_035380905.1 Spirochaetota bacterium | reverse complement strand
ATGCGCCCGTAGCTCAGCTGGATAGAGCGTCGGACTTCGAATCCGCAGGTCGCAGGTTCGAATCCTGCCGGGCGTGAATAAAGATTTTTTGCATCATTGAAAGGCCGGATTGTTCCGGCCTTTTCTTGTGGGCTTCGCTGCTGTACATCATTCCAATTTACCCTGAGTATAATAATTCAATAAATGATTTGACTATACCAAATATATTTGGTAGTATTGTATTATAGTGATTGTTGCATGGGAGGTCGTAGATAATGCCATTAAGCGGAAAGGAGATGCTGAAAAAATATCTGAAGGAAGGCTGGGTTAAACTACGACAGAAAGGAAGCCATGTGGCTGTTTTTAAAGAAGGAGAGGGGACAGTGGAAATACCAATGCATAAAGAACTAAAAAAAGGCACTGAGAGCTTTCTACTGAAAAGGCTCAAGGGAGAAAAATAGTTAGATCCTTGTGATGTACCCAAAAGACTATTTATATCAGGAGAAACCACATGTATTATCACTTTAGAATTGAGAAAGAGGATATAGGATATTCGGCATTCTGTATTGAGCTGGACGGGTGTCTTACGCAGGGAGACACCATGGAAGAACTTGAATATAATATGCGTGAAGCGCTTAATCTGTATCTGGACGAACCTTCAGAATCAAACTGTGTTTTTCCTCTTCCTGATGAGAAAATTAAAAAGAAAAAAAATATTGTCGAGATACCCGTTGACCCGGAAATTGCTTTTGCAGTATTATTACGTCATTTGAGAAATAAGCACAATTTATCACAGAACCAGGCTGCAAAATTACTTGGCATGAAAAATGTGTACAGCTATCAACGGCTTGAGAAGAGGGCAAACCCGAATTTAAAAATGATACATCGAATCAAGGAGGTATTTCCCGAATTAAGAATTGATTCAATTTTGAATGTATAACCGGATGAGTTCGGCCTTTTCAGTCTTTCTTCCTCTTCTTTATGAAATCGGAACCTGATCCATCCCGATAACTTTTTTGCACCTCTTTAAAAATCATGTGCCTCTTTTTTTATTTGCATTTTCACAGATCCTGCGCCAGGATATTACATCATTCCATGGTGCAGGGTGCTGAATCAGATGTGTGCGGAAAAAAACGAAAAAGAATGCTGTGAATTTCCTGATACTGACGGATTGTATCAACCCGATCCCGAAGATTTTGAAGAAGGCCCTCCGGCGCCTCCGGGCCCCCTCAGTATATTTCCATCACGGAAACATCTCCTTCCGGCCCTTGTATGCTTTATGCTGTTTTACGCACTGAGCATGGTGCACAGCACATATCCATACGGAGATCTCCTCTGGGTCAGCGGATCATCACTATACGGGCTGCACGAATTCTGGAGGCCCTTTACGGCTTTGTTCGTCCATTCCGGACCGGGGCACCTTTTATCGAACGCCATAATGTTTTTTGTGTTCGGATGGGTGCTGAAGGCATACTTCGGATATACAGCGTTTCCCGTTTTGTCTTTCGTCATCGGCATTACGGCCAACCTCATCACGGTATATTTGTATCCGCCGGAAATACGTCTCATAGGGGCCTCGGGGATGATATACGGCATGGCCGCTCTCTGGCTTGTATACTTCATAAAATTTGACGATCACACTTTTCCGGTGCGGGTCATGCGGGCTGCGGGATTTGTCCTTGTTATGCTTATACCATCGACAATTGAACCCAATGTAAGCTATCTCGCCCACGGTGTCGGATTTATTACCGGCGCCGTAACAGGTATCGCGACACTTCCCTGTATCCGTGTGCGTATACCGGATTAGTCTTTATGCAGTATGCACCTCACTGATCAGCCGCGTATTGAACACCACACACCATAATCAGCTTTTTTAAAAAGTTGCGCATAACGCAATTAATTGCTGGCATTATTCAAAGAAATATAGTATTGTCATTAAAACTGCGAATGCTGTTTTACAATATATTTATTTTATAATATGGATATTTCACTATGCTGAAATTTATATCACTAAACATCAAAGCCTCCCTGATATATACAGCACTTGCGTTATTGATTATAACAGTCATTACTACGCTCATTTTCGAGAACCAGTCCGACCTCATAGTAAAAAATACGTTACTTGAATCACAAATCAAAATCAACACACTGCTTACTGATATTGACAATGCACACATACTTGCGGAAGCACGGGATGAAAAACTTACCGCGAAACTCACACCGTTACTGAAAGCATATTCCTCCGGAACATTTACAGTGTATAATGAACGGGGCGATATCCTTGCGACATCAATGAAACATCCCCCTGCTACCCATGCGGTCAATAATGATTTTACCAACATTAACAGGGCAATCTTTAACAGGGAAAACAACAGGAAGCTTTTTTATGCTGCATTTTCCGGCTCAGTCAGATCGATGCAGAAAAAGCGGATCAATTTTTTTATTCCCCTCCGTAAACATTCGGGGTCCTATATTATTATTAAGCTGCCGCTGTACGGGTCAGCCATTGAACAACGGATGGGATACCTGTACCGTCAGATCGGAATCCTGATTTCCGGAATGCTCGTTATTATACTGTTCATCGCGTTATTGTTCAGGAGAATAATAATCCGCCCCATAGAGCAGATTTCCCGGGTCAGCAATATTGTCGCCGGCGGTGATTTCTCGGCTTCAGCAACCTGCACCAGCAACGATGAGCTTGGCGTGCTTGCAACGCAGTTTAACGCAATGGTCCGCTCCCTTGATGAAAAAACAGTGATGCTGAACGACACAATCAATACCCTTGAAACACAAAACACCCTGATTCAGCATGAACTTGACATCGCAAATAAAATTCAGGGGGGCATGCTGCCGAACGCAGATTCACTGCAGGGCTTACGCCTAACGCCATTGTTCATGCCCCTCGAAAAAATCAGCGGTGATTTTTATGATATCATTGAATTTCCGGACGGCTCTGTGGGAATTATTATTGTTGATGTTTCAGGCCATGGTATTCCGGCTGCACTTATCACTATTATGATAAAAATCCTGGTATCGACATACGGCCTTGATTACCTGTCACCTGCTGATTTTTTGAAAAAATTGAACAGTGAACTCGCAAAAGTTATTACTACCGGCGATTTTATCGTGGCGTTCTATATCATAATAGGCCCCGATCACACCGTACGGTACTCAAGTGCGGGCAACAATTCCGCGATTGTGCAGAAAACAGATGCAGTTGAATTATCCGAACTGTACGATGAAGGCCTGTTTCTGGGGATAATTGAAAATGCTGCTGTCAAATATAATGTGAACAGCATGCAGCTGAATACGGGAGACCGTCTGGTGCTGTTCACTGACGGTATACCGGAACAGAGAAATATCCATGGTGAGATGTATGGGGAAGAACGGTTACAATCTCTGATCATTGAACATAAGAACAAAGATTCACAGGAACTTATGAATGCGGTGGTTGACAGCTTTAAAACGTTCATGGGTACAGCACCGCAGGATGATGATATAACACTTTTGATTATCGATATGTGAAATCAGGATCTCACGCTTCATATGCCTGTGTGACAACGGAGAAGGGTAGTGGTATCGTGCCTGGAAGCGAATCACGGAAAATATAAATAACTGAAGGGATCACAGTGTCCGGAAAATCCATCATAAGTCTGCTGCTTGTTATCATGTTCATTGTAGGTATGATACTGATGAACAACGCGCTTCTGCGTTACCGGCAGGATGAGATTGTATACAATCTCAATATATTGTCCCATGAAATGAATGATTATAAATCTTTCGGACTGATCGGACGTTATCTTCTCATACAAAAAAGACTGGAGCAGGGGGAAGAGCGCGCCAATGATCTTATAATGGAAGCCCGGCTTCAGCACATGCTGAGATCCATCAGCTCCGCCGCACGCAGCAGTACGCCGGAAGGTTCTTTTTCCCTCAACAGCATTACATCTCCCGCTGTAAAATATTATATCAGGGGCCTGTCATTTCTACACGGTAAAGAATCTCCCGCTGACATGAGTCATGCGTACAATAATCCTTTCCTTGAGTTATCATATTTTTTTGAGCGGCACCGGAAATGGAACAAGGCACTGCGTGTCATGGGAAAGGTGTTTGAAGGGAATGAAATACCCCCGGAACCGGCATACAGGTATGTGCTGCTCCATTCAGGCTTTTGCTATGCCATGCTATCACAAAATGATGCAGCCGGAATTTCATTATACCATCTTATTAATACATACCCCGGAACACCTGAAGCGGATACCGCCAGGAAACTGCTTGGCGTACTTCACGCTATCAAAAAAGGGGTGCAGAAAATTTTATCCGGAAACGCGGCACCGGAAGTCAAGGGGGAGCAGCTGTATCTTCTCTCATCATACACACACGCGCTGCAGCAGTATAATCTCTATTTTAAAACTGCCGGGGTAAACCATCCATCTTTTTTCAAATCATTATATTTTCGGGGACGTACATACGAGGAACTGGGTGATAACGCACATGCCATGAATGATTTCCGGGAAATATTATCGAAACGTCCGGAATCCCCCTGGGCCCGTAAGGCAAACCGCCGTGTGTATATGATAGGCACTGTATATGGCGGGAACAGGCAGCTCGCTGCCTCCTCAATTCAGCAGAGCAGACACTATAAAGACCAGGAAGTATTCACCACGATCAGTGAACTGCAGGCAAAAAGGGATACCCGTGAGATAACACCGGAGAATGCTGAAAAGCAGTTTCAGGAACTATTTTCAGCACAGGAACAACCCGTACCGGGCCAGCAGCATATACCCGTCATTCATGTAAAAGCTGCCGATACACCATCTCCGGATATTACAGTACAGGATATCCCCGGCTTCGCTGAGAAGGTGAAGTCTTCCATCACATCATGGTACAGTGCACCTTCAAAAAATGCGCCTGAATACAGTGAAATTACAACGACCGGAGGGTTCCGCCTGAGGGGCATTATAATTCAAAAAAATGAAAAGAAAATAGTACTCAAAACAGAATTCGGGTCTATAACACTGAACACGTCATCAATCAAAGGCATTGAACGAATTAACAAATGAATACAGGAATTAATTGCACAGTATTCAACGCATCACGGAACGTACTATTATTCTGTGTTGCTCAATGTGTCATTACTTCGTTGATTTTTTTTTCAACAGGATGTTCTTCAAATATCCATTCATTTCTTTCGGAACTTCCTTCGGGATATCCCGCGTCCTTCGACGACGGCCCTGTGTGTACCAATCCATTCGGGGCTGCGGTTAATACCTATTCCGTGTTTTTCAACTACAGGGGGATGATATACATTGGCCCCTCTCCGGATACTGCCTCCTTTGTGCGCTTTTCCCCTGACGGAACAAACATGGAAACTGTCTTGTTTACTGTATATGGGGACGGTGCCACTACCGCCGCCATGAACCCCGGGCCTGACAGTGAAACAGGAATTGACTGCTTCACAACAGGAACAATAGGGGGAACAGAATATCTTTTTCTCGGACCCGCGAAGAGCGGCGGCGACCTGAATTACCTGTATTACACATCGGATTCATCCGCGAACCTTAATTTTTATTATATGGATGTATCAGGAGACCTCACTGGCGACACCTCCGGGACTGAATCATTAATAGTGTA
>DAOSYC010000217.1:0-5669 GCA_035380905.1 Spirochaetota bacterium | reverse complement strand
CTGGAAACAGTACGGGAGGAGGAGTTTGCCCCGGTAAAGAATAAAAGCGGTGAAGACTCAGTGGAAACTGCCAGGGAGTTAATGAACAGGCTTTCGTTTAAATGGCTTGCCGCCAGAAATATCCCCGTTCCCGATATAACAAAGGTTGTTGAAATATCACCCCTCCGGGCTGTTGAACCGGAGGACCTTACAGGTGAAGTGCCGCCGAGGGAGAAGGTGTACCTTGACTGAGAAAGATCTACCGTATCCCGGCATATATCCTTCCATTGTAAATCCTCAATAGTGTATCGTATGAAAATTCAGATAGATGCTGTCACACTCACTCCTGAAGAAAATGAAGATTACCTGGGCGCACTCAGGTTACTGCTTGTTTCCCGATATAAGCTGAATGAAGATGTTGATTTTACGGTACTGCGCCGTTCCCTTGATGCCAGAAAGAAAAGCAGGATCCATTACAGGTTCAGGGTCCTTGCTGAACTGGACAATGGAACTGCGCAACGTCTCATTAAGGCGTTTCCGGAGGTTACTGAATACAGGGAGGCAGCCGCTGATAATGAAAAAATGCCGGGGAAAACACAGGGATTCCGCGTCTGCATTGTCGGATCGGGTCCGGCAGGGCTTTTCTGCGGGCTTCGTCTTGCTGAAGCGGGGTGCCGGGTTATGATCATCGAAAGAGGAAAGGAGGTGTCAGGCCGTCTCGCGGATATTGAACTGCTCGAAGAGAAGGGGTTGCTCAATGAGGAAAGCAATGTGCTTTTTGGTGAGGGGGGTGCGGGAACCTACTCCGATGGAAAACTGACCTCCAGGAGCAGCAGGCCTGAAACATCCTGGTTTTTCCGGAAACTTATTGAACACGGTGCCCCGGGAGAAGTGCTTTTTGACGCGAAGCCCCATATCGGTACTGACAGGCTGGCGGCGATTGTGAAGAACATTCGGAGCAGACTTACTGATATTGGCGCGGAATTCCGGTTCGGTGTTAAAGTTGATGATATAGTGACTGCCGGAGGAAATGTCCGGGGTGTGAAGATTTCCACCGGTGAGGAAATCCCGGCAGATGCAGTGGTTCTTGCAGCGGGGCATTCCGCGCGGGATACGTATGAACTTCTGGCGAAAAGGGGTGTCCCCCTTGAGGCGAAGGGTTTTGCGGCGGGTGTGCGTGTTGAGCACCCTGCGGAGTTTATAAATTTTATTCAGTACGGGAAAGAAGCGCTGAAGGGGGTACTCCCCCAGGCTGAATATTTTCTTGCGTGGAACAACAGGTCCTCAGGACTTGGTGTATACAGCTTCTGTATGTGCCCGGGGGGTGCCGTTATCAATTCTTCATCTGAACAGGGGATGCTGTGCACAAATGGCATGAGCTGCTCCGCGAGGAACGGGATGTTCTCTAATGCGGCACTGGTGGTTACCGTGGCTCCTTCGGTATTCGGGTATGACCCGATGAAGGGGATCGCGTTTCAGCGCAGGATAGAAGAGGCTGCATTCAGGGAAGGGGGCGGCGGATTCATGGCCCCGGCACAGCGGCTCAATTCATTTCTGAAAGGAAAATCAGACGATTATCTTCCCGCGTCATCATACCGGCCGGGGATTGTGCCGGGAAACGCGGAGCGGTATCTGCCGGAATGGATTGTGGAGGAGCTGAAACAGGGGCTCAGGTCTTTTGATAATAAAATGAAAGGTTTTGCAGGGCCGGAGGGCGTCCTGATCGGTGCAGAGACCAGGACCTCGTCGCCGGTGCGTATTCTGCGGGGAGGAGATATGCAGAGTACAGGGCTTTCAGGCCTCTATCCCGCAGGGGAAGGGTCCGGGTATGCCGGCGGTATAGTGAGCTCCGCGGTTGACGGCATCAGGGTAGCGGATGCGATAATAGAGAAAAATTCAGGCCTCTCGGGACATGATTTCGAACAGCAGAATTATATCGACGGGGAAAAGAAATAATATTTTAATACACCCTTTCGTGAACTGGTCCGATAATTATATGAGAGGCGCGGCGCTTCTGATCATGTAATGGATGCTGATGGTATGCTGAAACCGGTGAGTAAATACAGTATTTTTCAAAGGACGTGTATTGCCGTTGCGGCGGGGTGGATGCTTGTTCTCTCCGTGTTTCCTGCTGTTTCCCAGGAGGTTGATGACAGGTCCGGACTGAGGATGTATATCAGGATGGACCGGTTTTCATTCAGCGAAGATGACAGTATTGCCCTTGATATTGTGGTGAAAAATACCCTGTTTAAAAAGGATTCTTTTAAAATTTATGATACAGTGTACACTACCTTCCAGCCGGTAGTATACACCAGCGACGGGCGGGAGGCGGATATTTCAGTGCCCCACCGCCTGATGAACAGGGACGTGAAAGAAGTCGTGGGGAATACCGTACCAAGAACAATTGAGCTTGCCCCGAGTGAAACAATAACACGGCGTGTCGACCTTAAAAAGCTGTATAACCTGAGGGAAGGGGAGGAGTACAGGGTCAAGGTGTATTTCTTCCCGGATGTTCTCGGAGAAGGGGTGGTGCCGAGCGAAAATACACTGCGCTTTAAGATTGTACGTTCGCAGCAGTATTACGCCGATGGGCGTTCCGGAATTCAGGAAATACGGAGCGGTATAGCGCACCGGCGTTTTTCTGTGTCCCCGCGCGAGGTGGTGCTCCTTTTTCTCAATGCTGAAAAGGAGCAGGACTGGAACAGCTATTTTAAATTCATGAAAATTGAAAATTATATCAATGCGTTTCCGAATTACGGAAAGTTGTACAATAATTCAGATGATGTCGAAAAGTTGAAAGTTGTCGACAGATTTGTTAATTTTTTAAAGAGTGAGCGGACCGATTATATTATTGACTTTCAGGTGAAAAAACAGTCAATTGTAAAGGGGAAAGATATCGCGTATGTCAATGCCAGGGTTAAGCGTTTTAATCCGGGGTTTACGCCGTCGTATAATTATATTTTTACCCTCGAAAAATTGCGATCGAACTGGCTCATTACCCATGTTGAGGCAACCGTGAGAAAGGGTGACTGATTATGACAGAGATTTTATCACAGGATGAGATAGATGCCCTGTTGACCGCGATTTCCACCGGCGAGGTGGATACGACGGACTATACGGCCACAAAGGAACAGCGGAAAGTCAAAATTTATGACTTCCGGCGGCCTGATAAATTTTCCAAAGACCAGATCCGGACGCTGCAGATGATGCATGAGACCTTCGCGCGTCTTACCACTACTGCCCTTTCCGCGCAGCTCCGCGCCCTCGTGAGCGTACACGTGGCTTCTGTTGACCAGCTTACCTACGAGGAGTTTATCCGCTCAATTCCGAATCCCACAACTCTTGCTGTTGTGAATATGGACCCCCTGAAGGGTTCGGCGGTGCTTGAAATTGACCCGTCCATTACATTTACTATAATTGACAAACTCTTCGGAGGAAGAGGGGAACAGACAAAAATAAGCCGTGAATTGACGGATATTGAGCAGTCTGTTATGGAGGGCATTATTGTCCGGATTCTCGGTAACCTCCGTGAGGCGTGGTCCAATGTTATTGACCTGAGGCCGCGGCTTGGCAATATTGAAACAAATCCCCAGTTCGCCCAGATAGTACCTCCCAACGACATGGTGGTTCTCATTACCCTTGAAACAAAGATTGGTGAAGTTGAGGGGATGACCAACCTCTGTATCCCCTATATCACCATTGAGCCGGTTATATCGAAACTCTCCGCCCAGTACTGGTATTCAAGTATCAGGAAGGGGGCCACTGACGAGAACATGAATATTATCCAGAGCCGTCTGGAAACGGTATTCCTCCCTGTAATCGCCGAAATCGGTGAGGTAGATGTGTCTATGGAGGAGGTCATGAACCTCTCCGTTGGTGATGTCGTGAAGCTTCCCGGAACAAAGCTCAATTCTGAAATGGTGCTCAAAATTGCCGGCAGGAAGAAATTTAAATGCCGACCCGGTGTTGTGGGCAACAGGATCGCCATCCAGGTAGGCGAAGGGATTGAGGACATTCCTGATGAACTCCTCATAAGCAAGCGCAGCAAAGAGGATATTTAATACGTTCCCGCAAATATCACGGACACGCTGCCCGGTCTATTCACAAAGCTGTCACAAAAAAAGCCGCAGATAAGGGTATTGATTTTTTATCTGTAAGATGGGAAAGTGCAGGATAATTACACGGTGCGGTATTACCGTATGATTTTATTGATATAGGGAATGGGATCGACAAATTCCGTACCGATCTGGATCTGATAATAGCACATGTGACGGATTGCTTTTCCGCTTCTCCCCACGTATCCTATGACCTCGCCTTTCGATACCTTCTCGTTGACTTCAACCGATACCCTCTGGCAATGGGAATAGTGTGTGCTGAATCCGTATTTATGTTTGATGGATACCGTGAGGCCCAGAACAGGGTCCCACCGGATGTTCGTTACTTTTCCCGGAGCTGTGGCACGGATTTCCGCGCCCGGGAATGCGGCAACATCTATGCCCTGATGAAACTCCGGCCTGAATGTGTAGGGGGAGGTACGTTCCCCGAAACGGGATATGATATATCCCTCCACCGGCCAGAGGGAGGGTGTGTTTTCGAGTATCTTTTTTCTGGTCTGGAGAAAATGTTTTATTTTCCCCAGCAGTTTTTTTGTGGTCTTCAGCTCCCGTTCAACTTCCTCAATGTTGAGGATTTCTATGGGAGGCGAACTCGCCTCTCCGTTCATTGTGCCGGGGTTGGGTGTAGTTGAGCCGCCTTTGGCCCATAATGAATCGATATCGTTCCCGGGAGTGAGTGAATACAGATAGGTCACTTCCGGCTTGAATTTCTGGAATATTTCATAGAGTTTGTTGATCTCCTCCCGGTATTTTTTTATCTGAATGCGGGAGTTGGACCGGTACAGTTTCAGCTTTGAAACCTGTTTGATTGTTGAAGTATGGTTTACAATTGCGATAGATGTTACCGTTACAGTGGTAATGATGAATATGAGAAAGAACGCAATGGCAAACTTCGAAATATGGAAGTTCACAATTTTCTTTTCAGAGTGTGGGATGAACATGACCGTAATCTGTTCACGCCCTTTCTTCTGAAAGTTTGCCCACCATTCTTTGATTCGTTTATTGAGCTCGCCGAAATGCCTCTTTGTGAATTCCCGAAGGTCATTCTGGAGGTCATTCAGGTTCGATTCTTTGAAAGGATTTAATCCCATAATACTCCTGTGTCTTGATTGTGCGAATCGGATACGATCCGGGATTAGTCAATAATGTCGTGTTTGTCTGGATTTATTTTCATTCTATATGTCTGCCATCATGCGGATGGCACGGAACGTTACTAATGCCAAATAATGACGCATGAATGTTATTACATATCAAATATTCCTATACATTATTATTATCGAAAGTTTTATGGTTTCTTGTCAACTTTTATATTGATTTTAGTCGAAAAAACTTGAAAAGAGAGCCTTTTTACGCAAAAACGGGTTTAATTGGGAATAATTGAATTTGATGAATAAAATGATGAATAACAATGATATCGTGGATGCAGTATTGTTCAATTCCTGCAGGAGGGGAAAGGGATTGACAGAATCCAAATTGTGGAAATATACTATACTGTGTGATGAGTGAATACACCTGCAGTAGGGTGTTGATTATTTTGTAATTATTCCGTGAGTAACGGATTTTGTGAATTGGAAG
>DAOSYC010000216.1:0-5684 GCA_035380905.1 Spirochaetota bacterium | reverse complement strand
GAACTGCCCTCACTGGTGACCCGGTGGCACAGGGAACACGGGTTTGAAACCGATGTAGATGGAAAACCCTGGGTACCGATCATCAGGAAAGCCGGGGCGTTCCGCTTCCTCATGGGAAACCGGAAGCCGATAATTACCAGTGACTATATGATAGCCGGAAGCACCACCAGCATGGAGATCGGATGCGTGGTCTATCCTGACGGGAGCGGGACATTTCTATGGAACGAACTTTTGACGATACCGCACCGCACCTATAATCCCTTCGACATATCTGAGGAGACACGGGACCTGCTGCACTATGAGGTGTTCCCCTACTGGAAACACCGCAACTTCCGCGAGTGGGTCAGGGACAAATATAACAATCCCCTTTCCCAGCAGATAGATGAACGATATGCCCTGTATTTCAACTGGAAACAGGCCACCATATCCCATACCATACCCGATTTCCCCAAAATGCTTTCCCTCGGTACAAGTGGAATCATTGAGGAAATACGCAATGAGCTTTCCCGGGGAAACTGCGATGATGAGAAACGAAACACCCTGGAGGCGATGATCCTTACCCTGGAGGGACTCACCCTGTACTCCCGGAACCTCGCAAACCAGGCTGCCCTTGATGCTGAAAATGAATCCGATCCTGACCGGAAAAAGGAACTCCGGAAACTCGCGGAAATATGCAGCCGGGTAGTGGAGATGCCCGCACGTACCCTTGATGAAGCGGTCAACGCCCTCTGGATAACCTGGGTGGGCATCCACATGGAGAGCATGAACGCCGGCATGTCCCTGGGGCGCCTGGACCAGTGGCTCCAGCCCTACTTCGAAGCCGACATGAAAAAGATTTCCGATCCTGATGAGAAAAGAGCATATATCAAACATGCCGTGGAACTCATAGGGCATTTCTACATGAAATGCACCGACCACTTCCCCCTCACGCCGGACCTTGCCAATTTCTATTTCGGGGGAAGTTCCTCGGACCAGGCAATAACCCTTGGAGGAGTCACCCCGGAGGGGAACGACGCGGTGTGCGATATGACCTACATTTTTCTCAAGGTAACTGAAATGCTCAGCATCAGGGACCCCAATGTGAACGCACGGTACATGCCCGGCGTCAACAGCGATGTGTACCTGAAACGCCTCTGCGAGGTGAACCTCATCACCGCAGCGACCCCTTCGATGCACAATGACAGCGCCATAATAAAGGCCCTTGCGCCCATGGGTTACGCAATCGAGGACATACGGAACTGGTCTGCGACGGGGTGCGTCGAGCCGACCCTGTCCTGCAAACACCTGGGCCATACCAACATGCAGATGATGAACATGGTGGCGGCCCTGGAAATGACCATGAACAACGGCAGGCACCCCCTCACGGGCCTCGACATAGGTCCCCGGACCGGGCTGCCGGAGGAAGGGGACTTCGGCACCTTCGATGAGTTCTTCAACGCCTTCACTGAGCAGTTCAAATTTCTCATAGACAGCTCAATCGACTACAACCACAAGCTCGGTGAGGCGCACCAGTATATCCGCCCCACACCGCTCCTCTCGTCCCTCATCGGGGGCTGTATTGAAAAGGGACGGGACGTCACAATGGGGGGCGCGCAGTACAACAGCTCCGGGACCGCGATCATCGGCCTGGCCGACGTGACAGACTCCCTCATGGCCATCAGGAAGCTGGTATATGACGAGAAAAAAATATCCTTCGCGGACCTGAAACGGGCGGTGAACACCAACTTCGACAGTGACCCCGCGCTCTACGCCATGGTGACACGGAAGGTCCCGCTCTTCGGATCCGGAAATGACGAGGCCGTCGGTCTGGCAAACAGAATCGCATCCTGGGCGCACAGCTATTACGGCAGCCTCCCGCACTACCGGGGCGGGAAATACACAACCGGATTCTGGTCCATGTCAAACCATGTCGCATTCGGGACGCTCACCGGGGCGCTCCCCTCGGGCAGGCGCGCGGGGAAACCATTTACTCCGGGACTGACACCGCAGCCCTCTGCCTCAAAAAATCTGCTGGACAACATCCGGGACGTCGCCCGGCTCGATCCGGTAAACATGAACAACAATATCGCCTTCAATGTAAAAGTTATACCCGCCGCCGGCGATCCCCAGAAAAAGATCGTGGAGGACATGTACTCCTACGCGAAAACATATTTTGACCTTGGGGGGATGCAGATGCAGATGAACGTGGTCACCTCTGACATCCTCCGTGACGCCATGGCATACCCGGAGAACTACCGGAACCTCCTTGTGCGGATATCCGGCTACAACGCGTATTTCGTAACGCTGAACCGCGACATGCAGCGGGAGCTCATTGAACGGGCGGAGTACGGCATGTAGGGCCCATCCGTCAGCATTACAAGAAAGAAAAATATCACAGTGGCATGAAGGTCTGGAAATGAAAATGGACTATACAGAAAAAGCGGTAACGGACACAGCCGGTGGGGGAGATACAACCCTGCCGGGGAAAAGCCCCCTCATCCTGGAGATAAAAGGCAACTCCCTCGATGACGGCCCCGGCATACGGTCGGTGGTGTTTTTCAAGGGGTGCCCGCTTTCATGCAGATGGTGCCATAATCCTGAGAGCAAGTCTCCGGGGCCGGGGATATCTCATGATCCGGCAGAGTGCATTGATTGCGGAGCCTGCATTACATCATGTCCCGAAGGTGCTATAAGTAAAAAAAACCGGTACTTCATAAACCGTGAAAAATGCACCCTTTGCTATTCATGTGTTGAAACATGCCCATCCGGGGCCCTGTCACAAGTGGGAACCATAATGACTGTCGAAGAAATTGCCGCCGCCGTGGGAAAGGACATTCCTTTTTACAAAACATCGGAAGGCGGCGTAACACTGTCCGGCGGCGAACCGACGATGTACATGGAATTTACTGCAGCACTGGCCCGTTCCCTGAAGGCGCTGGAAATACATCTGCTCCTTGAAACCTGCGGCCTTTTCGTGTACGAAAAATATATGGATACCCTTGATCCTTTCATTGATATGATCTACTTCGACATCAAACTGTTCGAGCCCGCCGAACACAAAAAACACTGCGGCGCTGACAACACACTAATTCATGAGAACTTCCGAAAGCTTTACCGTAATTATCAGGATGGAGGAACGGAAATACTTCCGCGGACTCCCCTCATTCCCGGGATAACGGACACAGAACACAATCTCACCGCAATCGCAGAATTCTTATCCTCCCTCGGCGTCACGAAATCGGCGCTCCTTGAGTACAATCCGCTGTGGGGGGCAAAATGCGAAAAGATCGGTGAGGAAAATCCACTGGGTTCAGGGAAATCCCGTGATGCCTGGATGGACCGTGACCATGTTGCACGTTGCCGCAGGATATTCCTCGACAGAGGTATCGAGGTGTAACAGGTGATGTTCCGCCGGCACGGCGATGCGGCCTTCAGGAAAGTGTTGCTATATCGCCCCCCCACCTGAACCATGTCATGTCTTTCAGGGAGTACAGTTTCAGTGAGAAAACCCAGCCATGAAAAAACCGCTGCTATGACGATAGGAGCGGTTTTTGATGGAAATACTATTTCCCTGTGCGGGAAAGGATGTTTTATTTTTTTATATTACTGTTGTATCAATAGCCTCTGTTTTTCAGATCAGCAACAATGCCTGCAAAAAAGTCCGGCGCATCATAACCAATTGCCGGAATTGACCGGCCAACCGCAGAGGTGTGGTTAACGCCGCCTCCCCACCAGGAACCGGCAATTACACCTTTGAAATTGCCCCATTTTGCTGATGTTACCGACACAAGGCCGTCGTTAGCGCCTTCGAATGGAAGAATAGCAAGCCAGGTTGCTCCCAGAATTCCGCCCCCCAGAAGGTTCCTGATCCTGTACGCATAGCTCTGATAGTAAATACCTGACACATTCGGCGTGTTGGGATTGAATACATGTATCATATGTGAACGGACAAGGTCATATCCGTTTGCAATAGTGTTTCCATTCACATCACCCATAACAAAACTCATGACAGCATCAACCAGATCGCCAATGAAAGATTCCATAAAATTTGGAATTATCCCCAGGGCCATGTCGGCAACGACACTCCCCCTGTGGGGCCCCGCTATACTGGTGTGGCTCACGACGCGGGACGCCAGGCCGAGATTGGTGATGGCATAGCGGGTATACAGGGTACCATGAGAATGCCCTATTACATTAATTTTATTTTTGCCTGAAATTGCAAGAATCTGAAGGACCTGTGCCCTCCACTGTGCCGCCTTGTTCACTGTAGAATCCATGGCGTTAACGCTGGTAATATACACATCCGCCCCATTGTCTTCCAGCTCGTCAGGAATGCCCGACCAGTAATCGATGAATCCCAAAATCTCCGCCTGAGCGGCCATACCGTGAGCCAGAACAACCGGATACTTCGTGGCGCATCGTGACGATGCAGATGAACTACCCCCGGCAAATACCATCGCCGGCATTGTAACAATGACGGCAATCATGAGTATCACAATTCTTTTATACATCATGTTCCTCCATCCTATTTTTTGATGAATACTATTCATTTGCTGTATACTAGTCAACAAAAAAAAACGGCTGGTTGGTATTTTTTGACCGTTTAAAAAAACATGGAGCAGGAAAAAAATATTGCACACTATAGAGTAATTACTCTATAGTGGCTGCATGACAACAAAATCAATGAACACCAGAAACCTGATAATCACGACCGCTCTGAAGCTCTTCAACGAGGAGGGAGCATACCGGGTAACCACAAACCACATCGCGGACAAGGCGGGGATAAGCCCCGGAAACCTCTATTATTATTTCCGCAACAAAGAGGAGATAATTCGGGAGATCTTTCAGCAGATACTGGAACGATTTGACAGGCTCTGGGAAGGGAACAGCGCTTCCATGAACGCGGGTAATCTCGCTGATATCTTTGATGAAACCTGCACTATTTACTACGAATACCGTTTTTTTTATCTCGAAATCACGCAGCTCCTGGGTCAGGATCCGGAACTGAAAAAAATCTATGAAAAAAACAGGGAAAGACGGTTCCTGCAGGAATCCGCGATGTTCCACACCCTCATTGACGCGGGGATCCTCATGGAGCCTGACTCGGAACATGAGCTTTCACAGCTCATTACCATGGGCTGGATAATAAGCGACTTCTGGCTTTCGTATCTCTTCACCAGCGGCAGACCCATAACCCGTGACGCTGTGAGGGAATATATGCTCCATGTGTTTCTCCTGCTGAAACCCTACCTTGAACCGGCAGCGCTCGAAATGTTTCAGGAGCGTTCACTGTAAATCTTCACCCGCAGCAGGAAACAATGATCCCAGTCCATTCTGAAAAAAAATCTATTTAGTAATATTTTTTGTGGAAACATTAGAGTAATTGCTCTATATTATAAATTAGAGTATTTACTCTATTTTATTTTTTTTGGGGGTCGATATATCATGAAGACAACACGAAAGGAATTCATTACACAGGGAATATATGGAGGCCTCGCGCTTACGGGGGTCACAGCACTTATGTCCGCCTGTGCAGGGGCCAGCCGCGGGTCAATCCGCAATGAACAGAAATCCATGCCCCGGGGGCTTCTCTCCGGTGAAGGCGCTGAAATTCTCCGGTATGCATCCCTTGCACCGAGCGGCCACAATTCACAGCCGTGGAAGATAAAGGCCGTATCGCCGGAGGAATGGATACTCTGCGCGGA
>DAOSYC010000215.1:0-5777 GCA_035380905.1 Spirochaetota bacterium | reverse complement strand
AAAGGTCTTGAAATTGCTTCTACCGCAATGCAGACTTACGGCGGATACGGCTACTGCAGGGATTATCCGATTGTGCGTTACATGAGTGATGCCAAGATCCTTGCAATCTGGGAAGGTACAAACGGTATCCAGGCAATGGACCTCATGATGAGAAAGATCCTCATGAACAAGGAGCAGAGAAACTACGTGGCTCTCAGAAAGAGAATGGACGCGACTGTTGCCAAAGCGAAAGGGATCGTTGATGATAAATATCTCGGCCTTTTCAATGATGCGTTAAAGGAACTTGATGAACTTGTTGAATTCTTCAAGGGCCTCATGGCTGGCGGTAAATTCCTGAACATCTTTGCACACGCAACTCCATTCCTCGATGCAATGTATCAGGTATGTATTGCATGGGTGCATGTATGGTCACTTACAATCGCGCAGCCGAAAATGCAGGAGCTTGTGGGCGACGCGAAAGGCGCTGACAGAGACGCGCTTCTTGCTGATAACGAAGAAGCTGCATTCTATGCCGGCAAGGTCCTCTCTTCCCAGTTCTATCTTGGAACAGAGCTTCCTAAATTCGGCGGAAGAGTGAAAGCTATTACTTTCAACGAATCAGCAACAATCAAAGCAATACCTTCTGTGTTTACAGGTGCTCTTGCTGAGTAATATGTAGCGCAGACTTTAACCATGTAAGAATAAGGGCCGGCCGGCATGAAAATGCTGACCGGCCTTTTTTGTGGCATGAAATACGAAAGACCATATAAACTGGTGCTGAGAATCTATATGCGATGGTACAGGCTTGTGTTGAATAATATGATTACGCCGACGATTGTAATAGTAAGGAAATGTGGTTAAAATATTTTATACGGTCAAAAAAATATTTTCCAACTAATAAAATATAAGTAATTGACTTTTAAGATACGGTATTTCATATTCCTGTCAATGACAACCATCCCGAAATTTTTCTTATTATAAGTATTACATTGTTATTGATCCGGTAGTGATGAGTGCACGTGAGGAAAACTGTGTTTTGATATGGGTGCGGGGCATTGAGGCTGTTTTACAATATGACATGTTAGTGTGAATGGAGGATTTGCCATGAATGAACATCAGGGTTTCAAAGAGGGATGTATGAAGAAATTTTACATTGCGAATATCAGGGAATATGCCGGCATTATTCACCGCGTTGCCCGTGGTGCGGCGGGATTTATTTGTCTGGCAATTACAGCAACAACGCTTTTGAGCGGGTGCGGCGGTAATATTGAGGATTTCATGGTCGATTATGCCGGTGTGCCTAAGGCGGAAAGAAGGGCTTGCGCAATAAAACATTTCGGATCACCTGACCAGGAGATGCAGGGCAGCCTTATGGTGTATAAGGGCAGGGGAATTGTTGTTGATACTGACGGCAGGGATTTTTTACTGCTCATTGGTACAGACGCATCTGCCTTGAGCATGAAGGATATACAGGGATTTACAGGCACCATCGTCGGTGATATCCGGATTACAGAACCCTTCAGCAAGGTAGCTGAACTTTTGAAAAAAAATGAGCGGGAAGGCAAAATCAGCAAGTTACGGGTGTATCGTGTGAGCGCGTACAGCATTTATCAAAAGGACAATAAAAAGTTTAAAATCATTATTAAATCAAGAAATGAAAAAGTCATGTTTGCTCAGATACGGTTGATGAATTAGCGTACTTTGGAAACTCATCACAGAGGAACACGCGGGCCGGCCTGCATGAAAATGCTGACCGGCCTTTTTTATGGGAGGCGTTATCCTGTTTTCCGGAGTTATAAATCCATCTGGGAAAGGGCTGTCCTGTTTTGTGCCCCGGTCTTCATGTAGAGATTGGAGAGGTGGCGCTTCACTGTTTCCTCAGCTATGGAAAGTTCCTCCGCGATCATCCGGTTTGTGCATCCCTTCTTCACCATGCTGAAAATCTCCCGTTCACGGCGCGTGACTTTCGTACCGGCCGAAGGTGCGGTGTGTTCGACGACCTGAATTTTGTAGTAGACCCTTGCGTCGACATATGCCGGTTCGACTGTGAGGTGAGCGGGATGTGTCCCGAGGGGTACTCTGAATGCGTCATGCTGTTCACATAATGTCCTGATCTTCTCGAGGCTGTGCTTATTGAGGGCGTTGATGATATCCTTCTGTGAAACACCGAAAGACCGCAGGCGGTCGAAGAACCCGTTGTGGTTCAGAATAATTCCCCACCGGCTGTCGATGATGATAAAGGGACGCTCCCCACGGCCGGTAATCATATCCACAAGATAGCTGTTCAGGTCCCGGTACCTGATCATTTTCTGGTGAAGGTGGTACAGCGCGAGTATCTGCGGGGCCAGAAGGCTGCTGATGATGCGTTCCTGGTCCGTTAATTCCCTGTGGTCGTACCGCAGGCCGATAATGCCGTTCCGGTCCGGATGCACACCGGCAATAGTGGTGATGGCGGGAATATTTTTTTGTATCGCTTCATAGAGCGGGTTTACCTGTGCGATGGCCTTAAACGATGCATTGTCAAATTGAACCGCCATTGGTGCGGGAGGAAATACCAGGTCAGGGTTTTTGAACACGCAGTGCTCCCCGTGCTCGCTGTATGGCCTGAAGACATCGTCCCCGTTTCCCAGGGATTGATGGATGTTGATCGTGAGTTCCTCTGTCATGTCCGCCAGGTGACAGTAGTCAAGATTGAACAGCGAGGAATACTCATGCAGCACCGTGTCAAGGAAGCCGTCGCTGCCGATTGCACCGGTGATGGCGAGCAGGATGCTGCCGAGCCGTGCCGCCTCTTTTTCTGATAACGGTCCACCCATAACATTCTCCTTCCCGATGATGATCATTGCAGTGTAATGCCCCTGGAAAAGGAACCTATACAATGAAAGCCGGACAAAAATAATTATTGAGTATGTATTTATGCGGATATTTTCACCATTGTATACATTTATGTGAATGTGTGTCAGTATTTTTTTATATAAATTCAAAAAAAAATATAAAACTACAACTTTTGGGGGATTGACGGGATTTTTTAAAAGGCAAATGTTACAAGTTCTGATATGGAGTTGTTGTGTTGTAATACGTAATAATTTATTTATTGATGAATTGGTAATGATTCGATGGTAGGAGTATGTTATGATTCTTTTCAGATATTTTGTGTATCCGGTGGCGTTTTTGTTAATAATGATGTCTTTTGCAGATAAATCTTACGCTTCAATACTGGATTCCTTACAGCCGCCGGACAATGTGCATGATTACCCGACATGTGTGATGTGGATGAAGCAAAATCAGGGACGCATTGCGAACAGGGTGTGCAGAGAAAGGTTTAACTGGATTGTGTGTGAGGGTGCGGGTTTCGTCGCGGAAAATTTTCTTGGACAGGATACGATCTGTGAATGGTGCAGGAGGATGTATCCTGAAGGGAATCAGAACCGGACGATAGTTGCACAACACGGCAATAATCAGAGACCTGAAGTACGGCAGGGTGCCGGGAATAACTGTACCGGCAATTGTTTCAACGGCAGCGGAAAGGGCGAATGGATGGGGAAAGTGTATGTCGGCAGGTGGCGAAACGCGAAGCCCCACGGAAAAGGCACACTGTTGAGGGACTTTTATGATAACAACAGCAAAGTGTATTCCGGTTACTGGAGAGAAGGCGAATATTATGGACACGGGATACTATTTGGAAATAATGGAAATATAAAATACAAAGGAAGTTTCAGGAACAACAATTATCACGGGAAAGGCGCGCTGTATTTTGATAATGCAAAGAATGAGTATGTCGGGTTCTTTAGAAACGGGGTAAAGCATGGCAGGGGCACTGTTTATTACCCATCAGGACGGATTTCATATCGCGGAAGTTTTAATGATGGGGCCAGAGATGGGTATGGCCTTGAATACAGTGAAAGCGGATTGCGTTACCGTGGATATTTTAAAAATGATTCATACCATGGTAAGGGGAGGCTGTATCACGATAATGGTAATATCAGCTATATCGGGTTATGGAATAATGGTGTGAAATATGGAAGCGGAACGGATTATGATGAACGGGGTAAAAGAGCATATAAGGGGAATTTTATTGACGGTGTACGGTCAGAAATGGGATTATTATATCACAATAATGGAAGAGTAAAGTACAGTGGAACATTTGTATTCGGCAGCCCTTCCGGGAAAGGGGTATGGTATAATGAAAACGGGAGAAAAATACAGCAGAATCCACGTAGAGCAGTGGTTGTGCAACAGCGTAACCAGATACAGCATAATAGAGCTGAAAGCAGTGAATCAAATGGATCATTAAAAAATGTTTTGAAGAATCCGGGATGCTGGGTCAATATAGCGTGGTTTGGCACTTTTGGAATTATTGCGTTATGTTGCCTGCTGTAGAAATTTAAGTAATATGATCAAGCCTCGTGTCCATACAACAGAAAAGCGAAGTGTCAAATGAATACCGCTAATGAATTCGCACACATTTATAATACAGCGAAAGCCCCTGCATTCCGGGCGGGCAGAATAATTTTTGCCGGCAGAGTTTCAATATGAGCAGGTATAAAGAGCCAAAAGTGAAGATGAAATGATACCTGCAGGAAGCAGATATTGAGGTTTAATTATGAAGAGGTCAGTATATTTACACAGGCTGTTGAAAATCGTTCTAAATACAGCTTTTATTGTGCTGGTAACTGCAGTTAATGCCTTCAGTCAGGAGTCTGTACCGCAGATGAAGGCACGGGCTGAAAGGTATTTCGCTATTGTTAACAATCTGATTAACACCAGAGGATTTGACAATGCTGCGATACTTATAAATCACCAGGACAGTATGTTACAGTGCAGAAGGGATTTTTTAAAACAGCAAATCGATTTTATACACATTGTCGACAGCACAGGGGTTGTCCATGCCCAAAATGGGGGAAATCCTATACAGGTTGGCAGCCGGTTTCAGCCATATCACTATACGCTGCCAACGGGCAGGAATGTAGAAAAAGATTTCAGACAGTATAAGAGAATCGCGGGTTCTGACAGATATATTACAAGGAATATTGGATTATATCATGGCGATCGAACTGACTACGGGGTCTACAGGGAATGGGTCAAAAAAATCCCCGGAGTGACACTGTTCTCACGGGACATATATGCTGTCATATCCATAAGGGGGCCCATAAGGAACGGCCCCTCAGGAAGTGTCACTTCAGGACGGGTAGTACGGTTGAATAAAGGGATTGTTGATATACTCAAGCGGGGAGATGCATACTGTAATGAGGGTAATTATAGTAAGGCACATGAAACATATATCCGTGCTGTAAAGACAGATAAAAGATGCTATGGCAATGTGTCACCCCGATTATCGATTTGCGCGTATTATACAGGAAATGCCTGTGACGCTGTTATGCACAAACTGAAAGAACAGGAGGAAAACTCAAATAGTCCCTATTGTTATTTCCTTCAGATGGCATTTGCCGCTGACTGTAAAAAAATTTATTATGAGGACGCAAAAAAAATATTAAAAATCAGATATGATTATTTCTGTAACAACCGGTTGCAGGATCACAGTAAATGGGCACGTAATGTGTGGGCGAAAGATATTGCAAAGTTTTTCACTGGTGAAATTTCACAAGAGGAATTGATCAGAAAAGCAGGCAGTGACAGGGAGAAGCTCTGCGAGGCGTATTGCTATAGCGGAATTGCTGAAAAAATGAATGATAATAACACTCGCGCCCTGAGGCTTTTTGAAAAATCTATTGAGACAGGTGTAACAAATTTTTTTGAGTATGGCATTGCAAAATATTTAGTGAACCGGGGCAAGTAAA
>DAOSYC010000214.1:0-5782 GCA_035380905.1 Spirochaetota bacterium | reverse complement strand
AGAATTTTCAGTGAAAACATTTGCTGTTGCTGTTGATGTCAGTAGTACTGAGTCTGTCAAGGCAATGGCGGAAAAAGTAAAAGAGGTATTCGGGCATGTTGATGTGCTCTGTAATAACGCGGGGGTAACGTTTGGTGTTCCGTCAACGGTTATGGATTACGATGAGGCCCTGTGGCTTAAGACTGTGGATATAAACCTGACAGGTGTGTTCCGTGTATCCAGGGCAATTGCACCCCTAATGTTTGGAAAAGCCGGAAGTATAATAAATACTTCATCCCGTGCGGGAAAAGTGCCTCCAGCGTTCAATGGTGCATATGCGGTATCAAAGGCCGGTGTGATAATGCTTACAAAGGTAATGGCGAAGGAGCTGGCTCCGATCGGCATACGTATTAATGCAATATGTCCGGGCCAGATTCATTCCGATTTTGAACGAAAGCGGTTTGAGATGGAAGCAAGTATTTTTGGGGTAACTCCGGAGGACCGGGAAAAGGAAATGTGTAAATCAGTTCCTATGGGACGTATCGGTCAGCAGGATGAGGTCGCAGGGCTGGTGGCATTCCTTGGTTCAAGTGAGTCATCGTATATTACCGGACAGGCTCTCAATGTTGATGGCGGGCAGTTGATGGAATTGTAGAAAAGCAAGGCATTTTGGAAAAAATTAAAATTTAAAGTTTGGATGAGATAATTGAAAGGAGGCAGTAATGGCAAAAATGACACCATCAGAGGCACTTGTTGAAACACTTGTTGCCGAAGGCGTAAAAGACATTTTTGGAATTGTAGGAAGTGCATTCATGGATGCGCTGGATCTTTTTCCCGCAGCCGGAATACGGTTTATTCCTGTTGCCCATGAGCAGGCTGCAGCACATGCCGCTGACGGGTATGCACGGGTTTCTGGACGTCCGCAAACATGTATCGCGCAGAACGGACCGGGCGCGGCAAATTTTGTTTCAGCTATAACAGCAGCATTCTGGGCGCATTCTCCTGTTGTAGCGATAACACCAGAAACTGGTAGTATGGGAATAGGGACTGGCGGTTTTCAGGAGCTGGACCAGATGCCATGGTTTGAAAAATCTACGAAATATCAGGTACGGGTCAACCGTCCAGAAAGAATGGCGGAATTGACACGCAGATGTTTTTACATGGCAAAATATCATTGCGGTCCGACACAGCTTAACATCCCGCGGGATTATTTCTATGGTGATATAGATTGTGAAATTTATAAAACAAAAGATGTTTCCTATGGCGGCGGTACTGTTGAGCAGGTGAAAAAAGCCGCGGAAATGCTGATGGATGCAAAATATCCAGTGATTCTTGCGGGTGGCGGCGTTTCTATGAGTAACGCAATTGCTGAAACGAAAGCCCTTGCTGAATACTTAACAGCACCGGTTGTAAACACATATCTTCACAATGATAGTTTCCCGGCTGATCATGAACTGGCAGTGGGGCCCATCGGCTATTGCGGATCTAAAGCGGCAATGAGATCTATAGCGAAAGCAGATGTTGTGCTTGCGCTTGGAACACGTCTCGGACCTTTCGGCACACTGCCTCAGTACGATATCGACTACTGGCCAAAGAATGCAAAACTTATTCAGGTTGATATTGACGGGTCACAGCTTGGCCTCTCGAAGAGTATTGACCTTGGTGTGATGGGTGATGCGAAAGAGTTCGCGGCACAGCTCATTAAGGCGATGAAATCGATAGATGAAAAACGGCAAAAAAACAGTGAGCGCCTGGGTGATATCGCCAAAGAAAAAGCCATATGGAAGGAAGAGCTGGATGAATGGTCATCGTCAACCAATAAGCTCATGCATCCAAGGAGATTTATCAAGGAGCTTTCCGATGCGATTCCAAAGGGTTCAATTGTTGCAACTGATATCGGAAACAATTCCTCTATTTGTAATGCGTATTTGAAATTTGACGGGCCGCGTCAGCATATTTCAGCGTTGAGCTGGGGGAATTGCGGTTTCGCATATGGTGCAGCACTTGGTGCAAAAATGGCCGCACCGGATAAAGCGGTGTTCGCTCTTCAGGGTGATGGTGCCTATGGAATCAGCGGACTCAGTGAAGTTATGACAGCGGTAAGAGAAAATATCCCAGTTATTGCTGTAGTTTTCAATAACCACGAATGGGGAGCAGAGAAAAAGAACCAGATTGATTTCTTTGATAACCGTTTCGTCGGCGCTGATCTTCCTACAAATCCTGATTACGCGCTGCTTGCAAAGGATATGGGAGCGCTGGGATTCAAAGTTGATAATTATGCTGATGTAAAAGACGTTGTAAACGAAGCAGTTAAGTCCGGCAGGCCTGCGGTAATAAATGCTGTTATTGAAGGCGGGGCAAATGTTCTTGCTGAGCCTTTCAGACGTGATGCATTTAAGCCGGCGGTACGTCATCTCGACAAGTATAAGCACCTGAGTATGGTGTAATCAGTATGCCTTCTGTTTAAATTTAATATAGATGTTACGGGGTTCCCGTCAGGTCCGGTGTTATAAGCCGGATCTGACGGGAGATTTTTTAAGGATTTCTTTTTTATTCATTATTTTTCTGAACTTCAATTACACGATATGTGTAAGTCGGTCTTTGAAATTTCAGCGGGCAGAAAGAAGCAGTACAGGTGCAAACTGGATCTTTCTCTATCTGAATCAGAGGCTCTCCGGTGTTTTCCATTTTTTGACGTACCCATTCCTGTGCTTCAGATTCATTATCAACAGTTCCGGTACAGTGCTGTGTTTTTCCGTAGCAGTGCTGGTATTGAGTTATCAGTTCATAGTGTTTCATGTTTTTCTCCCGATATGAAAAAAAGTTCTTGATATAATAGGTGAATATAATTCATTGTATGAATATAGTTCATGCAGGGCAAGTTTTTTTTATGCGGCAACACTGAATTATTAGTTTTGGTATCTTAAAAAATTACGTAAGGAGAAGGGTGTTATGGATAAAGTAATTGGCGGTCAACTAGCTGCTGAAGCCCTTATCGAAAAGGGTGTAAAAACTATTTTCACTATCAGTGGTGGTCATATCACACCGATTTATCAGTTCCTCGAGAATACTTCAGTTAAACTTTTTGCAACACGTCATGAACAGGCTGCTGTTTTTATGGCTGAAGCACAGGCACGTATGACGCGCAAGCCCGCTGTAGCCATGGTAACTGCCGGGCCAGGTTTTACAAATGCGCTTTCAGGTATTGCAAGTGCGAGATTGTCAAATGCACCGATTGTACTTATCGCCGGATGTGTAGGGTTGGAGACAACAGAAAAACTTGACCTGCAGGATATGACGCAGCTGCCGGTTATATCACCAATGGTCAAGAAGGCGCTTGTATGTCACAATGTTGAACGGATTCCGGAGTTTGTGGACATGGCATTCAGGTACGCGTCAAATGGACGTCCCGGACCCGTGTATCTTGAGCTTCCATGTGATGTGCTGAATGCAGCTGCTGACATGACAAAAGTCAAAAAATACGGCAGTATTGTTGAGTCAAAATCGGTTGATACCGTCGCTACAGGTAAAATGATTGATATGATCTCTGCGGCGGAGAGGCCTATTATCATTGCCGGAAGCGGTGCATGGTATTCTGACGCCGGTGAAGAGTTGACTAAATTTATTGAAAAAACGGGAACACCAATTTTTACTCTTAATGCCGGAAGGGGGGTTGTGCCTGATAGTCATCCCTACTGTTTTGAATCCTCACTTGCAATACGTCCCGGAGCCTCACTTATCGCAAATATCAGTTCTGATCTCGTTATTTTCCTCGGTTCGCGTCTGAGCCTTTATTACATCTTCGGTGATATTTTTCCTGCAACTGCTAAATTTATCCAGGTTGATATACAGGCTGAGGAAATCGGAAGAAACAGAAAGGTTGATCTTGGTATTGTGGCCGATGTAAAATCGACAGTACAGGAAATGAACCGCATTGTTGACGAGAAGAAGCTCGGTGATACACTGAAAGCGCAGTTTGCTCCATGGATTGAAACCATTAAAAAGGCAGATGTTGATGGAAAGGCGCAGGCCCAGCCGATGTGGGATCACGCAGAAGTTCCGATTCATCCTCTCAGACTCGCAAAAGAAATCAATGAATTCATGAACAGGGAAGATGATATCGTTGTTGCGGATGGCGGTGATACCGCAACATGGATGGGTATGACACGTACAGTAAATAAAGCCGGACATTATCTTGATTATGGTATTTACGGCTGTCTGGCAGTTGGCCTTCCATATGCAAATGCTGCAAAGTATTTCAACAAAGACAAAAGGGTTCTTCTCGTTATTGGTGATGGATCTGTAGGTTTTAACTTCATGGAATTCCATACCGCGATACGTAATAATCTCCCAATCGTTGTGGTCGTTGCCAATGATACTCTCTGGGGAATGATAGCACATAGCCAGACGCTCCGTCTTGGACATGCAATTAAGGACGGTACGGAACTTGGCGAAGTCCATTATGAGAAACTTGTTGAAGCTCTTGGCGGTTTCGGCGCGTTTGTTGATAAACCTGAAGATATTAAACCTGCTCTTGAAGCTGCATTTGCTTCAGGAAAAACAGCATGTATTAATGTGATGGTAGATCCTTCGGTTATCAGCCCGGGAAGTGTTGCTCTGGCGAATCTTGGCGGATATAAGGCAGAGTAGTGATAAATATTTAAACATTATAAATATGATGCGGATTTTTTAGGGGGAGTTATGAATACAACGAGCATGCCGCAGGAATATAAGCTTTCTAAAGGCTTTAGGAGATATGTTTTTTCGTTACTCTTTTTACTCTACTTTTTTGATTATGTGGACAGGATGATAGTGACTTCACTTTTCCCGTTTATCAAAGCTGACTGGGGGTTGAGTGATGCGCAGTGCGGCATGCTCGTTTCAGCTGTATACTGGTCAATTGTTGTGTTTACGTTTCCTGCTTCAATCCTTGTTGACCGATGGAGCCGTAAAAAGTCCATCGGCATCATGGGAGTCTTGTGGAGTTTTGCCACTGCCGCCTGTGCCTTTGCGGGAACCTTCGGGCATTTATTTGCTGCACGGACTGCAATAGGCATTGGTGAGGCAGGGTATGCTCCAGGAGGAACAGCAATGATTTCCGGGCTGTTCCCCGAGGAAAAACGGTCCCGGATGATGGGGATCTGGAATGCTTCAATACCCCTTGGATGTGCTGTTGGTATTGCAATTGGGGGTATTGTTGCTACTCACTGGGGATGGCGCCATGCCTTTGGTCTTGTCGCAATTCCAGGTCTAATCGTGTCAATACTTGTGTTTTTTATTAAAGACTATAAAACTGTTGAGTTATGTAAGTCTGTTGAAAAAGATAATTCCGGCAGTATGAAAGTGAAAATGAAAGCAGGTGATATCGCAAGGGAGTTTCTGGACAGGCCATCTCTGCTTTTGACATATGTTGGATTTACCGGTATGACATTTGTCACGGCTTCCCTGATGACATGGCTTCCTACTTACTTTCACAGGGTACATCATATATCAGAATCACAGGCGGGTGTAAAAGCCGGTATAGTAATGGCGCTTGCTTTATTCGGAGCTCCACTTGGTGGTCTAATAGCGGACTTATGGGCAAAAAAGAGGAAGGCTGCCAGACTTTTGGTACCTACAATTTCAGCAATGTCCTCGGCGCTTCTTCTTTTTATCGGGTTTAAATTCTTTGATGGGAACGGACAATATGTAGTCCTTTTACTCATGGGGATGACTGTTGTTGCGTTTCTTCCTGCTGCAGCCGCAGTTACACAGGATGTTGTACATCCCGGATTACGGGCTTCTTCCTACGCAATATGTGTGG
>DAOSYC010000213.1:0-5790 GCA_035380905.1 Spirochaetota bacterium | reverse complement strand
GATAAGGTCTATACCTTCGCGATGTTCCATTTCGTGTTTGTGGGAGTGACGGTGATGTTGTGAGAGGGATGATTCACTCAATGCCGTACGAAAGCCGCCTCGCAGCTTTCCCCAGGGTTCCCATAAACCTGCGACCCGCGATGGCCGAGGTGAGGCGGCCGAATTTCCGGTACCCAAAATTGAAGAGGATATAGGGCATCAGGAGGTCCCTCCGTTCCGGCATGCGCCGCACAATATTTCTGAATGAATAAAAATTACGGTATGCCCTGAGATACCCTTCCTGCAGTTCTCCCGGGGACATCATTTTGGGGTGGAATACCACGTTGGCGGTATTGTATCGTCTCCAGTCGTAGTCAATAATCCTTCCCTCGCGATGCAGTGTGGAGAATAACTCCGTGCCGGGATATGGCGTGAGAATGTGGGCGGTCATGGTCTCTACGCGGTGTTCGGTGAGCCATGTTACGGTATCGTCAAACACTGCGGGAGTGTCATGATCAAAGCCGAAGCAGATGCTGGCGTTCAGCATTATGCCCCGGGTGTGAAGTGCCTGTATGAGGTCTTCATAGGATTCCCGCCTGTTCTGGTGTTTCCGGGCTCCTTTCAGGGAATCGCGGTTCAGTGATTCAAGGCCTATAAAAAGGCTCCGGCATCCGGACTCAGCCATATCATCCAGGAGGGACGGGTGCCGGACAATGTCTGCGCTCACCGCCGCGTTCCAGGTAAGCCCCATGGGCCTGAGGGAGCGGACCATTTCAGCAGCCCGTGGAATACTGCCGATAAAGTTGTCATCGATAAACATCACATGGCGGGTGCCAAGGGCGCGTATCTCTTCAGAGACTGTTTCCACCGGGCGGTTCCTGTAGGTGCGGTGGACATAGGGGGCGCTGTTATAGCAGAAGCCGCACCGGTGGGGGCAGCCCCTGCTGGAGCAGAGAATGTTGGTGTAGAGGTACTTTTCTTTATCCAGGATTTCATGGCGGGGGACAGGGATATCGGCTGCATCCACCGGTGAATCGGACCGGTAGATTTTTTTCAGCTTTCCGGAAATTGCGTCTTCTATTATGCGGGGCCACAGGTATTCACCTTCTCCGATGCACACTGCGTCACAGTGTTCCGCTGCCTCCTTAGGGTTCGCACTTACATGAATTCCCCCGAGAACCACAGGGACCCCTTTTGCCCGATAGAGAGCCGCAATTTCATATGCACGTGTTGATGTATCGACATTAACCGTAATCCCTGCGAGGCCCGGAGTGTCGTCAAATCGTAAAGGTGTGATGTTTTCATCAAGGAGCTGCACTGAATGCTCTTTGCCGGTAAGGGCCGCAAGGGTCAGCAGCGCGAGGGAGGGGGACATTCTCCGTTTCAGTTCGGAGTCCATGGGGCGGAGGCTCATGCGCGGGGCGATCAGGGATATATTCATCGTGTACAGTATTGTTCGTTAATCACGAAATTTATTTCACTTCACAGTACATAGCTCTGTGTTCCCCGTTGCGGTATCCATTATCACCATTTCAAAAAAACCCTTCCCCTGATACCGGTTGTCACGGACAATCAGAGATTCCGCAACCGCTCCCGTGACAATCATGGGGATGCCCAGGTACTCCCTTTCTGAGAACCCGTGGATGTGGCCGAAATACATTGCATGGATATATTTCCGGTGTTTCTTCACTGCTCTCAGAAACCGGTTTGATGAACGGGGCCAGAGGGAATGGAAGGTCCACCCTTCCGCTTCCGGGGGGACATGGGAAAAGATTATGGACTTTTCCCGGATATTCGCTTCAAGCCATTCCTCCTCCTGCTTCAGGAACATCCGGTTCGCGGTGTTGAGGCCGATAAACCGCCAGCCGTCAATGTCAGCCACTTTCCGTGTGGCGCCGAAGTATTTCATGAAATTCCGTACAGGGCGGTCATGGTCGCCGGGAACGGTAATCCAGACAGCGTTTGTCTTTTCAATATGGTTGAGGATGCGGCAGTACTCCCCGTCGTCGGAGTTGAGAGAGAGATCGCCTGCAACAATATATGCGCCGGGGCGGTGTTCCTTTTCCACTTTTTTAAGGAGGGGCACAAAGTTCTTTTCCCATCCGGCACGGCATCCCAGGTCTGCGGTGATGGCAACAGTGCTGATGCCGTGAAGCGATATGCGGGCATCCCTGATTATTTCCGCCAACGGTTTCCTCCCGGCTGTTGATATTATGTATCAGTCCTGACGCCGTGCTTTGTCCCGGCACGCTGCTGCGCGAGCTTCTGCATGTCCTCATGCCTGTCAAACTCATCCACAATCTCTTTTCCGAGGAGGGACTCAAGGGCGTCTTCAAGGGTGACAATCCCGACGTAGTCGCCGTATTCGTTTAGGACAACAGCCATGTGGGTCTTTTTTTCAGTGAAAAGATTGAGGAGCCTGAACACTGAAAAGGTCTCAATGACAAACTCCGGTTTCTGGGCCAGTGCTTTCAGCTTCTTCGAATATTTCTGTTTAATGAAGGACTTCATGATGTCCCGCGTCATCACAATCCCTTCAACGGTATTTTCATGGGGATCATACAATGGTATGCGGGAATATCCCAGGTTCGGATGCTTTTTTATTACAGATTCCACGGTACTGTTTTCAGGAAGCCAGAACACCACGGTGCGGGGGGTCATGATGTCCTTTGCCCTGATGGACTGCAGGGAAAAAAGGTTCTCCACAATTTCAACTTCCGGGTCATCGAGGATACCCTGATAATATCCCAGGCGCACATAGTTTATCACTTCAGCCCTGCTTATCATTGATGAAGGGTTTTCCTTCATAAAAAGATGCGACAGATAATGGACCGGTACAATGAGGGGTTTCAGTACAAACACCATTCCCCTGAGTATATAGGCGGAGACCGGGGCAAAGGACTTCCAGTAATGGGCCCCCAGGGTTTTGGGAATTATTTCCGAGAAGACAAGAATAAGGAGTGTAAGCACTGCGGAAAAGAGGGCCATCCACCGTGAACCGAAAAGCTGCAGTGCGAGGGCCCCTGACACCGCGGCGCCAACTGTATGGGAAATAGTATTTAATGTAAGGATTGCGGATATGGGTTCCTCGATGTTTCCTTTCATCTTTTCGAGGATTTTCGCGGACCGGTTTTTTTCATCAACAAGAAATTGAATATAGGGCCTTGTGATTGAAAGGATCACCGATTCCAGTACGGAACAGATAAACGATACTGCGAGGAGACCGATAATTACGAGTACAAGTTCAGACAATAAAACCTCCCGGTGAACATGTAGTGCCACATGAATATACAGGGGTCATACTGTGCATTGCGTCAAACAAAAAACGGGTCTCCGGGAAAGGGTCACTGTCCGCGTTCAAGTTTTTCAAGATACAGGTCATGAAGTTTCCCCAGGAAGACGATAGCACATAGCGCACCCACGAGACACATGAACATGTCCCACTGGCTGTCCCAGACGTCCCCCTGTGTGCCGAGAAATGATTCCGCCGCTTCTCCCGTGGCGGCTGCGACCCACCATTCAATGAGTTCGTAAAATGCGCTCACCGCGAGGCAGATGCATACCACAATGAAATTAAGCCATTTCCCTTTCTGCAGGGGAGAGAAACGCAGCAGTACCTCACGGGCAAGAATTGCCGGCACAAAGCCCTGAAAAAAATGTCCCAGGCGGTCATAATAATTGCGGGTAAGGTCAAAGGCTGTTTTTATCCATTCGAAAAGGGGATTAAGCGCGTAGGTGTAATGTCCTCCCACAATGAGCACAATGGCGTGAAGCCACAGGAGTACATATAAAAGCTGCGTAAAGGTGAAACGCCGGAATGTTGCGAGAAGAAATACGGTGCCGATAATAACCGGCGCCACTTCCAGGAACCATGTAAAATAATCATGGGGCCTGATGACAGACCAGATGAATATTGCGATGAGGCTCAGAATGAGAAACATATTAAAGGGCCGAATTTTCATGGTGCCACCTTGTATGTGTAGTGTTGGAATTTTTATATCAGATGGAAAAGAGAATGCAATTACTTTTTGGACCCGCTGCGTTGCACATTATGCATCGCGGCGGTATTTCCCGTAGTCGATACCGAGCTGGTTCACTTTATACGTGAGGATACGCTTTGTGGTGCCCAGAATCTCTGCAGCCTTTGTTATGTTCCCATCGGTCATTTTGAGGTGGTCGATAATAATCTCCCTCACAAAGAGGTCGGTCATTTCATCGAGGGTACGGGGTGCGGCTTCGGATTTCTCCACGGACTGCAGGGAGGGGGGAAGATGGTAGTTCCGGATGACATCCTCTGCGCTCATGATTACCGCCCGCTCCATGCAGTTCTCAAGTTCCCGGACATTTCCCGGCCAGTGATAGCTGGTGAGGAGGTCAATGGCGTCGCTGCTGATGCGGTGGATTTTTTTGTTGAATTTCCCGGAATACAGTTCCAGAAAATGGTCCGCGAGGAGCATGATGTCCGCTTTCCGCTCCCGGAGCGGAGGAGTGTACACAGGAAAGACATTAAGGCGGTAATAGAGGTCCTCCCGGAAGGAGCCTTCCCGGATTTTTGCCTCAAGGTCCTGATGGGTCGCGGCGATTATGCGTACGTCAAGGGGAATTGTTCCGGAGCCTCCCAGGCGTTCAATGGATTTTTCCTGCAGCACCCGCAGCAGGTGTACCTGGAGGTGTGTGCTGAGGTCCCCGATTTCATCGAGGAAGATGGTCCCTCCCTGGGCGAGTTCAAATTTCCCTTTTTTCTGTTTCAATGCTCCGGTAAAGGCCCCCTTTTCGTGACCGAACAGTTCGCTTTCAATGAGAGTTTCCGGTATCGCGGAAATGTTTACCTTGATATATGGCCCCTCCTTCCTTGTACCGTTATAGTGGATCTCATGGGCCACCAGTTCCTTTCCTGTTCCGCTCTCTCCGGTAATAAGGACCGTTGAATCGGTTTCCGCCACCATGAGAATTGTTTCATAGAGGTCTTCCATTGCTTTGGAATTGCCGATCAATTTCCGTTGTGAACGGTCAAGGGACAGTTTCTTTTTAAGGAGACGGTTTTCGTTTTCAAGGACCTGCGCTTTCAGGCGCATCTCCCGCCGGTGCAGCACGGCATGGGCTATCATTACTGCCAGATAGGTAATAATTTCTGCAACATGGTCAAGTGAAATGGTATCGGAGTTCAGAAGGTCAATGGAGATGGTGCCGATGGTGCCGCCGGCATTTTTTATGGGGACACAGATAAAGGAAATCGTGTCTGAATCGGCGGTACCCCGGGCCCCGGTTTTGTTGAGAAAAAGCGGTTCATCGTGTATCGAGGGGATGATAACGGCTTTTCCCGTCGATATAACAGAGCCGATTACCCCTTCTCCGGGTTTGTATCGCCCCCTGCTGATCTGTTCATCGGAATAGCCGAAGGAGACATCAATGGAGATATCCTCGGTTTCCGGCTGATACACGGTGATCATGCTCCGCTTCAGGGGAAGGTGCCGCGCAAGGACATTGAGTACCTCCTGGAGAAGGGAGTTGATATCCTCCATGGCAGTAAAGGTTTTTCCTATTTCATAGAGAAGTTCTGTTACATGCAGTTCATTCATCTCAGTTCCATGCCCCTTCGCGGTTCAGCCGGGAAATTGCTGTATACTACATTGTGTTTCACATAATGTCAATATAGAATAAAAAGCCCCGGCGTCCAATTCTTTCCGGCGGGAAAGATGACTCCGGGGCCTTTTTTTACAGAGACGTAATGTTCAGGAGGTTAGAATGTATAACTGACGCCGAATTCCGCCCAGAGGTGGTTTTTGAGTTTCCCCACACTGTTGGTGTATT
>DAOSYC010000212.1:0-5895 GCA_035380905.1 Spirochaetota bacterium | reverse complement strand
GTCCGTCCCCTTCATTCATACAAAAAATCCCCTGAAAAGGGGCCGTTAAATTTATTCTCGCGGGGGGCCAGGGTGAACGGCTCTATCCCCTGACCCGTGACCGGTCCAAACCTGCGGTTCATTTCGGCGGCACATACCGTATCATTGACTTTCCCCTCAGCAACTGCCTCAACTCAGACATGAGGAAAATAATTGTTCTGACACAGTATAAATCCCTTTCCCTTGAGCGACATATAAGCACCGCATGGAACCTGTTCCACCGGGAGCTTGGAGCGTTTATCGACGTTGTGCCCCCGCAGCAGCGGATAACGGAAGACTGGTACCGGGGCACCGCTGATGCCATTTTTCAGAATATCTACATCATCGAAATGGAAAAACCGGAATACGTGATGATCCTTTCCGGAGACCATATATATAAAATGGACTACAACCGTATGCTCCATTTCCATGTTGAAAATAATGCGGACCTCACTATTGCCGCGATTGAAACACCCCTTGACGAGGCACGACGTTTCGGTGTTCTTGAAGTTGATGAATCACAGCGCCTCATCGGATTTGAAGAAAAACCGGCCAATCCCCGGCCGATCCCCGGGAAAAAAGACAGGTCCTTTGTATCAATGGGGCTGTACATTTTTAAAACCGAAAAGCTTGTCACCTACCTGTCCCAGGACCATAAACTTGAAGGCTCAAACGATTTCGGGAAAGATGTAATTCCCAGGGTGTTCAAAACAGACAGGGTTTTCACCTATGATTATGTGGAAAATGAAGGGGAACGGGCATACTGGCGCGACATTGGTACAGTAAAAACCTACTATGAAGCAAACATGGAGCTTCTCACCGAAACCCCTCCCATTGACCTTTATGAAAGGGGATGGATAATCAGGACCTATATGGACCAGTTTCCCCCTGCAAAGATTCTCTGCGAAGAAGCCGAATCAAACACCGATGTAATCAATTCAATAGTATCAAACGGCGCCACCATAAACGGGGGCTCGGTGCGGAACTCTGTCCTTTCTCCCGGTGTAAAAGTTCATGGCAATGCGGTAATTGAAAACTCAATTCTGATGCATGGTGTAACTGTAGGGAAGAACGTAAAAGTCAGGAATGCCATCATCGACAAGAGGATAAAAATTCCTGACGGTGAACAGATCGGCTATGACCTCAAAAAAGACCGGAAACGGTTTACCGTGACCGATGAAGACATTGTGGTTGTGCCGAAGGGGTTTGTGTTTTAAGTAACCTCCGCTTCAGATTCGCATGTCTCCTCAATCCGCCGGTACATCCATGCCATCCGCCTGATTCGAGTAATCATCTCTTCTGTAATTGCATCGGAAGTCAGTTTCCAGCGCCAGTTTCCGTTCGCGGTCCCCGGTTTATTCATACGGAAGGCTTCACCATATCCTATTATATCCTGCGCCGGGACAATCACCAGGTTCGCCACGGACATGTACGCCAGGCGGATCAGCTGCCAGTGAAAATCGCTGTATTGTTCAGAGCCTATATACTCCATAATATACTTCTGCCCGTTCTCATCCACCTCCGCTTCGTAGAACCATCCGTTTGTGGTATTGTTGTCATGGGTGCCGGTATACAGGATGCAGTTGTGGTTTTCAATATTATGGGGAAGATATTCATTCTTGTTATTAAAGTCGAAGGCAAACTGCAGAATTTTCATCCCCGGGAGCCCCAGACCGTCCCGCAGTTTTTTTACTTCCGGCGTTATCACCCCGAGGTCTTCCGCGATCAGAGGCAGCTCGCCCAGATCCTGCTTCATGCGGGCAAAGAACTCCATCCCCGGCCCCTCAACCCATTCTCCGTTCACCGCGGTTTCCTCATCTGCCGGTATTGACCAGTAGGCCTCGAACCCGCGAAAATGGTCTATCCGGACGATATCGACACGTTTTTTCAGATGGAGGAGCCGCTCCTTCCACCATACTGCCGTTTCTTCATTGAGATGTCCCGCAGCATCACGCCACCGGTACAGCGGGTTTCCCCAGCGCTGCCCGGTTTCACTGAAATAATCCGGAGGAACACCGGCAACCGAAAGCGGCCGCCCCGTTTTTTCACAGAGATCGAGGATTCCCGGATTACTCCATGCATCCGCGCCTTCGAGGGTGATATAAATCGGGATATCGCCGATCAGCTGAACACCCTGCACACTGCAGTACTCATGCAGATCATCCCATTGCCTGAAAAATATAAACTGAACAAAGGAATGAAAACGCACCCTGTCCTTCAGCTTCTCACGCCATTCCGATATAGCTTCAGGTTCACGCAACGAAACCGGCGTGTCCCAGTCAAGCCAGTTATAGCTTTTAAAATGGAGAGCAAGAGCGGTGTAGAGAGCATAATCATCAAGCCAGAAGGAGGATTCCCGGTAAAATACCTCAAATTCGGCCCGCACATCGTCCGCGGCCTGCATCTCAAAATCCCTGAAGGCAGTTTCCAGAAATGTATTCAGGCGGCGTTCAGAAGTTTCAAAATCAATGAAATGCGCCTCATCGCCGGGAATGTCATCAGGTACCGCGCTGCACCACTCCTCTTCGCAGAGGGACTCCATACTTATCATGAGATGGTTTCCCGCAAATGTTGAAGTGGAAGCATATGGTGAATATCCGAACGGGGACACCACGGGGCCTATGGGCAGCACCTGCCAGAACTGCTGACCTCCCTCCTTCAGGAGATCCGCAAATTCCCTCGCCTCCTTTCCGAGGGTCCCTATTCCATATTTCCCCGGAAGGCTTGTTATGTGCAGCAGTACTCCGCATGACCGTGGCAGTTTCATAGAACAGTTCCCCTTTATTAATTACCTTTCATGTATCTGCATTCTTTACTACTGCATATACTCCTGAATAGCTATGTTACTTTGACAATACATATTAATCAATTCCAAAAAAATTATCCTTACTGAAAGTTATTTCCGGATTTCGCGCTATATTCTATTTCACCACATCAATTACCGGAAAACATTCACTGTTCACATGAAATATTTTTGTCAAATATCATGACTTTTTTCATTGATTAATTCACTGCTCTAAAATACATATTCTGCAATGCTGTATTTGCTCCAGAAGCAGTCATTAATTGATATTCCCGAAGAACAGGATGAAAGAAATTAAAAATTATAAAGAACAGCTGAAAAGCATTCTCACCAAGGAAGAGATGGGGGTCTTTTCCAATGACCGCTACAGTCTTGTCGATTTCGGATATGACTATGTTGACTGCGGGGAGTTTAAAAAAGCATTCCAGCTTTTCAGTATCGGCATACGCCTGAACGGCAACGACCCCGACATTTTAAACGGTCTTGGGATTTCCCTGTGCGAGCTTGGGAGGCTCAGGGCGTCGGTGCTCATTCTGGAAAAAGCGACGGAGCTGTATCCTGATGACGCGGTTATTCTCGCGAACCTTGCCGGAGTATACTGGGAACTCGGCAATTACGAGTCTTCTTTGTTTTATTATTCAAAATCACTTGAAGCGGACCCGAAACTCGCAGAAACACATTTCAACCTGATCAACCTGTACTGCGAGGCGGGGGACCTTTTCCTGGCGTACATCGCCTGCCTCAACTTTCTGAATATCGACCCTGACAATGAATCAGCTATTGAGCTTCGGGACGATATACTTCTGAATCTGGGGATTTCAATCTTTTAGCATTGAACCCCTGAAGCCCTTCATTCCGTCACCCCTTCCCGGGCGATGCCTTCTTTCAGTGCTGACAGTTCCTTCTCCAGATCCCAGCGCCATCGGCCCCTCTCTTTTTTGAAATGGAATACCGCGGTAAACCCTTTCATGTTTTCGACCGGATACACCGAATATTTCACATGGATTTCAGCGGTATCACCCTTCGTTGTATTTTTAATTACTGTCCATTCGGAATTTTTCACAAACAGCATATCAATGCCGAAATGGCTTGCCTTCAGATTCGGCCGCTTCCGGCCGATATACTCCATCAGCTCCCTTGTGTCCGCTGTCATGAGGTCGCCGGCGTCACTGTACCTGCCTGCCTGCCACATTTCACGCAGTGACGTAAGGGTCTCGCCGGGACCTCCGCGGGATTCAGAACAGCTCATAAGAATACATGATGCGGCTGCAACCAGCACCATGAAACCAAAACGTTTTACAGCAATTCCTGCTCTCATTCCCGCGCTCCCGGAGAATCATTCTTTCTAGTATACCATTTGCAGGTATTTATATTCATGACAATACAATCTACGCCTTTTCTACAAAATCAAGCACCTTATCAAGGGGATACGAACCGACAAACTCCTGGGTCCCGTTTATCACGGTTTTCGGCACTGAACTCACGTTGTATTTAATCGCCACCGGAACAAAGGTTGAGCTTTCAACCATGTCGGCTTTTATATATTCGCTTTCCAGCGCAAGGCGGTGGGCCGCGCTTACCGCATCCGGGCAATACGGACAGGTGAGGGAAATAAACACCTGAATATGAATGTCTTTTTTAATTCCCTTTATCCGGTCTGCAATAGCCCCGGGAAGCGGCTCTTTCACTCCTGACATCTCAAGAATGCTTCGCAGAAATGAATTAATTTCGTATCCTCCCGGAAGCCCGTAAAACTTTATTCCGTGGTCTTTGTTTTCACTGTCCAGTACTACAATGGCGGGAATTTTATCGACCCCGTACATGTCCGCTTTGTCCCTGTCAGTCTGGAAATTCCACACGGTCAGGGACAGTTTATCAGACAGCTCTGTAATTTCCCTGAGGAAAAGATGGGTATCCCTGCATGTATTACATTCAAGGGTCTGGGTGAACATTACCAGGTTCACATTGTTCACCATGGGCTTCAGTGCCTCCTGAAGCTGTTTTTTTACTTTATCATCGAACAGTGACATACTCCCTCCTTTTTTATTTCATTGTATTGCACAATGCCCGCACATGTGTGGAGGCCGGTTGTTATTCTTTGAGAATATAATCACAGGCGGACAGTGCCGCCTTCGCACCTTCACCTGCGGCAATAATTATCTGTTTATAGGGCACTGACGTTACGTCCCCCGCCGCGAATATTCCCGGGGCGCTTGTTTTACATGAGCAGTCTACTACTATCTCCCCGAACCTGTTCAGTTCCACGACACCCTTCACCATATCGGTATTGGGCATCAGCCCGATGGAAATAAATATCCCCTGCACATCCAGGGATTTCTCCTCTCCTGACTGCGTGTCCTTCACCAGAACAGAGGTGACGGTTTTATCTCCCTGTATTTCCTTCACTTCATGGAGCAGGAGCACTTCAACATTGCTGAACTGCCGCATCGCGTCAATGAGCACTTTGTCCGCGGTGAGCCTGTCCATTATCTGAATCAGGGTAACCTTCTCCGCGATTTTCGCGAGGTCAATTGCCGATTCAAGCCCGGTATTGCCGCCGCCAACAACGGCAACCTTTTTTCCGGCAAAGAGCGGCGCATCACAGATCGCGCAGTACGCGACGCCGCGCCCCGTCAGTTCAGCTTCTCCCGGCACATTGAGCTTCCGCCAGCGGTTTCCTGTGGCAAGAATTATGCTTTTTGCGCGGTACCGGTCCCCATTTTCAAGAACAACTTCCTTCTCCCTGCCGTCATGAACTGCTGTGACCGCGTATCCCTCGCTCAGCCCTATTTCAAACTGCTTCACCTGGTCAGAAAATTTTTCCACAAGCTGGTTCCCTTCAATATAATTGAACCCGAGATAATTTTCAATACCCGAGGTTTCTCCAACCTGCCCCCCTATATCAACGGTGACAAACCCCGCCTCGACACCTTTCCGCATACAGTACACAGCAGCTGTCATTGCCGCGGGGCCTCCCCCGGCGATGATGACATCGTACACTTTATTTTTATCCATGGGTACCGCGCGGTGGTCAGATACAATTGAAGAAAGCGAAAGATTAAATTCCATGGGAT
>DAOSYC010000211.1:3575-5896 GCA_035380905.1 Spirochaetota bacterium | reverse complement strand
AATGGCATATATATTAATGAACGTAGACACAGGGGAGCTTTTTCACTGTAATGATAGAGAATGGATTGAGGCCTTTGAAGCCGCGAAGGCTGACGGCTGGAGGCCGGACGGGACCCTCTATGACGCGGATTTCGTGATCGACGAAGAGCTCGATTATATCGATGACGAGAACCAGAGGCTGTTTACCATTGTAGCCGCCATGAGGGAAACATTTATCTGGGAGGGAAGCTATACGGACAGGTGCAACCAGATTGTCACCTATGAGGATTCCATCTATTTGGCGATGTCCCTTAAATCCGCAGGGATTACGGGGGGCCTCCTTGAATTTGTTCAGAAAGGCAGTTTCAGGATATGTTCAGATTAAATGTTTTACCGGCCTTCAATCCACCTTTCTGAACCGGTAACTCACCGGCTGTGCAGTAGCTTCGGTTATAAGGAAACCCCTGAACCGCTGGTGATCTGTGCAGAGAAAATACCCGGGGCACAGCGGTTGAGGGTCTGAAGGCATATTCTCCCTCTTCACATACTTCTCATGATCGGCATCAAGGGTTATGGAGATATAATAACCTTCCAGCTCTATAGCCTCCGAATCCATATAGGGAGGAACGACATAGCGTCCTTTCTTCGCATTCCATGTGCCCTTAAGCACTCCCTTTATATTCCTGTCGCCGTAGGTAAACCGTCTGTCGGGAAAGAGCCTGAGAGTCCCCTCCCATACCTCACCAAACCCCCCTTCGAGGGGATCGACCATTTTGTAGGTACCGGCAACAATCATGTTATAGCCCGTCTTTTTCATCTCCCCGTCAAAGTCAAAGCTCTTCTTATCAAATGATATTTCCGATATACACAGGTCCCTGTATACGTTCCCCGCGAAGACCTGGTCAATGGAAAGAGTAAGCGTCTTTGCGGTAACCGTTTTCGGCAGTGAAACCCACAGGGCCTTCTCTTTCGCGTCTTCGATATCGACAATCTGGCCGTTGATATTCATCCGCATTACCCTGGCGTTCTTATCATAGTACCCCGGCAGGTTGATCCCGTTCGCAATAAAAAAGCCGGATACCCGGACATCCCGTTTGAAGGTTATCGTAATACTCTGCCCCTTTCCGTTATTCCCAACAGCCCAGCATGTCAGGAGCTTCCCGTCAATGAGGTTCCTGACATTGTACCTGTCCCCCCGGTCAGTGAGCATACCGGAGGCACTGATTGATTCGATATATTCGTTCGACGCCTGCGGGGTGCACTGTACAAGGAACACAGTCCCTGTGAGAATAAAAGCAGCTATAAAAAAGGAAGGAAACATGTGTGTTATTCTGCTAACCATAATTTTTCTCCGGGAAATATTAATGCAGGGCAGACAGAATAAATCATGGTTCTCCATAAAAGTCAAGCTGTTAATTCCACACCATCACATTTTTGAATTCAGGAAGGGACTCACGACAGGAAATTCCTTTCGGGCTGAAAAGTATTAGAATTGATTATTGACATTATTCACGCATCCCTTAATACTGGAGTCCCTAACAGGCACCATGACAGCGTGGTGATTACACAATAATTCTCCCTGAAGAAAATTAATGGTCCGGAATAGAATATGAACACAAAAAGGCCTGCCAGTATTACCGTTATCTCCTCTCTCATGATATTACTGCCGGGTTATAATATCGGAAAAATGATATCTTTCTTTATGAAGCTGCGCAGTGCAGGAAGCAACACATCGCCACTGTCTGACAATGTGTGTGCAATTTTCATTGTACAGACGGTTTTTCTTGTTGTTCTCCTGACTGCGGGCATATTCATGCTGCTGCGCAGGAACTGGTCCCGGTATGTCATTATATTTTTGATACCGGTAATCATTACACTCCGTGCGTATCTTACCGGTATCGGACCACAGATAATTATATCCATTTTTGTATACCTCGTACTCCTGTTCTACCTGAAACGGCCCGCAGCTGAGGAGTATTTCACGGCGTCACGGAAAACTTAAAATGTAAACTCCATAATATCCGGAAAAGTCATACTGCATACAGGCACAATACACTACATCTAATTTTACAGGGCACATACATGAACACATCATGGAAGTATTATTCTGTTTTCATTTTCCTGTTTCTCATTCACTTTTCCGTTTCCGTTCAGGATAGCCGGAATCATTCCCATGCAGAAAACCTGATACACCAGGATATCCCCGGTCGTACTGTCAGCGATAACGCCGGGGATGCACAAAAAGCCACTGATGCCCGTGCCAGCGCCGGCACACAGGAGAGCACTGACCCGAACATCAACGGGAATTCCTCCGTCAATACCGATGTAAAAATCAATGCTGA
>DAOSYC010000211.1:0-3475 GCA_035380905.1 Spirochaetota bacterium | reverse complement strand
AAAAATCAATGCTGAGAGCCCCGCCAACAACGATGCAAAAATCAATGCTGATGCCACCGTCAACAACGATGCAAAAATCCATGCTGATATTACGAATAAATGGACTTCCCTGAAACCGTTTGAATTTGACACCCTGCCGCAGAAACGAGGGCTTACCGCGCCGCACTATCCTTCTTCCAATGAAAACCGGATTGATCTTTTCTACGATTCCATTAAAAATCTGGGGGGCGGTTATGTGGGCGTGGGAACAGATCAGAATTTCACCTTTATCGCCTGGGCCCGCAGCGAATACGCGTACCTGATGGATTTTGATCCCGTTGTAGTCGCCATAAACAGGATTCATCTTCATTTTATTGATATTTCTCCCGATTATACGTCATTCCGCAATTTATGGATACGGAAGGATAAAAGGGCATCGCTGAAGATAATCAGGGATCATTTTCAAAAAGACCCGGATTACACCACAATTCTGAAAGCCTATTACATTGCCACAGGTACACGTTCATGGTCACCGGTTCCGGAACGCCTCCGGACCCTGGAGCGACTGACCCGCACGTATCCGCTGAAGACCTTTGTGAATCAGCCCGCTGACTATGAGTATATACGAACCCTTGTTAAACAGGGACGCATCCGGGCCGTGCCGGGGAACCTCAATGGAATAAAAACATTTACCGGCATCAATAATGCCGCACGAGACCTTGGTGTTCCGATACGGATACTGTATACCTCAAACGCGGAGGATTATTTCAGATCATATTCGAAGGAATTCCGTATGAATATTAGTGATATGCCGGTGGATGAAACAGGGTTGCTAATCCGGACCTGTTCAGTAGGAGCAAGGAGAATGGGTTTTCCGGAAGGGGAACTGATTCCCGCTAAGCCCTATCATTATAATGTGCAGCCCCTGAAAAACATGCAGGAATGGATGAAAACCATTTCCATCCGGCGGGTCACCGATATCCTCAAAAAACGAACCGCGGTGAGCCGGGGCCTTTCCATGGTGAAAAGTCTGCCTGAAGTCCGGAGTAAAAAAAAGCTGAATTGCCTTCGATAACAGGGCGGGTAACTATTGCTTCTGCCGGACTCTGAACTCAACTCCCGTTACAACAGGTATTATTCAGTCCCTGCATTACTACAAAGCCCGGGCAATAGATGCTCCGGGCTTATCATTCCTGTATCCTTTCAGTACCGCGAATCGGCGAAGCCGACCCACCCCTCTGAGGCCACCAGGTCCCGGTCGAACTTTTCCAGAGAAAACGGTATTTCCTCTGACGCTTCTCCGCTGCGCACTGCCAGAATTCCCTTTTCGATATCGGCCTCTATCTCCACGTCTTTCCCTGCATATTCCCGGAAGAGCCGATCAATGGTTTCTCCCGGAAGTTCGAGCGCCATCATGCCGCAGTTGTACATGTTCTGACGGAAGATGCGCGCGAAATCCTCTGCAATGACGAGATTTATTCCGTTAACCTCCAGCGCCCAGGGGGCATGCTCCCTGGATGAGCCGCAGCCGAAGTTGGAGCGTGTAATAATTACCGCTTTCCCGCTGATATCCCTTCCCGGATCGAAGCCCTCCATCTTGAGGTCCTCCAGCAGAAAAGGCCTGAGGGCCTCTTTGGTTATCTCCGTGAGGTATTTTGCCGGAATGATCTCATCCGTGTTAATGTCCGACCGGTCCAGGAACAGGACCTTTCCCTTAAATGATTTCATATATATCCTCCTGCTCCTATCCCTTGAATATTCCGGAATTGACGATCTTTCCGGTAATCGCTGTGGCCGCTGCCGTGGCCGGGCTCATCAGGTGTACCATTCCGCCCTTCCCCATACGTCCGTTGAAGTTGCGGTTTGTCGTTGAAGCACAGACCTCACCTTCGGCAAGGACGCCATTGGACATGCCCAGACAGGCGCCGCATGTGGGATTTGTTACGACAAACCCCGAATCCATGAATACTTTAATAATCCCTTCATCCATTGCTTTTCTGAATATCTCCGGAGTGGCGGGGGACACGATGCCCCGCACACTGTCGCTGATTTTCCTACCCTTTAACACATCTGCCGCCACGCGAAGGTCCTCGATCCGCCCGTTCGTGCACGAACCGATGTACACCTGGTCCACGGCGTTACCCTCCATCTCCCGCACAGGCTTTACCTGGTCAGGTTTGTAACCGAAGGTTACCATGGGCTCCAGTGTGCTTACGTCTATATCTACAACCTCTTCGTAATCGGCGTCAGGGTCAGACACCCACCTGGAGTAATCCTTTAACGCCTCTTCCTTCGACGCGTATTCGTCCTGTATGAACTGCCAGAGATACTCCACAGTTGTCATGTCAGGATACACGATGCCCGATGTCGCGCCCGCTTCCACTGCCATATTACTCAGTGTCATGCGGGAATCCATGGTCATCGAATCCACAACCTCTCCTGTAAACTCGATCACCCTGTTCGTGGCACCATTGACGCCGATCCTGCCGATTACCGCAAGTATCACGTCTTTGGCATAGACACCTTCACGAAGTGTTCCCGTGATATGTATCTTCATGGTCTTCGGCGTCCTGAAGGCGCACACGCCCTTGAGAATCCCCACCTCAAGGTCAGTGGTACCCACTCCCGCCGCAAAGGCGCCGAATGCCCCGTGTGTGCATGTGTGGGAATCGCCCATAATGATGGTATACCCCGGCCGGGCGAACCCCTTCTCCGGGAAGAGCGCATGGCACACGCCGTTTCGCCCTATGTCGAAGAAATCAGCAATACCGTGCCTGCGGGCCCAGTCACGCATGATCTTTCCCTGTTCAGCTGTCTTCGAATCCTTCGCCGGTGTAACATGATCAATCACGGCCTTTATCTTTGACGGGTCGAACACCCTGTCCATGCCCCTGCTCACCAGGTCGTTAATCGCGATGGGAGTGGTAATCTCATGACAGAATACCGCATCCAGTCTGAGCACATGGGTCCCCTCCGAAGGGGTATCAACCCTGTGGCTCTCGAAAATTTTTTCTACCAGTGTCTTTCCCATTATCCTGCTCCTGTAATAATAATCAAATCCCCTGAATCATACCGCATCGATTACGTGATCCGGCGTGCCTTCTCACTGATGCAGCCCGTCCTGTATCATTCTATTTTATTCCCTGAAGAAGAGCTTCCTGGGAGGCGTGATCACCCACATCGCCGTAAGCCTCCCTTTTCCCGTGTTCCTTAACACATGGGGAATGTCTGACGAAAACGAGACGCTGTCCCCCTTTCTGAGGGGGTATGTCCCGGTACCATAGACAAGCTCTCCCTTCCCCTCAAGTATGTATCCCAGCTCCATTCCGGGGTGGCCGTAATCACTGCTGCCCTTTTCCCCCCCGGCATCTATCTCCATATGAAACGCCTCTATTGCGTATTCATTATCAAACTCGTGCAGCACAGAGAGCTGACTGTATGCAACTCCTTCCGTCACCACCGTTCTCCTCTCATCACTCCGCACGATGTTCACCTT
>DAOSYC010000210.1:1918-5956 GCA_035380905.1 Spirochaetota bacterium | reverse complement strand
TGGAGCCCCTGCTCCGCAATGGGGATGTCGTCAGGGTGGATAAAGTTGAATGCGTTTTTTCCAATAGTGGTTTCCTGTCTGAACCCGAGGACCCTTTCCACGGAGGGGCTTTCGTAACGTATTGTTCCGTCAAGATCGACGATTGAAATGACATCGGTGCCGTATTCAATCAGTGACCGGAAACGTTCCTCGCTTTTTTTCAGCGTATGTTGTATGTCGAGGTGTTCGGATATATCCCTGGCAATTCCCTGTATTCCGGTAATGGTGGTGTCCTCCCTTATGGGAGAGGCATTAATTTCTATTGATATATACCTGCCGTCAGCCTTTCTGAAGCTGGCCTGGAAGCCTTCAATGTTTTTGCCTTCAAGAACCCGGGTGATCATTCTGTTCGCGTGATTGAACTCATTCGGGGGGAGATATGAAAAAAAGTGATTATGCACCAGGCTCCGGGCCGGGTGCCCGGATATCCTTTCCGATGAGGGTGACGCATAGGTGAAAATCCCGTTCCGGTCCAGAAGAAAAACCATATCGAAGGATCGCTCAGCGAGGCCCCGGAACTGTTTTTCACTGTTTCGAATGGCGTCATTCTGCAATATAGCGTGTGTTTCATTTGATATTATGATTATTATGCCGTTGTCCGAGGAGGGGATGATTTGGGCTTCATAGTATTGCCGCCCCTGCCTGGTTGAACCGGAGTACAACAGACGGTTCAATGAACCTGTTTCCCTGGTTTTCTTTATTGCCTCTACGAACAGGGAGGTGATGTCGCCAAGGGGCAGCTCCGAAAATTTTTTACGCAGAAATGATTCCGGTTCCAGGAAAAGGTCATCCTTCAGGCCGGAGTATCCTGTAATGATATCATTTTTATCAATGAAAAACAGAAGATCGTGGCGGTAGCCGGTTTCTCCGGGGGCGGAGTCATTCCCCGGGGCTTTATATGCCGGGTCATGTTGAAATGGAGAACGATTCAGATAATCATCGTTAATTTCCTGGAGCAGGGATTGGAACGGGTCAGGAAGCATGGTGGTATCGCCAATGTGTTTTTTGACGATTTGCTCCAGCCTCCCATGCAGTTCTTTTTTTGCCATTATCGGAATAACCTTACACTCTCATCTTACCGTCAAAGCCTCATTTGATATCTGTTATGCCGGCATGTTTTCTGCCAGGCATTAACGAAAAAGCATTAATATGAATCATGCTATATCGCAATACTAAATATCCGAAAACCGGTGCAAACCCGGTATAAATTAAGATGATAATAATATAATACCTGCAAAAATCAACCGAAAAATTATCGGATGTTTCCGGGATCGATTTTGTGGATGAACCCATGGTTTACAAGGGGGAATGGCAATATTCATATTTTTTTCATGAAGTAGTAAATTTTTTTTATCCGGGTGTTGACGATCGTGGAAACTGTTTGTATTTTATACACATAAAAATTGTTAGCACTCACTAAAGATGAGTGCTAACAATAAGAGAATTCATGGAGGTACTACAATGTTGATGCCATATACTTTATTGAACGATGTGTTTAATTTCACGAATGCCTTTGATGTATTGTTTAAAGGAACATCCGGAAAGGTGAGTGAAGGGGGGCCATATCCCCATGTCAATGTGTATGAAAAGGGAGATATTGTAAAAGTAAGGGCACTTGTTCCGGGAATTGGTGCGGAGTCTCTTAATGTTGAAATAAAGGACAACAGGCTGGTGATTGAGGGTGAGCGGAAAAAAGATCCTGAAACAGCAAAATACCTGCGAAGGGAAAGAGGATACGGGGCTTTTCGTAAAATTGTTTCTCTTCCGTATCCGGTTAATGGTGAAACTATCAATGCGGTATTGCGCGATGGAATTCTCACTGTTACCCTTGAGAAGCGGGAAGATGTAAAACCGAGAAAGATCGAGATACGATAACAGGAGGTGAGAGATGAATACTGAACGTGAGAATGTATATAATAATGAAAGAGAAAACAGCAGATGTGTGATAACCCCGGGTACTGATATTTTCGAGACTGAAGGGGAATACGTGATAAAGGCAGATGTGCCGGGATTACAAAAGGAGAATGTTGATATCACCATAGATAACGGCGTTCTTGAATTGAAAGGGAAAATTGACGTTGAAAATGAAACACATGATCTCCGTGCTGAAGAATTCAGGCTCCATGATTATTACCGGAGGTTTACAGTGGGTGATGATATAGACACCGGAGCGGTAAAAGCACAAATGGAGAATGGTGTTCTGACACTGGTTCTGCCGAAGAAAGAGGAGGTTAAGCCGAGAAAGATCGAGGTCCTCGCACATTAAGGGGGACCGGCTTTTCCTGGGTACACAACACATTTACAGGCGGGGCCGGGTTTTTCCCGGCCCCTTCACATACAATTTATGCAAGGAGTGACAGAGATGAGTAAAATAATAGGAATAGACCTTGGGACCACAAATTCATGTGTGGCCGTTATTTCAGGCGGAGAGCCTGTGGTAATACAGAATTCCGAAGGGCAGCGTACAACGCCTTCAATAGTAGCCTTTACCGGTAACGGCGAAAGGCTTGTGGGACAGGTCGCAAAAAATCAGACAATAACAAATCCTGAAAATACCGTGCGGTCAATCAAACGTTTTATGGGCCGGAAATACAGTGAAGTAGGCAGTGAAATTAAAACAGTGCCCTATACGGTAACTGATGACGGCAGGGATGGTGTGAGGGTGAAAACCAGTGCCGGTGATTTTTCACCCCAGGAAATATCCTCGCGAATTCTTCAGAAGATGAAGCAGACTGCTGAAGATTATCTCGGGGAAACTGTGTCAAGGGCGGTCATAACCGTGCCGGCATATTTCAATGATGAGCAGCGCCAGGCAACAAAAGACGCGGGAAGGATTGCCGGCCTGGAAGTGGAGAGGATTATCAATGAACCCACCGCTGCGGCACTTGCCTATGGTCTGGATAAAAGCGCCAGAAACCATAAGATAGCGGTATATGACTTTGGCGGCGGTACTTTCGATATTTCCATTCTCGAGCTCGGGGACGGGGTCTTCGAGGTAAAGTCCACCAATGGCGATACTCATCTGGGAGGAGATGACTTTGACCAGAAAATCATTGAGTGGCTCATTGGTGAATTCAAAAAGCAGACAGGTATTGATGTATCGGGCGATACAATGGCACTTCAGCGCCTGAAGGAAGCTGCGGAAAAGGCCAAAATTGAACTTTCAAGTACACTGAAGGCCGATATCAATCTGCCGTTCCTTACCGCGGACCAGTCAGGGCCGAAGCACCTTGTGGTGAGCCTGACCCGCGCGCTCTTTGAGCAGATTACCGCGGACCTGGTGGAGCGTACAAAGGAGCCCTGCCTGAACGCGCTTCGGGACGCGAAACTCAATGCCGCGGATATTGACGAGGTCATCCTTGTTGGCGGAACAACCCGTATCCCCGCGGTACAGGAAGTAGTGAAGCAGGTGTTCGGGAAAGAGCCCCACAGGGGTGTTAACCCGGATGAGGTTGTTGCCTTCGGCGCCGCGATCCAGGGTGGTGTCCTCGGGGGTGATGTGAACGATGTACTGCTCCTTGACGTGACGCCGTTATCACTCGGTATTGAGACCCTTGGCGGCGTGATGACAAAGCTCATTGAACGGAACAGCACAATTCCAACGAAGAAGAGCCAGGTGTTTTCAACAGCGGAAGATAACCAGCCGGCTGTGTCAATACATGTACTTCAGGGTGAGCGGGAAATTGCGCAGCAGAACCGTACCCTGGGGCGGTTCGAGCTTGTGGGGATCAATCCGGCGCCGCGCGGTGTTCCGCAGATTGAGGTTGCCTTTGATATTGACGCCAACGGGATAGTGCACGTTTCAGCCCGCGACCTCGGTACCGGAAAAGAGCAGAAAATCCGTATAGAATCCTCCGGCGGACTTTCAGAGGAGGAGATCAGCAGAATGGTGCGGGACGCGGAGGCGCATTCAGAAGAGGACAGGCTGGCGCGTGAGCGTATAGAAGTCAGGAACGAAACCGACAGCCTTGTATACGCTGTTGAAAAAAGCATCAAAGA
>DAOSYC010000210.1:0-1818 GCA_035380905.1 Spirochaetota bacterium | reverse complement strand
AAGTCAGGAACGAAACCGACAGCCTTGTATACGCTGTTGAAAAAAGCATCAAAGAAAACGGCAGCGCCCTCGATGAAGGGAAACGGGGAGATATTGAATCGCGTATTGCCGCCTGCAGAAGCGCGATGGAGGGGCAGGATGTACATGCAATCCGTGAGGCAAAAGCCGGCCTTGAAAAGGCGTTTCATGAGCTCTCTGCTGAAATGTATCATCAGGGGCCAGGCGCACAGCCGGATCAGCATGATACAGGTCAAGGGGATCCGCATGGTGCTTCTGGTACCCGGGAACATACGCCGGAGGGGTATAGTGACGAAGAGGGAACGGTAACTGACGCTGATTATGAAGTCGTTGACGAGGAACGGAAAGCAGGATAATCATTGTGTGGAAAGAAGCCGTCGCACAGGGTGCGGCGGCTTTTTCTATTCATCATGGCTCGTAAACTTTTCGACAAGGGCAACAAATTCAATGTAGAAATCCCTCAGCTCATCCTTGTCCCGCAGCTCGCGTATTTCAGGTTTTCTGTCTTCAAGGATGTCGCGTATATGGCGTGACATCACATATACCGGCCCCGCTATACGGTGCGTGAGACGAAGCAGATACACATACAGTACCGCACACAGGACTATTACCACAATAAGCATGCCGGAAATGAGACGGAAATGCCGATGCATACAGCTCTCGATGTTTTCTGTCGCGGTACGGACATTCCGGATGGTTTCTTTATGTGTTGTTGCGAGCAGTTGAGCTCCCTGCGCCTGAAGCGGACTGCCTGTTTCGGATATCTGCCTCAGAAACGTATTCACGGCCCGGTCCTCCTGCTCCATGGCGATGTTGACCTCCGCAACAGCCTTTGAGATTTTCCTGGTGTCATGTGTTGCCTGAACCGCCACAACCGCGATGAGCACAAGAAACGAGCAGAGGGTAAATCCCATTATTGTAAATATCGTTTTAAGCTGAAATTTGCGGTCGACTATTTTTGTTTTTCTGAGTGCCATTTTCCGCTCCCTGAATTACCTGACTTGAATACTGATCAGGCAGGTCCTGTGTTATATTGTATGTTCAGCGGTGCTGTTGTTATCCCGTTTTGTGCTCCCGTGAACGATAAAGACTCTTCAGTTTTTGTCAAACATTATTATCCGGTTCCAGGAAGGTGCTCCCCGAATAAAAACGGATATTTCTATATATAAAAATTTTTTTCTATATAAAAACTGCTATTTTTTATATGAGTTTTAATATTGAATAAGGATACTTGTATGGGTTCAAAGGTTGCTGAACTATTTTCTTCATGCAGTTCAATTGATGATTTCAGGAATGAAGTGTTATCCTGTGATGGTGATTTCAGGTTTGAGCTGGAGGACATGGTATCGCTCGGTAAATCGTATGTTGAAAAATACCCGCAATGTCTTGACAGCACAAAGTATTGCCAGGAGCTGGCGTATACCGGTTATACAATGGTTCGAATATGTATTGTTGAAAAAATATTATGCGGCCTTGACCCACAGGTGAAAAATACATTCCGCGATATGATTTCACATATAGACCGTATAGAAACATTGACAGCTGTTCTTGTCGCACATCACGGCAGAGAGATGGTTCAGGGGCAGTATGCCGCAGTAAATGATAATCTCAGCGCGCTTCAGGCTATGATTGAACAGATCCCCCGTGGGATTATAAAGGAACGGTTTTCAGGCGGAATTTCGAGTATACTGAATATAATGTATCTTATACGCATGGCGCTGCAGAAGGTACCGGCCTGAAGGGGAACAGGGGGGCCTCTATACTTTTTCCGTTTTACAGGACATCGTTTATTCCGGAATA
>DAOSYC010000209.1:0-5993 GCA_035380905.1 Spirochaetota bacterium | reverse complement strand
GTTCCTTTCATTGGTGTCCCCGTTTCACAGCAGTGATTTTCCGTGAAGCATTGAACGCAGGGTGTCAGCCTTCTCACGGGTGTTTCCTTCAATGATAATACCGGTGCCCTTTGACCCGGAATGCCGGACTGCCATGGTACGTTCCGTAAGGTGTACACGGGACATGTCGACGGTAATTTCCGGGATATCAAGGGCCTTCGCCCTGAGCTTGTTCGTAAGGGAAGGGTATCGGGGGCGGTTGATACCGGACTGTACCGTCAGCACCGCCGGAAGCCGGAGGGTCAGGTGTTCTCTCGTCACGGCGTCCAGCTCCCGTTCGACGATAATGATACCGCGCTCAACGTCAGGGGTCTGCCGTACCGCAGAGGTGGCCCATGAATAGTCAAGGAGCGCCCCGAGTGCGGGACCTGTGACACCGCGCATGTCGTCCTCGGACATTACTCCGGTGAAGATGAGATCATATCCCCGTGAATACGCGAATGCGGCGATACAATGGGCTGCCGCGGTTCCCTGCAGAGGCGTATCGGGTCCTGCAGCAAGAAGGAATGCGCTGTCTGCCCCCATCTCGAGGGCCCTCCTGAGGGACGGAACCACCGCCGCGGTACCGGCGGACACGGCATCCACGATGATATCGGGTTGCGCATCTTTTAATAACAGCGCCTCTTCCAGGGCGTATTCATCAAAGCGGTTAATCCTGAATGCGGTCCTTGAGTTATCGTAAAAGAACCCGGTACCGTCTTCACGAAGTACCGGTTTTGCTTCGGTATCAGGAACCTGTTTTATACATATCAATATTTTCATACTACCATAGTACTATGAAACAGAAAAAAATCAAGAAAAAAAAGAGCGAGCGTTCTATTTATTTTCTTGACATTTATTCAGGTCTTCCTGTATGGTATTGCCTGTGAGGTTATATGAGCGATTTACTGGTTATCCGTCACGGACAGGCATCATTCGGAAAGGGGAATTATGACCGGCTTTCTGAAACCGGCGAAGCCCAGGCTGTAATTGCCGGCGAGTGGTTATACGGGAACGGGTGGCGTTTTGACGCGGTTATTTCCGGTACCCTGGAACGGCAGCAGAGGACCGCGGAAATTATACGGAATGTGTACGCGGAGAAGGGGGCGGATCTTCCTGAGCTCGAGATACTTCCGGGATTTGACGAACATGCAACGGCCAGTGTGATGCGTGCCCTTCTGCCGCTCCTGATTGATGAGGAACCGGCACTTGCCGCTGACGCGGAGAAACTGTTTGATAATAAGCGGTCATTTCAGATGGTCTTTGAAAAGGTAATGCTGCGTTGGATTACAGGAAAAGACTACATCCCCGATGTTGAATCATGGGAGGATTTTAACGCGCGGGTACGGATGGCGCTGAAGGAAATTATGGGGCGCCCGGGAAGGGGACAGCGGGTTGCGGTCATTGCCTCAGGGGGGTCCATTTCGGCTTCCGTAAGGTATGCGATGGGTATTTCCGGCGAAAAGGCCATGAGGCTAAGCTGGCAGATTGCAAATACCGCCTTCACGCGGTTTAAATATACAGCAGAACGTATAACCCTGGACGGGTTCAACTGTTACGGGCATCTTGAATGTTCAGGTGTGGAGGGGATACGTACGTACCGGTAGTACAGGTGTATCACTACAGTGTATAAGGAGAAAGGTATGGATTTTACAATTTCTGACAAAATGAAAACTATAATTGAGATGATTGAAGAGTTCGTCGCGAAGGAGCTCATTCCTCTGGAGCCGGAGTTCATGAACAAGGATTTCAGGGAGCTGTTGCCGGTCATTGAAGAAAAAAAGAACATGGTGAAGAAAATGGAGCTCTGGGCGCCGAACCACCCGAAGGAACTGGGGGGCATGGGGCTTAACCTTGTGGAGCACGGACTTGTGTCGGAAGCCCTGGGTGCATCTCCCCTTGGTCACCTGGTTTTCGGTTGTCAGGCGCCTGACGCGGGGAATGTGGAAATTCTGCATAAATACGGCAATGAGGAACAGGTGAAAGAGTACCTGGCGCCCCTTGTGGCGGGGGACATCCGCAGCTGCTTTGCGATGACTGAAGTCGATATGCCGGGCTCCAATCCGGTCATGATGGACACCACCGCGGTGAAGGATGGTGATGATTACATACTTAACGGGCACAAATGGTATACCAGTTCCGCTGACGGCGCGAAATTCGCCATTGCCATGGCTGTCACCAATCCGGACGCCCCGATTCACCTCAGGGCAAGCATGATTATTGTGCCCTGTGACACGCCGGGTTTTAATCTCGTGCGGAACATTCCCGTTATGGGGCATTCCGGAAGCGACTATTTCAGCCACGGTGAAATTATTTTCCAGAACTGCCGTGTGCCGCAGAAAAACCTTCTTGGCCCCGAGGGGCAGGGATTTGTCATGGCCCAGGACAGGCTGGGGCCGGGGCGCATTCATCACTGCATGCGGTGGCTGGGGATATGCAAACGTTCTTTCGACATGATGTGCAGGCGGGCAAGCGAGCGGGTCATCTCCCCGGACGGAAAGACCCTTGCGTCAAAGCAGATTATTCAGGCGTGGATTTCTGAGTCGGCGGCGGAGATTCAGGCGGCGAGGCTCATGACACTGTACGCGGCATGGCGTATCGATACTGTGGGTCCCAAGGACGCGCGGGACGATATCGCCCTCATAAAATTTGTTGTCGCCAATACCATGCAGCATGTGGTGGACAGGGCCCTGCAGGTGCACGGAGGCCTCGGCATGACTGATGATACGATCCTGGCGTTTTTCTTCAGGCACGAACGGGCCGCGCGCATCTACGACGGTGCTGATGAAGTACACAAGTCTTCAATTGCCCGCAGGATACTGAGGAAATATCAGGCATGAAGAAGGGAGGCACAGATATGGGCGCCTCAGTGCTGACCTATCAGGAGTTCCGTGACATCGTCGAGGTGTCCATGGAGAAGATATGCCGCGCGGTGTTCCATGAAAACAGGGACTCCATTAAAATAAAGAAGGAAGAGGTGGCGGTAAAGAACCTCATCAATATATTCAATACGACACTGGAGCTCAGCAATACCATGGGATTTCAGGCAATGAGCCTCCGCGACCTCTCACGGGAATCGGGCCTCAGCATGGGGGCCCTCTATTCCTATTTTACCGGCAAGGACGAGCTGGCAAAGATAATTCAGGAGCAGGGACGGCGCATTATCGCGGATATCCTGAAGGAACAGGTGGAAAAGGGAAATGATCCCCGTGAGCAGCTGCAGATCGCGATCCGGGCCCATCTGTTTCTTAACGAGGTGATGCAGAAATGGTTTTACTTTTCCTTCATGGAGGCGCGGAACCTTTCACGCGAAGAGCAGAAACGGGCAATAGAGAGTGAACTTGTGACGGAGAGCATGTTTATCGACATACTCGATTCGGGTATTGAGAAGGGCCTGTTCAGGGTCGGTAACACGGTACTTACCGCGTCTACGGTGAAGGCGATGCTTCAGGACTGGTACCTGAAGCGGTGGAAATATTCCCGCAGGAAGGTCACCGTGGAGGATTACGCGGATTTTATTATTAATCTTATCGAGTCGTTTATCATGCCGAAGGAGACGCAGGCAGGTTAAGGAGGCAGTAATGGGTATTATAGATGAACCAACGGGTATACGCAGCGGGGAGGAACTTGATGTAGATCGGGTGAAGGAGTATTTAAAGGACTCAATTCCGGGACTGGGTGAGGAGATCGAAATACGCCAGTTCCCCAGCGGTTTTTCGAACCTCACATATTTTATTAAATCAGGTGACAGGGAAATGGTGCTGCGCCGCCCGCCTTTCGGGAAAAAAGCAAAGACGGCCCATGACATGTCGCGTGAGTACCGTATGCTGAAGGCCCTGAGGCCGGTGTTTCCCTACTGCCCTGAGGTCCTCGCGTTTACTGAAGATGAATCTGTTATGGGGTGCCAGTTTTATGTGATGGAACGGATTAAAGGGATTATTTTACGGAAGGATATCCCTGAGGAACTTCATATTACACCGGATAAGGCAACGAAGCTTTGTGAAAACCTGATCCGGATTCAGAGCGATCTTCACAATGTGGATTACGGGGCGGTGGGACTTGACAGTTACGGAAAGCCCGAAGGGTATGTGTTCCGCCAGGTTGACGGATGGAGCGGGCGATACCGCGCCGCACGGACCCCGGACGCGCCGGATTTTGAAAAGGTAATGCAGTGGCTCCATGACCACCTGCAGAAGGACTCCGATGTCCCGGGAGTGGTGCATGGGGACTATAAGTTCGATAACGTGGTGCTTAAACCGGACAATCCCCTTGAGATCGCGGGGGTGCTTGACTGGGAGATGGCGACAATAGGTGATCCCCTTATGGATCTGGGAAGTTCCCTGGGATACTGGGTTGACCGCGGTGATCCGGAGAGCATTCAATTGATCCGTCAGATGCCCACAAACGCGGAGGGTATGCTGACGCGGGATGAACTTGTGAAACTGTACGGTGAGCTGAGCGGCAGAAATGTCGAGGCATGGGATTTCTACTACTGTTTCGGGCTGTTCCGTCTTGCGGTGATCGCACAGCAGATTTATTACAGGTTTTATCACGGCCAGACAAAAGACCAGCGTTTCGGGATGCTGGTTCACGCGGTGAAGATTCTTGAGGATACCGCGTTACACGTAATTGAAAAATCTGATCTCTGAAAATGAGGAGTAACTGAAATGGCTGAAAAATTTATCAGTGAACAAAATATCCGTTTTATGCTGTATGATGTTCTGGATGCGGAATCCCTGACGAAGTACGAATACTTCAGCGAGCACAACAGGGAGACCTTTGAAATGGTGCTTGTAACGGCGATGAAGATGGCGACAGAGCTTCTTCACCCTGTGTTAAGGGAGATGGATAAAAATCCCCCTGTATATGAAAACGGAACTGTAAAGGTACATCCAAATGTGAAGAAGTTTATGCGTGAATGCGGTGAAGGGGGGTGGATTGCGGCCCCCTTTTCAGCTGATCATGGCGGTCAGCAGATACCGAACCTTGTGATGGGGATCTGCAGATTTATTTTTTCCGCGGCAAATTATTCAGGAAGCGTATACCCGCTTCTTACAACCGGCGCGGGGCACCTGATACTTTCATTCGGGACCCATGAGCTGATCGACACCTATACTCCGAAAATGTTTTCAGGTGAGTGGCAGGGGACAATGGCTCTCACAGAGCCCCAGGCAGGGAGCAGCCTTTCAGATGTGGCAACCACTGCGGTGCCGGCGGATAACGGCTATTATCTGATAAAGGGGCAGAAAATATTCATTTCCGGCGGGGAGCACGATGCGGTGGATAACGTGGTGCATCTCATGATGGCGAGGATACAGGGGGCGCCTGCCGGCGTAAAGGGGATATCACTTTTTGTGGTGCCGAAACTCAGGATCGGGGAGGGAGGTACTCTTGAGCCGAATGATGTTACCTGTGGCGGGATTGACCACAAACTGGGATACCGCGGGTCGCCTATCTGCCAGCTGTACATGGGGGAAAACGGTGACTGCAGGGGATATCTTGTGGGTGAACCCAATAAGGGCCTTTCCTACATGTTTCAGATGATGAATGAAGCGAGAATTGATGTTGGTCTGGGAGCAACGGCAATTGCAACAGCCGCGTATTTTGAGGCCCTTGAATATGCGAATGAGCGGCCCCAGGGAAGGCTCATTACCGAGAAAGACCCCGCGAAACCGCAGATGCCGATAATAGGCCATGCAGATGTGAAGCGCATGCTGCTGTTCCAGCGGGCGATAACAGAGGGGTCTCTGGGCCTTATTATGTACCTCGCGAAACTTACTGACCTGTCAAAAGTCGCTGATGAAGAAGAAAAGGAACGGTGCGAGCTGATACTTGATCTCCTTACTCCAGTTGCAAAAACCTATCCTTCGGAAATGGGAATCCTCTCCACAAGCAGCGCGATACAATGTCTCGGGGGATATGGATACTGCCAGGATTTTTCCGTTGAACAGTATTTCCGGGACATGCGGATACAT
>DAOSYC010000208.1:2259-6014 GCA_035380905.1 Spirochaetota bacterium | reverse complement strand
TGTTATTTTGGAAAAAACATGGTTTGACTTATACGACAAGGGAGTCCCCTACTCAATACTGTATCCGCCGCTTGCACTCAAGGACCTTTTCAGCCACCACGTAAAAACAAATCCTGAACGGGATTACCTGATCATCAACGATATTACCATAACCTACCGGGAATGCAACGAGAAGGCCTGCAGGCTCGCCAACGGTCTCCTGAACATGGGAGTAAAAAAAGGCGACCGTGTGGCCTTCATGATCCCCAACGTCCCCCAATACGTCATTGCCCTCCAGGCATGCTTCAAGATCGGGGCGATAGTGGTGCCTGTCAACCCCCTGGCTCCTGCACCGGAGGTCGCGCACTATCTTGAAGACAGCGGTGCCGGGACAATGATAGTGATGGCGCTCCTGGCGAATACCGCCATTGCAGTCCTGAAGGAGGGAAAAACCCCGATGAAGCAGCTGATCACCTTCCAGGTCAAGGCAATGGCAGCAGAGATCGAAAAACACAACGACATATATGACTTTGACGAAATAATTGCTTCCGGCAGTGATGCAGAACCGGACATCAAAGTATACACCGACGACATAGCCATGCTGCAGTATACTGGGGGCACCACGGGAGTTTCCAAAGCCTGTGTCCTGCACAATAAGAATATCCTCGCACTCGCCTATCAGGAAAATTACTGGCTTGCCACGGTCATGGATAAAAACGAAGAGTTCAGAAGCCTTGCGGCAATTCCCCTGTACCACATTTACGGGTTTAACACCAACGTTAATATAAATCTTGTGGCCGGTGGTTCCATGGTGCTTGTTCCCCAGCCCACAACCGACAACATCCTCGCGGCGGTCAACATGCATGAGCCGAATTTCTTCGCTGCTGTTCCGACAATGATTATCGGCCTTAATCAGCACCCGGATATTTCACAATCCAAAATCCGCTCCATCAAGGGGATGATCTCCGGGTCCGCACCCCTCGCACTGGAAGCGCTTAAAACATTCGAGGAGCTTTCGGGCGCTATCATCACTGAAGGATACGGAATGTCGGAAAGCTCCAATGTGCTGACGGTCAATCCCCTTAAAACTGTTCGCAAGCCCGGCGGCGTCGGCCTCCCCATGCCCGACAACGAACTCAAAATCGTTGATATCGATACCGGCACACAGGAGATGCCCACAGGGGAGCCCGGTGAAATCATCGCCCGGGGCCCCAGCATCATGTCCGGATACTGGAACAAGCCTGAGGAAACAGCGCAGGCGATCCGTGACGGGTGGTTCTACACGGGAGATATCGGCTACATCGACAGTGACGGCCACGTGTTCATCGTCGACCGCAAGAAGGACATGGTAATATCCAGCGGCTTCAATGTATATCCGCGGGATATCGACGAGCTGATGTACACACACCCGAAAGTACTCCGCGCCTGCGCCTTCGGCGTCCCTGACGAAAAACGCGGCGAAGCGGTGAAACTGACCCTGGTACTCAAGCCCGGCGAAACCATGACAGTAGATGAAGTACTCTCCTTCTGCAGGGAGAACCTGACCGCATATAAAGTACCCCGGGAAGTTGAATTTCTCGACGACCTCCCCCTCACACCTGTAGGCAAGGCCGACAGGAAGGAGTTACGTCGGAGGGAAATGGAAAAATAATATAATATTGAATAACACTTTTCAATGGCCTCTGACGATCAGCGGGAAAGGGGGAACCCCTTTCCCGTTTTTCTTTCAACAGGGATGTATCAGTTTATTCTGAAACGCTTTGGTGCTTCTGAAATAAAAATATCCATTAGTTTTTTGTAATAGTTATCGGCAGCCTCTTCTATCGTTCCGGACGTACGGTGATCCCGTACATCGAATACCTGCTTCATTACAGCCATAATCGCGGAATCTGAAACCGCGGAAAACATCTCTGCAGCGGTTCTTACAAGAGGTGAACTGTCACCCCTTCTCAGCAGCATGGCTAACGCCAGCTGTTCTTCCAGCCCGTTGAATATTCTGTATTCATCATGATTCTCAAAGGTGTCAAAAGCATTGAAGTATTTCCTGTTATGTCCTTCGAGCATGTTTTTTTTAAAAAAATGGTCTCCCGTATTGTGCCCCAGGGCCTTAAGGAACAGAAAGGACTGCGCACACCGGCGGCATTCATGGCACCATCGGCGGTATGTAACAATTTCAACATGACAGCTCAGACGGAGTTTTCCGAGACCGGGAAATGTTTCATGGAGCATTTGATTAATTGCAAAATTACCAAGACCGCCAATAAGATTTGCTACCGTGACTGCGCCACCGGTAAACTCCTCTGCCAGTTTTCGTAATGATTCCGTTCCTTTCATGCTCTGCATGTACCGGTAGGGATGCGCTGCCCCCTCACGGTGTATCATGTCAAGGGTGTTCACATATTCATTGTTCAATATTATTGTATCAGCGCCATAAAACTCACAGAACGGAAGCATTGCCAGAAGATAAATAAAGTATACCTGAACCTGATACACGCGGGTTGCAGGCGTTTCCAGTATTTCAAAATCTGAAAGAAGCTGTATTTCATTGGTAACGGTATGACATGTGAGTCCAGTGTCCTTTCTCAGTTTTTTTATAAGTTTCTTCTTCTCAGAAAATGCCCGCGGAAGCACACGCTCGTCAATAACAACGGGAACAGGTTCATATCCGAGGGCCATAAGAGTCCCCAGACTCAGCAGGCTGTCCTTCCCGAAACTGAAGGGAATAACCACTTTCCCGCCTTTTTTTTCCAACGGGCAGAAAGGATTTTGCGTCTGCACTCTGTCTTTAAATTCACGCCTGATGGAGGTAAAGAATTGTTCTGTTTCTACGGTGCGTTCATAGAAGATGTCTTCCACAAGGTTCGGTATCGTTTTCAGAAAACAGTCATTATAAAGGCGTAGAAAACGGGGTTCGGGCCTGTTGTATATTACCCGGTCATGCCTGAGCATAAGAGGGGTAGCTAACGTTGTAATATATGCAAGTTCATTGATAAGTTCATCTTTACAGGAGAACGCAGACCATACCTCTTCGGGAAACCTGAACTCGCAGGGAGCGGCATTCCAGTGATCTCCGTCTATCCTGAGAGAAAATCCCGCGTGTGTCTGATCAACATTAATCAGCACAGGATTTTCATCTCAGAATACAATGCTGAATGACTACGCAACAGGCGCTGTCCCCTTGCGTTTCAGCATCTTCCTTTGTTTGTTGATACGGATTTTTTTGGCATTGATTTTTTTGTCCTGTTCAACTTTTTTTACCTTTGCCTGCTCCGGTGCAGTCTGCGCAGTCCCCCCCGATGTGCCAAGGAACGCGGCGCCAAAGACCAGAGATACAACAAGAGCCAGTAATTTTTTCATTGAAAGCCTCCGGAATTTTCCATGAAAGTATAATCATTACTGCCAAATGTCAATTATTTATCGACCGCAAACCGGAATAATGTTGATTCCATATTTAACACCTTCACGGCCCCCCTGCCTCAGGTCAATGCTCCGGATTATCGCGGCATGTCCTTTCCGGAATCCCGGCTTTAATCTCCATCACAAACTTTGTTATACAATAACGCCCGTACCCCTGCACTGAAAAAGAACTCCCTCCTGCTACACTGAATACTGTAGTCAGACATCAGCAAAATCAAACACCCTAAACCGGAGGAAATAATCATGAATTCAAAAAAATCATCCACGAATAACAGCGCCAGGGATTTTCTGGATATCCGTACATTTGCCGGAAAGGAAAAGACTGAGGATGTGTACAAAAAGCGTTTCGATGAAATCAT
>DAOSYC010000208.1:0-2159 GCA_035380905.1 Spirochaetota bacterium | reverse complement strand
TGAGCAGTCTCGCGCTGGCGGCAAATGTTGGAGTATGTATATATCAGCTGTATACCATAATTACAAAGCGGCGCAATCCACTGAAAGAGGAAATTTACACAGATCTCACAGCATACAAGGCTGTGGCCTCCGCGAAATAAGATGTCCTTTCAAAACGGAGAGGGAACAACCGCAACCGTTCCCTCTCCATTCTTTTTTTAAGTCCATGACCCGCCCCCATACTGCCGTATCGCAGCATTCATGACAGGATATTTATTTTTTAATTTTAGCAGTGAGCGCCTGCTCCTTATAGCTTTTGCTGAACGTAAACTTGGGAACCTTTGTGGCTTTTTTCGCGGCAATCTTTATTTCCTCACCGGTAATCGGGTTTCTTCCCATCCGTGCCTTTGTTGCCGGTTTCAGTTTGATAAATATTTTACCAAATTTTCCCATGGGGACTCTCTCCCCTTTCATTGCGCCTTCACTGATAACATCAAAAAGGTCTTCAATTATTTCTTTCGCTCTGGCCTTTGGTATTTCATGTTTTTCAGAAATGTAATTAGCAATTGTCTGTGCGGTAAATTTTTCAGGGTATTTCACCTTTGCCTTTTTTACAGCGGGAGCTGCTGTTTTCTTTTCTTTTTTTACTGTTTCCTTCGCCATTGTTTCTCCTGTATCAATTGTTAATATAGTATGTCCCAGGTCTGGATTTGTCTGCGCCTCAGATCCAATCCATTAAAATCCAGTACATTTTCCATGCTACATAATCATGGTTAATAACCTGATACATTCTGTTTTAATGAAAACAGTCAAGCGTTTTACTGTAAAAAAACTTGCAGTAACGTTTTAGATAGCCCTGTTTCTTAAAATTTTACTGGAAAAACAATTATATTCATACTATTAGTACCAACAGCACTGTAGTATACACCACATACAGGAGGTACACCATGGCTGAGCTGGGGCTTCTTTTTTACGGGTACGATAAAGAATCTGCGGATGTCATTACCATGACCTATTCCGCGGACTTCGGCGAAGAGATAGAAATATACGGAGCAGTTGAATCAGACAACCTGCAGGTACAGGACATACTTGAATATCCGGAGAAGAGCAGATTCGGGAACGGCGAAAACAAATTTCTTATGTTCCTTGGTTTTGATAATGAGCAGATATCCCGATGCCTGAAAACGTTTCCCGCCACAGAGAAACGCCCGATATTCTGCGGCCTCACGGAACACAACATTTCCTGGGAGGTCAATCATCTCATGGAGCACCTGATTGAGGAAAAGAGGGAGGCTACAGGTCAGAAGTGATGAGATTATACGTCTTCACTCGCAGAAAAAATAACTACCGGTATTCCTGTAAATATTTCTCCAGAATATTGTTTAAATATTTTTTCGACCTGGCCCTGTATATATAATAGTCAGAATCAATTGTTGCTATGTTTTTCAATCCTTTCATTTCAGCTATTACAATCAATGAACTATCCGCCAGGTCCATTGGCATATCTGAATATTTTTTTGTGAGTTCGATAATTCTGGTCAAATGAATTGATTCAATATTGACAATATTCAGCGCATCCCGGTTCAGCCACTCCAGAAAATCAATCTGGACTTCCGTGCTGAAGCTTAGCATCTGGGTTACTTCTGTAATAACCGGCCACGAAGTAATAAGGTCCCCTTTATATTCTTTCAAAAATGATTTAACCGCGGCATGGTATCGATCGTCTTTGTCAAACAACGCGATAAGGGGACCGGCATCAACGAGAGTGTTTTTCACGGAGCCGCTCTTTCAGAATTGTTTTATAATCTTCCGACAGATTCCCCCTGCCGCTTCCATGCCTGCCGAAAAGATCTTCCCCGAGTTCATACGCTGTTTTACGCTCACGGCGTTCATCAAAATAATACATCAATGCCCTCTTGATAATCTCAGTTTTTGACATATTTTCTTCTTTTGCCACCTGATTAAGCGTATGCTCTTCTTCCTGTGTTAACCGGACAGATATCATATCATCACCTCTACGTATTACATAATGTAATACACATGCCGCGTTTAGTCAAATATTTTTAATAGATTAAGAGAATTCGATAAATTAAGGCTGGTTACTCGTAGTGAGACCACATCCTGATGATTTTCACCGCTTTTTCTTTTTTGAGAACCTGATATACCAGACGATGCTGGAT
>DAOSYC010000207.1:0-6074 GCA_035380905.1 Spirochaetota bacterium | reverse complement strand
CTTCACATAGGGGCGGTGAACACCCTGCTGAACAGGAACGGCGTCATAGAGGGGCACAACACCGACGGATTCGGCGCGGTACTGGCTCTGCGGAAAACAGGAACAGAAGTATCCGGATCACACGCCCTTGTTATCGGAAACGGCGGGTCCGCCCGCGCCATCGCCTTTACCCTGCTCAGCGAGGGATGCGGCGTAACTATTACCGGAAGAAACCCTGACCGGTTCATGCCCCTTGTGGAGGACCTCGGGAAAACAGGGAAGCCGGTGCAGGGGCAACTGATCAGTGAACTGAATCCGGACATCACAAAACAGTTCGGGATAATTATTAACACCACTCCCGTCGGCATGGAGCCCGACACAACACAGTCCCCCCTCCCGGAGAGCCTTCTGCATCGGGGCCGGACGGTGTTTGATATAGTGTATGCGCCGGAGGAAACAGCATTCCTTCGTGCCGCGCGGGAAAAGGGTTGCCGTACCATACATGGAAAGGAGATGCTTCTGTACCAGGGAGTGCGGCAGTTCGAACTCTGGACCGGAAAAGAGGGGCCTGTAGAAATAATGCGCGCCGCACTGAAAAGGTAGCCCATGCAGGACAGTCTTGACAAACTCAACACGCTGGTCAACAATGAACGGAACGCCGGAGCCGGAAGCTATTCCCTCGAAAACATGAAACTGCTTCTGGAGCAGTTCGGAAACCCGCAAAAAAAACTTACCATCGTTCACGCAGCCGGCACCAACGGCAAAGGCTCCTTCTGCCACATGCTGCATGGGATACTCACTGCAGCAGGTTTAAAAACCGGGCTCTATACCTCCCCCCACCTGGAATCAGTCCGTGAACGGATTGTCCTCGGCACTGCCATGATCAGCAGTGAGTCATTCAGCCGGTATATTGACGAATTGTTCGATCTCCTTGCAGCAGAGAAGTTCCTCACGCCGACATATTTTGACGCCCTGACCCTTATCGCACTCCGTTATTTTTCCGACGAACACGCCGGCATCGCCATTCTTGAAACAGGGCTCGGAGGGCGCCTTGATTCCACCAATGCCGCGGACTCCGCCATTTCCGTTATCACCGACATCGGCATTGACCACAGCCATATCCTCGGGGAAACGCTCCGGGACATCGCCGCGGAAAAAGCGGGAATCATAAAACCCGGCTCAATCACCATCACATCGAACAGAGACCCCGAAATCCTTGCGGTCCTGCAAAAACAGGCCCGCGCGGCGGGTTCACGAATCCTGGTATACGGAAAGGACTTTCGGGGGGGCGATATAACCCCGGGAGCTGATTCCGGCCTCCGTTTCAACTATTCAATGCAGACACCGCAATACTCCTCCATCATGGGACTTACTCTCAGGAGCCCCGTGCGTACCCAGGTAAAAAACGCCTCCCTCGCAACAACAGCGGCAATGATTCTGAACACACGGGGATTTCCGGTTTCCACGGAAGCGCTCCGCAAAGGCCTGGGAAACCTTGAAATACCCGGGCGGTATCAACTGCTTTCCCGGGATCCTGTGATCATCTTTGATCCCGCCCACAACCCGGATGCGGTCCGGGAACTGATCAACACCCTCCATGAACAATATTCCGGAAAAAAATTTATTGCAGTTTTAAGCTTTATGCGGGATAAAGAATATAAAAGGATGATTCAGGAAATACAGGAATCCCTGACACATGATATCGTGTACCATGAACTTGATGACCCGAGGGCCCTGCGGGGAAAGGATGTCATGGAAGAGACGGGCCGTGAAGTAGCATTGTCCTCCTCGGCAGACAGTCTGCGGCAGCATCTTCACGAGGCGGGTGAAAAAGGGGGTATTGTTATCGCTACAGGTTCTTTCAGACTGTATTCTGCGATGAAACATGCCTCAGAGCATCCTGTGACGTAACAGCGGCACGGGAACATATATCAGTAAATTCATATCATTTACTACAGCAGCGCGGTAGGGACACCAATGAAAAGAGATATTTCGAACCTCATACTTTCTGTGCGGAACACAATGAAAGATTTCTCCACCGGGGAAATGACTATTGAACAGGCCCGCGAAGAATACAGCGCACTTGAAACCCGGTATACGGCGCTCAGGGACCGCATTGAACCCGGCGTGAATACGGGGTGTCTTGAGAGCATCTGTTACTACCACAATATCGAGAACTATTCCATACTTTCCGCACTTGTCTCTGTGAGCGCTGACCATTTCAATACACTGCTCTATTATGGAAGTAAATCCCTTTTGGAAAAAATCGTCACTCCCCTGAAGGAGCATATACATGCTGGAACGCAAAGCGGAATCAGCCGGATACCCCCGAATACGGAAAAGGGCCTTGCCCACACAATACACTGCTCCCTCCTGAAAACAACTGGTGAAGAAAGAATATTTTTTATTGCGCTGTCATCATCAGCATATTTTACTGAAAGCAGTTTCATTTACACATCGAGTATTTTAAAAAAGCTCCTCTTCGGCCAGTCGATATATATCTCATCATTCAGTCATTTCGAAAACGTGGAAAAATCAATCAGGGACTTTACCTTCCTCAACTGCGACAGGGAACATGCTGTCATTGCGCATATTTTCACCTTCCCCCGCATAGTCCGGACATTCAGCCACATGGGAACCGCCGCGATGCTTGACGCATCCAGATCAATTGCGGATACCCTGGGAAGCATCACCCGGCTGCCGTCAGAGCACTTTGTCCTTTCAATTAAGGACTACCTGCTGCTTGTGAAGCACAGAAAAAATGATCCCGCAACGGCACTTCCCCGGAAACCTGTTTTCTCCTATAACAACATTGTCATACCGCACACATACCAGGAATACAGGCTCGAAAATGAAACGGCGCTATTTACCCTGTGGCCGGACGCCCTTACAGACACCTCCACGGCAAAACGGGGGCAGTAGAAATGAGGATGCGGCAGGTCGTCGTTATCGGGTCAGGTGACGACACAGCCAATTACGGCAAAGCAGTTGCCATAGGCGCATTTATTGCCGGCAAGGGATGGGTACTCGTGACAGGTGGACGGGGGGGAATAATGGAAGCTGCGTCCCGGGGCGCTGCGGAAAAGAATGGCATTGTTATCGCGATACTCCCGGACTCATCCATGGAATCAGCAAATCCCTACTGCAGCATCGCCATTCCCACGGGCATCGGCTACGCGAGGAACCTGGTAAATGTCCTTTCCGGAGACGTCATAGTGGCCATCGGCGGCAAGGCGGGGACCCTCTCGGAACTGGCATACGCATGGCAGTTCGGGAAACCCGTAATCGCCTGCACCTTCGCTGAAGGATGGAGCAGTAAGCTCGAAGATACACCTGTGGACGACCGGGGCGGGTCGATATACTTCGCAGATTCACCTGAAGCGGTCTTCAGGCACCTTGAACGCATTCTTGGAAATCCTGCAGTATAATTACAGTCACCGGCTACAGGTATACCTGGTTGCCGTAATAATCACAGAGATCTTTATCATGTATCCGGAGAACCTTATCGTCCACTGTCCCGATATCGCGCCGAAGTACAAACTCCATTCCCTTTCTCATAATATCCTTATGCCTGACAGATCCCTCAAGCTTATTCGCATGCAGAAACTGTTTCACGAGTTTTTTCACATCCCCTACCCGTATCTCATAACTGTTTTCGCTGAGTATCCGGCAGAAGATGTGATGGGGATAACTGTACATGTCACGCAGCCACCGCTGCCGCAGCACATCAAGAACGCGTTTCTGAAAATGGGCAGAGTGCGAGTATTCCGACACCAGGAGGGGCTCTGAAAAATGGAGTTTCAGGGAATTATCAAAAACCTTTCCGAAGCTGAATAACCCCGCGGCGTCACCTGCCCCCTCATGAAACGGCTTTTCGTAATAGGAAAGCGTTATCGGCATAATCGCGATTTCCTCAGTGCTCTGATACAGGGTATCAATAACCACTGAAAAAAAGTCCTCCTCCACAGCCTGAATAGTACCGTCCTGCGAAGGGACCAGTTCCGGTGAGAACATGACAGGGACCCCGTATTGAATCATCATTGAGATAAAGGACTTCACCACTTCACGGTACAGCGGGTCATCCAGTTTTCTCATGTTAACGATAAACCCTCCGGCGAGACGGAGCATCATCCTCCTGAACCATCCCCGGGCGATATCGGCATTCACCATGAACCTCGGGGCAAGGAGCCGCATACGGCGCAGTGCCAGGCTCACGAAGAGAAAATCATATTCATCACGGGCAACCGGCAGGTACACAACATTTGATGTCCGGATTGCCTTCCGGATCGCTGCGATATCCCCTGAAATGGAAATATTGCTCCGGAAAAGCCCCTTGCCATATTCACGTTTCAGGGCGTTTCCCATATAATTTCGAAGCCGAAGCACCCCGAAATAAAAACGGGACACGGGAAAGCTGAAACGGTCGGTGACAGACTTCACATACAGCGAAGAGAGCGCTGAAATATTCCTACCAAAATCACCCGTTTCAAGGCCCCGTAACAACGACAGCTCCTTTTCTGTGTATTCTCCCGCAAGACCTTCGGGCACATTTCCCCCCGGGGATGACGCACGGAGCTCGCGGGCCCACCGGATAAGCTCCTGTTTCAATGACTCGTCGGAAATAATCTTTTCCTCAACGGCCTTTGCCGTTATACTGCTGAAAAAAGTCCCCCGTGCCCGCTCCATTCCGCGCTTTTTCCGGGTAACATGGATTTTTGTTTCACTGTATATTTCCTCAAACCGCTCAGGGTTCTTTACTGTTTCAATCAGGAGACGGGGCTCTTTGTTATTGAGAAGGATTTCATACAATGATTGATACACCGGTATGGTGATACCCCTGTCACGGGCAAGTTCAATCAGGGGCTCAATGGCGTAGGCCCCCTCAGCAAGATAATTGAGACGCTTGCTCATCTTCTCCAGCACAAACTCCGGCCTGAAACGCATCACGATACGGTCATACATACTCACGGAGCTCCCGGTGCGAAGAATCTGCCGGGCAATGTCCTTGCCGAACTTCCTGTTTCTGCTGTGATCACTGAGTGATGTGGCAATGAGGTCCCCGAGACCCGCGATATCAATGACGGTCTCATTCCGGGCATGAAGCGCGTTTGCCATCAGGAGCATTTCCTTCAGGGCCTCTGCCATGAGGGCCCCCGCAAGGTTGTCCCCGCATTTCGGCAGAACACTGAGAATTCCCGCTGCAATGGCCGCGGGATTTTTCAGGGTCCCCCCCAGCTCAACGCCGCGGATATCATCTGTCTGCCGGCATTCGACATATCCGCAGGTAATTATTTCACTGATCGCGTTCCGTGTCACCTCTGATTCCGCCGCCACCATAAGGCACGTGTGGTACCCTCTGCACACCTCCTCGGCATGGCTCGGGCCGTATATTGCGGCAATGCGTCCCTTCACACCGGGAATCGCGTGGGCAATTGCCTCGGAGAGGGTATAAATCCTGTTATCGACCCTGCAGAAACCCTTGGAAAGAAATCCGAAATGGGCCCCTTCCGGAATACTCTTCCGTATTTTGAGGCAGGTCTCGTATGCCACCTTCGAGGGTGTTGCCAGTATAATAATCTGTGATCCTGAAACTGCCTCTTTCAGGTTACCGGTGGCGGTTATGTTCACGGGAAGATCAACATCCGGAAGATACAGTGTGTTCTTATGAAGTTCATTAATTGTTTTTACAACAGATTTTTCGTATGCCCACATCACGAGGTTAATGCCGGCGTTATTTTCCGCGATCACCTTTGCCACAGATGTGCCCCATGATCCGGCCCCGAGAATTGCCACAGACCGCTTTGTATCCTGCCTGTAGCTTATTTTTGTTAATCCCATAATTCGTTTCTCTTTCCGCAGTGATTTTGCGTGTGTGCAGTATTCAGGTGAAAATCATGAATACTGTACCCCCTCCGGTATCCAAAAGCAAGCATTTTTAAGGCATGAGGCGGAGGGATGAAACGGCAGATATTGAAACAAAAAGGGACAGGCCCGAATCAATGGCCTGCCCCTTTCCTGTATATATATGTCTCTCTATTGCACTACATATAATCGAGATAATCTTTCAACTTCCGTGCCCTGGTGGGGTGACGCAG
>DAOSYC010000206.1:0-6096 GCA_035380905.1 Spirochaetota bacterium | reverse complement strand
ATATTATTGTCGATGAGAGACCCGATCAGGGGGTCTGTCGAGGAGAGGTCCTGATTTGCCCCAGGGCCTTTACCGCTTCGAGGCGGGTCTGATATTTTCTTTCATCAAGCTTGTCCACAAGGTGTTTTACAGAGTACTGGTCCCGTATTGCCCCCATGGTCTTCATGGCTTCAAGCTGTATCATCATCTTGCTGTCGTTCAGGGCAAGGAACAGTATCTTGGATATGTCGGGATCGTCGGTTTCCCCTTTGCTCGCGATAAGGCGGAGAGCCTCAATCTTTTCCCGCTGGCTTCCGGAAATTATTATGGTCCGAAGGTTCTCAATGATCCCCTCCTGGGAGAAATCCCCGAACTTGAGTGTCGCAACCGCACGGACCCGCGGGTCAGGGTCTTTCAGGAGCGTTTTCAGCTGCTCAAGAATGTTTGCGTCCTGTTTCCGGGAAAGCGCGAGAAACGCACCAAGTCGGATGTCAGCGCGGCGGTGTTTTATGAACTTCAGGAGGCCGTCGACATCATCGTTATCAATAAGTTTTTCAATATTCGGTCTGAATAATCCCATTTTTTATTCCGGCAGGTATTTTTTTATAGTAATGCATTGTTGCATCTTTTGTGTATTGCGTCAATCAATTAATGATTTCCCGCGAGGGGGGATACAGAAGAGGAAGTAAGAAAAGACAAATACATCCATTATAGATATTACACTATTTCGGGATTTTGTCAACCTTCAAAATATATTAATTTTTACCGGTAATGCAAAAAAAACAGGGGAAGCAGTATTCAGGCTTTCATTCTGAAGTCCCCGATCCTCTTTACGAGCCCCTCTGACTCGATCCGGTTGAGGAGCGGGATGATATATTTTCTGCTGAGCCCTGTGGCGTCCCGCACTTCAGGGATTGATATTTTATCGGCGTTGTCGAAAAGCTTCATGACGGACTGCTTCAGTGACTCGTATGTGTCCTTGTGATACAGTATGTTGCCGTCAAGACTTATGAGAAATCCGAGGCGCACAAGTTCTTTCGCGTGACGTTTTATTGATTCGTCATGTGTCTGGTCCAGTGCAAGGCCGGATATATCTGATTTTTTCACTGTGGCGAGGACCTTCTTCTTCACATCAGGAAGCGATTCAGGGGTGATGGCATCACCTGAAAAAAACCGCCCCTCCTTTTCCACAACCGGTTCCCGCTGCATTGCCTCTTTTATGAGAATCCTGCACAGGGCGGGATCTATGCCGGCATCGTGGGCGATTTCCGTAAGGTTCGGCCCGACTTTGCCGCGGATTGAGTCAAGGATCCCCGTCAGGGCCTTTTCATGGAATGCGGCATCAATGAGCATTCCCTCATTGCGTACAACCTTTCCTGAATCGACGAGGGAGGTTATGATTTTCTGCATTGCCTTTTCGTTTTCCGCGAACCTTCCGGTAAGTGTTTCTTCGGATAGTGCTGCATGGGTGCGTATGTTGAACAGGGCGATATCGACCATGGAAAAATCGTTAAGCAGGGTGATGTCGGTTTTCAGTTCCTTTTTAATCTGAATGTTTTCATAATCGGCGAGGAGTACTGTTCCGCCCCCTATAATGCGGTACCCACCGGGGTGGGTGAGGATAAATGGCTCACCGGGATAACAGTGCCACGGATTGTCAAAACGGATGCGGGCGATAAAATCAGTATCACCCTGTGAATCGCGCCCGATGAGGATAAGCTTTGCTTTTATGGTAATGGTGCCGATGATGATTTCAATGCCGAGATTGTTTTTGATTTCCTTTTTCGCGTACAGAAGCTGGATGCGGGCGACAATTTCCGACGTTTCAGTGAAAAAATTTTCACTGACAATGATGTCCCCCCGCTTCAGTTCCTCCGCGGACATTCCCGCGAGGTTCAGGGCCGTCCTCTGGGAAATGCTGCTTTCCTCGAGCTCCTGGTAGTGGCTCTCGATTTTCTTTATTCTTGTCTCGGTTTTGTGCGGAAGCACTGTTACCGACTGGTCTTCGTGGAAGCGGCCGTTTTTCAGGGTGCCGGTAACGATTGTACCGTACCCCTTTGACGAGAATACCCGGTCAATGAAGAGGTAGGGCTTTTTGGTGTCTGATGCCCTGGACAGCTTCCGCAGGTTCTCAAGGAGCACTTCTTTCAGGGTTTCAATGCCTTCCCCTGTCCGCGCGGATACCCTGACTATGTCGGCACCTTCGAACCGCGTGCCGGTGAGGCGTTCGGTTATTTCCTCTGTGGCAAGCTCAATGGTTTCTTCATCGGTCATATCTATTTTATTGAGGGCGATAACGATGCGTTCTATTCCGAGGAGCGACAGCACTCTGAAGTGGTCCTCGGTCTGGGGCATCCAGCTGTCGTCGACGGCGATTACCAGCATCCCCAGGTCGACGCCCCATGCTCCCACCACCATGTTGCGGATAAAACGCTCGTGCCCCGGTACGTCAATGATGCTGACGGTGCCGAATTTCGGATACTCAATTTTCGCGAAACCGATATCGATGGTCATTTCGCGCTGTTTTTCCTCAGGGAGCCTGTCGCAGTCCGTGCCGGTGAGCATGCGAATAAGGGATGTCTTGCCGTGGTCAATATGCCCCGCAGTGCCGATTATGTACATCAGGAACCTCCGTGTTTCCGGAATAGTGTTTCAGCGGAAGCCGCAAGGGGTATGATGTCCCTGTCGAAAATTGTGCGGAAATCGAAGGTGAAGGTGCCGTCAATTACCACTCCCGCCGCGGGTGTTCCGGCGGTAATAAAATGGTCATATATTTCTTCCGGTGATATCCCGGGGACTGTAATCCTGACTCCGGCGCTTGCAAGTTCACGTGCGGGCATGGCGCCGCCGCCGAAGGTGCTTGTGGCGGGGGTCCGTGTTATATGTTGCCGGTGTTCAGGTGGTATTCTCCTGAGAAACCGGTTGACGCGGCCCTGAATTGTTTTTATGTCCTGGAGGATCATGTTCCATACCGGCAGTTCCTCAAAGCAGCCGTTTACATAGCTGAGGAGTGTTTCCTGGATAAGAAAGTATGTTATTTTATCGACGCGGAGCATGCGCATCAGCTGGTTGCGTCTGAGGCGGCTGATCAGGTCCTTTCCCCCTACGAGAAATCCCGCCTGGCTCCCGCCCAGCAGCTTGTCTCCGCTGAAGCTGATAATATCGGCCCCCTGTGAAAGCTCATGGCTGATGGTGGGCTCAAATGGTTTCGGAAGACGGGGGTCAAACACCAGGTTGCCGCTGCCGAGGTCCCTGCCGAAGAGTACCGTTTCGTTTTTCAGAGAGGAAATTTCTTTCAGGGAGGGCTCCGCGGTGAACCCTTCCAGGGCGAAGTTTGACCGGTGAACGGAAAGTATCATCGCGGTGTTTTCTGTTATTGCGTTCCGGTAATCATCGATGGAAGTGATGTTGGTAGTGCCCACTTCAACGAGATGTGCGCCGCTGCGGGCCATTATTTCCGGAACACGGAACCCTCCGCCGATCTGCACAAGTTCCCCCCGGGACACGATAACCTCTTTCCCCGTGCAGAATTCATTCAGCATAAGAAATACCGCGGCGGCATTATTGTTCACAATGAGGGTGTCTTCAGCGGAAGTGAGGTGGCACATGAGCTCTTCAGCGTAACCCCCGCGCTTCCCCCTGCCCTTTGACGGGATATGGTATTCCAGGTTCGCGTATCCGGAAAGTTCATCCTTCAGCAGTGTCAGCATTTTCTCAGAAAGGGGGGAGCGTCCCAGGTTTGTGTGGATGATTACCCCGGTGCCATTTATGACATGCTGAAGTTTCTCAAGGCGCTTTGTTTCGCATGCGGCATTGATTGCGGAATGGAGATCTTCGGGGGCAGCAGTTCCTCCGTTCATTACCGCGGAACGGAATTTTTCGATTTCATCACGTACAATGCCCACAACAACACTCCTGCCGATGCGGGAGATATGCTGCTGCAGGTGTTCCTCCCGGAGAAGTACTTCCACCTGGGGGATGTTTCGTAATATTTCTGATTTCTCTGCCATTGAGTGCATGCGGAAGGGGCAGGAATCGAACCTGCCGCTGCAATAAATTACAGCCAACGGTTTTGAAGACCGCAGGGACCACCAGATCCCATCCTCTTCCATGGTAATATCGTTATACGGCGTGCAGCTGCGTTGATGTTCACCGGTGTTGCAACAGCGCAATGTAACACAGGTGAACTGCAGCTACATAAGGAATATCCTTTTATACGAAATATATGTCAATGATTTTTGCTCGAATACAAAAAAACGAAGGCAGGAGTTGTTCCTGCCTTCGCCCGAAATTTCATAATACGCCAGTATTATATTACTTGTTCAGGTTTTTGAGCCGCTCGGTTGCTTTCTGTACCTCAGGATCATTCAGGTACTTCAGCATTGTCATGGATGCTGTTGCAAGCCTTTCTGCAGACTTGGTAAGTTTCTCAAATGATTCCTTCAATTCTGCTGGCGGCTCTTTCTGCTTTTTCAACTCAGGATACTTCTGCTCAAAAGATTCGAGACGCGGTTTTATTTTAATAAACCTGTCAGCATACCTGTTGATTGCTGATGCAACGTCACCAGCACCTTTTGCTTTCTGGATAGTGTTAATGTATTCTTCCTGCATGTCAATGAGATCATTAAGGGCATCCTTGATGTCTCCGTACTTCCCGCCGCTGCATGCGACTCCGAAAAGGAGTACCAGGGAAAGAAGCAGTACCAGATTTTTTTTCATTCAATTCCTCCGATGTGTATGTGTAGTGATAAAGGTTGAGTGTATCAGTTATTCGATATAATAATTCTCATTATACGGAATTTCTGACACAATAGATGTTCGGTATAACAAATTCAAGTAAAATTTACCCGGCATGGATTAACAAAAAATTTATATCACCTTTATTATTTATAAATCCGGAAGGGGTTTATTCCCATCAGTCGTACAGGTTTCACGGGTTGCTGTGAAGGCATGTTTGGATGATTCACACGGTATGATTCGTGAAGCAGAAAATTGTTACACATTTAAATAGTTTCAGGAGGAGTTTTTATGCGTTCAAAATTGTTTTTCGGCGCACTGGCACTTATGTTCGCGGTTTCATCTGCAGCATTTGCCGCTGACTCGAATCAGTCTGTAACCCAGGTGTCCGGCAAGATGTATATTCAGTGGATGAAGCAGATGTCAACTCCTGCAGCAGATGAAGGCGAGCACCAGAACAGCTTTCAGCTGCAGCGGGCATATCTGCAGTTCAAGCACCAGCTTGATCAGATATGGAGTGTGAAAGTGACACTTGACGCAGGCAACGATGCAGGCGGCAGTGATACACGGTATCTTGTATATGTCAAGAACGCCTATGTTCAGGCTAAAGTTGGAATGGGTGCTGCAAACCTTACACTGCAGTTTGGTATGGTGGGCACTGCCGCAATCGGTATCATTGACAAGGTCAGTGACTACCGGTGGCTCAACAGCAACTATCTTGATGCCGCCAAAAAGCTTCTTGCGAAAAGCACCACTGCTCTCGGTCAGTCGATTGACACATCAGCTGATATGGGTGTAAGCGCTGAACTGCAGATTGCAAGTATGGTTACTCTAACCGCGCAGGTGACGAACGGCGAAGGCTACAAGAAGACGGATGAGGAAGCTTCCGGTGATGACGGAAAGGCATATCTCGGTATGCTGACAATTCAGCCGGTTCCGGGCCTTTATATCGCAGGTTATATGAGAAACCAGGTAACCGACGATGGTCATGACAGTGATAACTATATCAGATACTATGGCGGTACAATCGCGTACTCCACAGACCTGATCAAGGTTGGCGCATCATACATCGTTGGGAAAAAAAGTACCCGTGCATGGCCTTATGAAGACGCGCAGGTTGCATCTGAAACAGATTACACAATCATGGATGCATTCCTGAATGTGAATCTTCAGTCCGTTGCGGGTGTTCCTGTGCTTATCGCAGGGCGGTACGCACGCGGCGTAACCGAATTCGACGATACAGCCGGCACAGAAGTAACTACTACTCTCTGGGCTGCAGGTCTTGGTTACAAGTTCAGTAAAAACGTACGATTTATGGCATACTATGAAGTGTACAGTGCTGAAACAAATCTCACTCCATCATCAACTACTCTTGATTAT
>DAOSYC010000205.1:0-6117 GCA_035380905.1 Spirochaetota bacterium | reverse complement strand
GCCGGCATTAAAATACAGCAATAAAAGCTTGACACTACAGGATTATGATTATACTATTTAGTAAATAGCTGTTCACACAGCTATTGGGGAGGGAATCCAACTGTAATGTCACAATTTATACATACAACCACCAGCTCATACAGCAACCCTTACAGTTCCTTTGTTAACAACAATGGGAAGAAGGATCCTTTGCGTTTCATGAAACGTTTCAGTGCTGATGTGCGGCCTCCCCGGAATACAGGTTTTTCAACCAACGATGACCCCCTTTCTCCAATGCGGCGCTTTAAACAGGACGTGTCCCCTCCCCGTTTTTCCCGGGTTGGGAAGAATATCTTCCGCAGAGACAACTCCGGTAATACGAATGTCTGGGGAGCTGCGGCAACGGGAAGCGATGAAAGAAGTTCCGCCATTAATGCATATCTTAAAATAAAAAACCCATACACAATCGGTTCACAATTAAATATTTTCAACCGCTAAACTCTTATTATAATTATGGTCACCCATTATACTTTATCTGGAGAGGATGCGGCATTTCACGGTGTATACACGGTATTTTGGATTTCTTTTTTTATACTGCAGATAATATTTTTCATGATTTATTACTGAATATAATATTTCCATATGCCGACTTTTACAATAATACTTCACACTTTTATACTTGAAGTATGATACAATATGCTGGAATATACGTAAAAACAAGCTGGAAAAAATGTGTTGTAAATAACCATGTAAGGCACTTTTTTATTGCATAAAAATCAAATTCGTGCAGTCTGTCATACAGAAACTATTTCCGGATAAGCAGAAAAAGAGATATAAAGAATGCCAACGCCATCAACCCAGTTCAAAGTAGAAAACTATGTCGCGAAATCATTCATCATCGTTGAAGGCAAAAAGAATGCAGGCAACTTCTATATTATAAGAAGCGGCAAGGTGCGTCTCTCGAAGGAAAATGCTGTATCTGCGGAAGAACCCTATACCGTCGTGGGTCCGGGGGATTTTTTTGGCGTTATATCCTGTATGAGCGGCCACGCACGGATTGAAACTGCAATCGCCCTGACGAATGTCTCACTCATTTCAGTTGAAAATGAGCAGTTCGGTGTCCTCATCCAGAAAAACCCTACCATCGCGATGAAAATCATCCGTTTTTTCAGCAGAAAGCTCCGTGATTTTGATACAGCAATAACACGCCTCACCTTTAAAGATTCCGTAGAGGAAGACCCTTCACACCTTTATAATATTGCCGAATACTATCTGAAAAATAAGATATACAAACATGCGGTGTACGCGTACCAGCGCTTTATACAATACTGTCCGAACCACTCCAAAAGAGAAGACTCACTGAAAAAACTGAAGGCGCTCAAAGCACCCTTTAAAATTGACGAAACACCCCAGACAGCCAGTCTTTCAAGGTCATATCATGACAACACCATGATATTCTGCGAAAATGAACCGGGAAATGAGCTCTATATAATCCAGGGGGGGAAGGTTAAAATTACCAAGATCGTAAATGAAGAGGTGCTCCTTGCGGTACTGAAACCCGGGGATATCTTCGGTGAAATGGCGCTTCTTGAGAACAAACCCAGGAGCGCATCTGCAATCACCTTTGGAGACGTGAACCTGCTCGTAATCAACAAACAGAATTTTGAAGGGATGGTTCAGGCTCAGCCGCAGCTTGCCACAAGACTTATACAACTGCTTAGCGAGAGAATATGGACCGCCTACCGGCAGCTGGAAAACCTGATGATCAATGATAACATCGGCCGGATTTATGACACCCTGCTGCTCCAGATAGAAAAACAGAAAATAAAAGTAACCCCGCGTCTCGCGCATAATTTTGAGTTCGGCGTCAAAGAACTCCTCAACATGGTCGGGCTTCCTTCCGAAAAGGGCGAAGTCTTTGCCGTACAGCTTCTGGAAGATAAACACATCAAGCTCGAACAGGGCAAGATTATTTGTACCGATGTGGAAGAGCTGGAAAAGACCGTTCATTTCTTCAGAAAAAAATCCGCTATGGAAAGGAAGCGTGAGGCTAGCAAGAGTATCTAAAATCATTATTGCAGCAGTGATACTTCTTGTCCTCACAACAGCGGCAGGTATCACCCTCTTTGTATATTTTTACCCGAAGGAAAGGCTTTTATCTCTCATTACTGAACGGGCGGAAGATGTACTGAAACGGAAGGTATATATCCGGGAGGTCGATTATGGCCTCAGGGGTATCCTCCTCAAAAACGTGGTTCTGTATGACGGTACAACGAAGGAGGATGAAATCCTTGCCCGGGCCCTTGAAGGACGGCTCAACCTTTCAATAAGCTCCCTTCTTCAGAACAAATTCGACATCAACTATATCACCATCAAAAACCTTGATCTCACTATTGAGTATACAAATGGAGAATCAAATATCGCCCGCCTGGTCCGTGACATTCATAACAACAGGATGGAATCAACAGAAACACGTCTGTCATACATCAAGCTGGAAAACGCCCGTATCAACCTTAAAAAACCGAAAGAAAGCCTGAGGCCGCTCAAGGGCACCTACCATATAAGCGCTGTTATTGACCTCACCAGGAAAGACAGGCTGGGGATCACTGACTGTGCCATCATTCTGCCTTCAAAGCGTGGTACTCTCCGCACCGATGAAATACAGGTGCTGAATCTTGACAAGAACTTTACCATAACGTCTGATGTTAACCTTGACACATGTGCCCTGCCCTGGGTATATACATGGGGCCGTGACCTGTCTCTGCCCTTCCGGAATTTTAACGGGATAATACGGAAACTTACCATCACACGGTCCTCGGTTAAAGGAAACGTTAAGGGCACCTCGCTCCTCTCAAATGATCAGACTCTTTCCGTTGTCGGGAAATGCACCGTAACAATTCCCGAAAAACATGTATACGTGACAGATGTTGAAGGCTCTCTGAATGATTCATCAACATACCTGAACAACCTTACAATTATTCCCGGAAGGGGGATAACAAAACTTTCGTTAAAAAATATCAGCGTTAATTTACGGGATATCGAAAGCCTGCTCCCCTTTATACCGAAACAGGCTTTCGGGTTTGCAGCGGGATGGTACAGTTACGAAAACGGCCGACACTCCGGAGAGCTGAAAATTAAGGATGGGGGGCTCGGATTAACACGGAAGTTAATATCACACATCAATGATACCATTGTTATACGGAATAACACCCTCCAGAAGGGAAATATTTCAATGTCAATCCTGGATAACCCTGCGTCGGTATCCATAGCAACCCTTGACGGTAATTTCAAACGTTTTGTGGTAAACATTGCCGCAAAAGAATTTACCGTTCCGAAAGACGACAACAAAAAAAGCACTATCCAGCCGGCAGGTATCAACATCGGGCGTATTATATCCGGGAGAATAACAGTTGAAAAACTGAATGTTGATACCATCACTATTCAGGATTCTTTTATACAATATCATCTGACCGGGAAACAGCTGATGATGGACAGGTTCACTATGCGTCTTTTCGGCGGCAACGTCAAAGGGACAGGTGTTGTTGACTTTTCACGGAATACAATCGATGTTGATCTTTCACTGGGCTTTGACAGGATGAAAGTTCAGAATATCGCCAACCTCAGTAAAAAAATGAATAACCGGTTCTTCGGGACCGCCATGGGCAGCGCGGAAGCATCATTCCGGGTAGCGGGAGGGCAGGAACTCACAAAATCATTGAAAGGGAAGATGGAGTTCACCATTCAGAACGGCAAGGTGGCAAATACCGGAATTCAGAACGGACTGGGAATATGGCTGTCTGAATTGAAGTATAAACTGAAAGACCTCGAATTTAACACCATACATGGAAATTTCAACATCGCGGGTAATAATTATTACATTAATGCGTTCAGTTTTACCGCACCTGATATCAGACTAAACCTCGAAGGGTATCTGAACAGAAACCTTGAGGGTGACATGAAGATGGACCTTGAATTCACAAAAAACTTTATACTGGACCTCCCCAACCCTGCCTTCCTGCAGCTGAACAAGTACAAGCGGGGGGGATGGTACAGTATCCCTTTTCAGATCAAGGGCAAGGACATCACTGAAAGCAAAAACATCACGCGGCTGCGGTAATTCTACTTCAGCTCACTCCAATGTCTTCACAAGACGCCTTTTACAATAGTATCCCGGATAAACGTAAGAGTACCGCACATTATATTTGTCAGGTCAAATGGCTGTCAAAACCGGATTTGTAATGTCAAATATGACTTGAAATAAAATAAATCCCCTTTAATAATATTGGAATGAAGCATTACATCAGCCCGATTTCCGTTCAGGAAAAGGTCTGACCTGCTTCTTTTCACGGGGCTCTGACCCCTCAACAATCCCTTTCGGGGGCGCGGGGTGATAAAAACAGCTATGAATGAAATCGGCATCATCGGCGGCGGGGCAATGGGCTCCATTTTCGCATATTTCCTGCAAAAAAATAATATGGCTCCCGTTATATATGAAAAGGAACCCCGCCTGGCACAGGTTCTCTCTGAGGGTATTATGGTCACCGCCGGAAGTACATCAGAAACCATTGCCTTCCAGGCAGGCTCTGACCCCGGAATACTCGCGGACTGCGATACAATTATGGTATTCGTGAAAAGCTACGCCACTGCCGATGCGATGAGCGATATCACCCCCGTTATAAAAAACACTGCGGTCATTGTTTCACTCCAGAACGGCCTGGGGAACCGGGAAATAATTGAAGAACATGCTGCCCCGGAACGTATTGTCTACGGATCCACCTCAATCGGCGCATACAGGAGCGCCCATCACGCCCTGATACTGGGAGGAATGGGGGAGACCATCATCGGCGGAAAATCCGGAGAGGCCGTGGAAGGCGCTGCGGCCCTTCTCCGCGGTGCCGGAATCCAGGTCACCGTAACCCCCGATCCGGAACTGACCGTGTGGAGGAAGGCGGTCATCAACGCAGGCATCAACCCCCTGGGAGCCCTCTTCGGGATAGAGAACGGAAAGGTTATCGAAAACTGCTTCTGCCGGGAGCTGCAGCAGTCCCTTGTCCGGGAAGCGGTCACTGTGGCAAACGCCATGGGAATAGCGCTTGATGAAACCGGGATGCTCAAGACCACCGAAGAGGTATGCGGAAAGACCGCTGAAAACCGCTGTTCAATGCTGCAGGACCTCGCCGCACATCGGCAGACGGAAATTGACAGTATCAACGGCGCTATCTGCAATTACGGGGAAAAGACGGGAATTGCAACTCCCGTAAACAGAACAATATATCAGTGTATTAAATGCAGGGAAACCATGTAAATTATTGCATACTCATAATAGGGAGTATTTTTTTTTATGGTTACTATTGATTCTTTGATTCAATATATTTTTCTATCGCGGTGAAAAATTCACCGGCATTCTGTACAGCCTGTGACGCTTCCTCTTCTGTAATATCAGACAATTCCTTGTAGTCACATTCCTGCCGCAGGTCAAACATCATATGAAGAATTCTGGAATACTTTTTATCAAAAATCCCGGTACGAACATAATCCCTGTCAAATATAGTGATAATTCCGGCATGTTTTGAAGTCGAAAGTGCAAATTCCTCCTTCACATACAATGCCAGAAGAGAATAGAACAGTACGTAATATGATCGGTTTATAATTGATCGTGAAGAATATCCGTCACGAAGCATACCCTCGGCATCCGTAAGGGTTTCCCTTGCCTGTCTCATTCTGTAATCGAAAAGCACATCAAGGTCGGTCATATCACAATTCCAGACCGGGTAATTTTTTTTAATATAGGTGATGAACGAAGAGGCGATGTCGTAACTTCTTTCTGAGAAAAAACAAGGGGGGATATTACTACACCTTTTTCATAGCTAACTTCCCACGCAATCTCGTATATCCGGTACTTTTTCTTCTTCGTGTAATTTCTCAGCTGAATATAGATATCAAGATCCGAGTCCATATCATTTGTATCATCAGCACGGGAACCAAACACCCTGAAATCTGTAATTTCCATCTCAGACTTCAGGCGCCTTTTAAATTCTTTCGCAATATTTTCGTCCTGCAGCTTCATCTCACACCACTCATTGTTTATATACTAAAATATTGTTGGAAATTATACTATTGTCAAATCTTTTTATTTCG
>DAOSYC010000204.1:4405-6117 GCA_035380905.1 Spirochaetota bacterium | reverse complement strand
CTCCCCTCCCTCCCGGTCAGTACAAGGTGCTGCAGGGATTTCTCGAGAAATCCAACATCAATGTGGTACGGGAAATGGTGAGCATGATTGAGGTACAGCGGAGCTATGAAGCAAACCAGAAAACCGTTACCACCCACGACCAGACTCTTGGAAGACTCATCAATGAGGTTGGCAGATAACATTTTTTTACATACAACTCACACAGGAAATCCCCCGGTCAACCGGGGGATTTCCTGTGTGATAAGCAGTGTTATTATATATTCATCTTTTGAATTTTTTTATTATTCCCTTATTAATTCGCCCCTTAATCAGTTCAGGATACATCATCCGCCGCAATTTTTCAAGGCTTTCAATGTTTTCAATGATTGTCCCCTCAGCAAAAGGCATCTCTGTATCAAAACCATGAACAAGTTGCCCCGTCCACTTTTCCTGCCGGAAAAGTTTCCTTTCTTCAAATGTTGTTTTATCCGAATCCATCATTTCCCCTGCAGCAGACGTTCCATCTTTCGGGCATCAACAGTGTCCTTATCCCTGCCTGTGGATTTTTTATTTTTTATCAGGTTCTGGAGTGAAAGAAAAGGCACTTTCGTAACATCCCCCTCGGGATACACTGCATCATGCCATGCCTCTTCAAAAGAAACACCTTCAATTTTTGTAATAATATCAATTCTAAATGGCGAAAGCCCCATCTGAAAAACAGTACCTTCTGTAGAAAAATCCTGCTGTACTATTCCGGCAAGTGGAGCTCCAAACCGCACAAGTGCATTATACACTTTCGCCGCATTCTCATCAGTTGGCTCAACAAAAAAATCAATATCCCCCGTGGCCCTCACATATCCATGAACTGCCATAGCATAGGCACCGACAACTATAAAACGCACCTCCTCCTCAAGAAAGCATTCAATCATATCCTGGAAGTCAGGACTTAAACTAAGTGACCGCGGCATTGCTGTTTCCTATTCAATAAAAAGTGTTACCACAAAGTTGGTCATTATCAGATAATAGAATACTTCCCCGGCGGCAGGAAGTCAATCATTAATCTCTGTCCCATTTCCGGAACCACCGCAGCGCATTGTCCCTGATGCAGTCCATGTCCCCTTTTCTGGTGAGATGGTGATCGCCGTCATCGATTATCACAAGCTCATGCTCCCCGGCGAGGTGACTGCTGACGTAGCTGGCGTTTGCCGCATCCACCACGACATCCTCTCCGCCATGAATTATCAGGGCCGGGACAGCAATGTGCTCTACGGCATTGCGGACATCAACTTTCCTGATCTCCTTGAAAAAGCGGTTGGTGATGAGAAACCCCTGGAGGTCGGTCATGCCGTCGTCCGGGAGCGCATCGACATCACGAATATCGGTATTGTCGATAATGAGGGACTCCAGGTCCACCGGTGTCGCGATGAGCACAAGAGAGCCGATGGACTCAGGATGCGCCGCCGCGTGGAGCAGGGTCACGGCGCCTCCCATGCTGGAGCCCATAAGATGGACCGAGTCCATCCCGTAGTCCAGAAAAAACCGTACCGCGCATTCCAGGTCGTTCACTTCCTGCAGTACGGAGAGCAGGGAGATATCGCCCTCCGACTCACCCACAAAGGAAAAGTCATAGGTGAGAAGCGTATACCCGGCACCCACAATGTCCTTTGCCAGGGAGGTAATTTTGTAGCCGTCCTTCGACGAGAACAGGCCGTGACTGAATATAACCCCGCGCC